>CALEMP010000185.1 GCA_937910685.1 uncultured bacterium
CCGATGCCGCCACCGACGAAACCGCCGATGCCGCCACCGACGAAACCGCCGATGCTGCAACCGACGAGACCGCCGATGCTGCCACCGACGAGACCGCCGATGCTGCCACCGACGAGACCGCCGATGCTGCAACCGACGAGACCGCCGATGCTGCAACCGACGAAACCGCCGATGCTGCTACCGACGAAACCGCCGATGCTGCTACCGACGAAACCCCTCAGAAGCCTGAAGAGCCGACCAAGTTCTACTACGAGTACGATGAGGTCAAGGACCAGGCGATCGCCGAAGCTGCGATCTGGGACGCCATGACCTCCTTCCTTGAAGATGTGCGCACGCGCATGCAGGTCCCCGATTCCGACGTGGATTGGATGGCCGAAGCCGCTGCCCTTGGACTAACCGTCACCTCGATGGAAGAACCCCTTGAACGCTCCAAGATTGCGGAGATGGAAGGCTGGGGTGGCCGCAACCTCTCGAACCAACTGTCCTTTGCTCAGACCGACACTTTTGTGCCCCGGGTGCAAGTGGAAGAGGGGGGTATGGTGATTGCCAAGCTGCTCGAAAAGATCGAACCGGAGCGCAAGCCCTGGGAAGAGATCAAAGAGGAAGTGCTGACCCAATGGGCCCGCGCCAATGCGATCGAGCTCGCGGTGGACTCCCTGCAGGGCATCCTGGAAATCTGCGCTGAGCGTGGCATAGACGATGCGGGTGCGCCCCTTTCCAACGAAGAGTGGAAGCCGATGGTGAGTGCCGAAGATCTGCGTAAGAGCGCGGGCGCAGCAAACTTCACCCTGGTAGAGCGTCCCATGCTCACGCGCACCGAGTGGCCCGGGGACGACCCGAACCTGGCGACTAACGCGGACCGCTTCCTGCAGGGCCAGCCCGATCTCTATGAGCTCGAGCCGGGCCAGGTGGGATATCCGCGTAAGGACTTTACTGGGGACCGAGCCTATCTCGTGCGCCTCAACAAGGTCGCTGATCCGGACCCGAAGAAGAAGATGAAGGCTCAGGCTGTGCTTAGCCTGCGTCAGAGCAGCCAGGCTGAGTTGGCCCAAAACCTGATCGCTGACCTCTATCCCAAGAGCGAGTGGTTCAGCGAAACCTTCAGCGTCCGCTGGCCCGCGCGGGAAGCACGGGAAATACGGGAAGCGAAGGAGCGCGAGGAGAGCGGAACCGGCGAATCAAACTGATCGAGTTGCCTTGCGGAAGGTGAGCCTCACGGTTAAGCCTCCGCCGGGTCGTTCGCGCAGATCAAGACGGGCCTTCATGGCCCGCGCATACTGGGCCACCAGGTGCAGGCCTAGGCCCGTGCCGGTGGCCTCTCGCGTGGCCTCGGTACCCAAGCGCACAAATGGCTCCAGGACCCGCTGGTAGTCCTCTGGTCGGATCCCCGGGCCACGGTCGGAAACGTCCAGGACCAAGCGCAACCCCTCGCTGGCCAGGCTGACTCTGATTTTCTCTTGGCCCTCGGACACCGGGGCGTACTTGCGCGCGTTCTCGATCAGGTTGATGAGCACCCCCCGAACCCCGTCTTCGGTGAACAGGGCTTGGGGCAGGTTCGGTTCCAATACCAGGGACACATCGCTGCCTTCCAGAGCATCGATCTCCGCCAGGGTGCTCTTGGTGGTCGCGCCCAAATCCCCCGGCTCCGGTTCAGGGGGCACCTCTTCCAGCCGGCGCTTGTCGATCACGCGCTGTACCAAGCCAGTCAGGCGATTCGAGGCTGAGAGAATGTGTTCGAGGGCCGCCTGCTGCCGGTCCGGGTCTTTGATCCAGCCATCCCGGAGCATTTCTCCGTGCAATCGAATCGCTGCGATGGGTGTGCGCAATTCGTGGGTGACAGCGGCGACGAAGTTTTCGGTCCTGTGTACGTGCGCCCGGCTTGCCTGCAGGGATGAGAGCAAAAGGTTCAGCCCGACCCCGAGGGAAATGAGCATCACGATCACGAGGGCGGCAAACCAGAGCATCCGCTGCTGGAGTCTGCGACCCAGGTCGCCCACGTTGGTGGCAACCGCAAAGCTGAACCGATCCTGGTCCACAGGGCGATCAAAGGTGATGCCCAGATCATCCAGGGGGCGGGCGAGGGCCAGGATCCATTCGTCCGGGTCGAGTTCGTGCGCCGCGCTGCTGGCCAAGAGGACCTGACCTTCGGGCAGGACCTCGGCCTTGGTTTGGGTGGTGTACATCCGTTCCAACCAGTCCCCATCAAGAACAACCCCGTGCAACCAGGCTTGGCGCCTGCGTAGGGGATCGAGGCAATGCCAAAAGGATTCGTGCTCAGTTCCCGGCGGCACCTCGATGGGATCCATGACCACCACCCGCGTGGCGGTCAAGCGCAAGTTGTCCTCTTCGTCCCTGACCATGCGTAAGTCAAAGGGCGTGGTGCGGATCAAGACTTGGGTGACTTGCAGGCTGATTGAGGCAGCGCGAATGTCCTGGTCCGCGCAACGCGAGCGACTGGTCTCGGTTTGCCGCGGGTGCAGACTGACCGCCACCTGGCCAAAGTCGAGCCAGAACTCCCGTCCACTGCTGATTCGGGAGGGGCTACTGCCGACCCGTCCCGCTTCCTTGCTGGAGTAGTCCCCGAAGCTCAAGCCTCCACTACCCAGGTGCTCCATGCCCCAGTCCACTCTGCGCAGGGACAGAAGGTCCTGGGCCACCTTGTCAAGCCGTTTGGTGTCCTCCCGCTCGGCCCGGCCAAATTGCTCTCGGCCCCGGAACACCGTTAGCTGCTGGCCCCCCGGGGCTTCGGGGTCCTGGGCAAACCAGGCCAGGATTCCCTCTCGTCGCTCTTCCCGGTTTAGCACCGAGGGTTTGCTGATCATAACTCCTTTGGCGTCAAAGGATTGGTCCCACAATAGATAGTCCAGGGGATTGCGGTTCTCTTCCTGGGCTAGGATCGCTCGAACACGGGCGGCCATGGCTTGGGAGAAACGGGTTGCTCCGTCTTGCACCGCGGCTGGAGCCTCTTCCAATTGACGCGCTTGGTCCTGGTTCAACTGTCGCCAGAGCAAGCCCCCAAAGACCGCTCCGGGCAGGACGACCAGGAGGGCATAAAGGAGCAGGGCCGTGCGCTGGGTATGGGGGTTCAGGCTGAGTCGTGCCAACGGTATCCCTTGCCGCGGACGGTCTGGATCAAGCTCGGGTTGGCAGGATCGGGTTCAACCTTGCGGCGCAGTCCCACGATGTGAATGTCCACCGTGCGTGTTTCCACGTTCGCGCTTTGGTAGTGCCAAACATCCAATAAGAGGTCGCCACGGGTGACCACCCGATCGCGATGGCGGATGAGGTACTTGAGGATGTCCCCTTCCCTGGGGGTCAGGGCTTCCATTTTTCCATCCCGGTGCACCTCAAGACGAGCCAGGTCGACTTGGATGTCGCCGGGAAGGTTCAGGGTCTCCGGCGGGCCGGCGTCCATTTCCACCCGGCGGAATTGGGCGTCCACCCGGGCGACTAACTCGCGCGGGGAGAAGGGCTTGGTCAAATAGTCATCGGCCCCGCTTTGGAAGCCGCGCAGGATGTCGTCCTCGTCAGCGAGTGCGGTCAAAATAAGCACCCGACTGCGCAGGCCTTCCTTGCGCATGGTCTCGAGGATTTCAAGACCGCCCATGCCGGGCAGCATCAGGTCGAGCACGATCAGGTCGGGCTTGTGGGCCCGGATGTGTTCGAGGGCTTGTAACCCGTCGGTGGCGATTTGTGCCTGGTAGTTCCCGTACTGGAGGGCGTCGCAAACTCCCTGGGCAAGGGCTGCCTCATCCTCGACGATCAGGATTTTGTGCTGGATGGTGTCGGTCATGCTAAGTGTCTGTGTTGGTTCACGGTTCATTCTGCCCCTCTTGGCCCCCGAGTACGGAGTTTCCCATGGGTTAGAGGGCGCTTTTGCACTCTTTTTCGCTCTTTGAACAGAGGGACGCGGCCCCGTGGGTCCCTCAGCGTGGTGCGCCTTGAAGGCTTGGCAGCAATCCCTGGGACAGGAGAGCGTCTCCGGCCGTCGGGTGCAGGCCCAAGATGTCCTGGGGATTGAGGGTCAAGCCCTGCAACTCGCCCCGGGCCGCGTCCAGCTGGCCATCCGCCGCTAGAACCCCAGCCAACTCTATGCGCAGGGCTTCCGCACCGCGCGAAGTTGTCCCGGTGCTCCCCGCGAGGGCCTCGAGCCCCCGGGCAGAGGCGCGCAGGGCCTGACGCAGGCTGCGCAGGGCCCCGCCTAAATCCCCCCGGTCTAAGGCCCGTTGGGCATAGCCCCGGTGGGCCAGGGTCAGGAGAGCATCCGCTTGAATCTGGGCGTCACGTTTGTTCGCTCGGTCAGCGGCGGCGAAAGCCTCGTCCGGATTGTCTAAGTCGTTGCCCTCCCCAAGAGCCTCCCAGAGGGGAGCGCTGGAAGCCGACCGCCCCTGCAATTGGTTGCGCTGCATCAAACGTCGTAGGTACTGCTCGCTGGCGGCTTGATGCGTTTGCGTGGCGGTGAGGGCGGTGCGCACCTCTTGGGGTTTCCTGCGGTCGAGGGCCAGCAGGAGAGCATTGCGGCACAGAACCGGATTTCCCGGGTCGAGACCGCGAAGTTGTTCTTGCAGATCATGGGCCTCCTGCAGATTACCCATCCGAGCCTGACTGTTGGCCAGGTCCATCAGTGCCGCCCGTCGGTGGGGGCGCAGGGACAAGATACGGCGCAGCACTCGATTGCTCTGTTCGGGGGGCAGGTCTCCGAGGCGCGCGCTTTGGGCCAGGGCATCCACCGAAAAGGACCTTGCGAGCAGGGCGCGGTCGATGGCTTCCCGGGCGACTTGCATTCCCGAGCGCATGGAGGTTTCATCTTTGGTGAGCTCAAGGGCGCGCTTGGCCTGGCCCAACTCCCCCAGGGCGCGGCCGTGTTGCACGAACTCCCAAGCGGGTTG
This sequence comes from uncultured bacterium, assembly GCA_937910685.1. Taxonomy (GTDB): domain Bacteria; phylum Planctomycetota; class UBA1135; order UBA1135. The sequence goes on from CALEMP010000185.1 coordinate 4,890, forward strand.
CGCCAGGGCCAGGGCCAAGAGCAGGATCACACCTTCGGGACCGAGGCTCTTGGAGCGCGCTGAAAACTTGTTGGGCGCGATCAAGGCACCGAGCAAGGGAAGGGCCACCGCAGGCGCGGCGACCCCCGCCATCAGGGGCGCGTTGATCAGCCCTGCCCCCAGAAAAGCCAGCACTCCCAGGCCGCAGGCTGCGCGTGTGTTGCTGGTGCGGCGCAAGGCCGCGAAGGATTGGGCGGCGATCCAACCGAGCAAAAGCACAAGGGCTCCGCCAATCAGCCAGCCCTGCTCGGCAATCAGTTGCAGACTGTCCTGGTGCAGGTGCTCCACATCCACGGGCGTTGGCTCCAAGCGCTGGTGCTCGCTGACGCTGATTTCACGGGAGTCCCGGAAGGGCGGGTAATCACGGGCCACTTGTCCGGGGCCGACACCCATGGGATAGGCCGCGAAAAACGTGGGCGTGCTGCCGTAAAGCAAACGGCGAAAGGCCAGGCCGCCTTCCCCTTGGGAAGCGGCGACCGCGGGAGTCGCGGCTGTCTGGTGCCCCCAGGTGTGCAGGCCGAGGCTCCCCGCCAGTACACCGGCGATCACCAATGCGATGCGTATCTCGTGGGGCCGGGTCTTGCGTGCGTTGGGCAGGACCAACAGCAGGGCCAGTGCTCCAAAGCCAACACTCGCCAAGCGTGAGTCGCTGATTCCCGCCCAAATGCCGTAGGCCACGAGGCCGGCGAGGGCCAAAGCTCGTGGGAATCCACGACGGCTGGTGAAGGCGAAGATCCCCAGGACAGCCGCGGGCAAGGCTACCTCTGCCGCATCCCCGGCGTTGCCCAGCATGGCGCCCGGGTGGTTTGTCAGGAAAGATCCCGCCGCGACCAACAGGGGCACGGGCAAGAGCCCTTCGATCAAACCCTTACGGCCTTCCGGTCCTAAGCGGGCTCCCGCCAACACCAGGGCAGCGGCGGTCATCATGCTGAGGCTTGTTCTCTCCGCTTCGAATACATCTCCCAGTCCAAAAAGAGAACGACCTTGGCACAGGAGGGCGAAGGCACCGAATGCGGCGGGCACCAACCCAAGGGCTTTCCAGGATCCGCGCACTTGAAGTGCGGTCACAAGAAGGGCGGGCAGGGCCAGCAGCAGAGTCCATCCGGCTGCGGCGGAAACGCTGGTGGGCACATCCTGCATGACTCCGGGCCAGGGGGAGCAAAGCACGAGGGCCGGCAGGGATAACAGCCAACCACGCAAGCGGTCTCCCTGGCGGGTGGGGGCCGGGGGGGGCGTGGGGGTGGATCCTCGGGCCATGGAAATCAGTGTGGGAGGGGTTGGTCGAACTAGGACTGGGAGGGCGCAGGACTGCCAACGATGGCGTCGACGAAAGGAACCGGGTCGAAGATTTCCAAGTCAGCCAGACCTTCACCTGTTCCCACGAAATGAATGGGTAGGCCCAGGTCCTCTTGAATGGCAAACACAGCACCGCCCCGTGCGGTGCCGTCGAGTTTGGCCACCACCGTACCGCTGACTTCCACCGCCTGGGTGAAGAGTCGCGCCTGTTGAATCGCGTTTTGGCCGTTGGTGCCATCGAGCACCAGCAGGGTGTGGTGCGGGGCATCGGGCAAGACCTTGGTGATCACCCGCCGCACCTTGACGAGTTCCTCCATGAGGTTGGATTGGGTGTGCAAGCGTCCTGCCGTGTCGATCAAAATAATGTCCGAGCCACGGGCGATCCCCGCCTGCACCGAATCAAAAGCCACGGCCGCGGGATCGGCCCCGTCCTTTTGCTGGCGCACGATGTCGGCCCCATTGCGTTGGGCCCAGATTTCTAATTGGTCCGCGGCGGCGGCGCGAAAGGTGTCCCCGGCGCCCAGCAGAACTTTTTTGCCCTGCTGCGTGTAGTGGTGCGCGATTTTGGCGATGGAGGTGGTCTTGCCGGAACCGTTCACACCGACGATCAAGAAAACCGTGGGCCCCTCGGGAGCAAGCTGGGGCTCGCCGCCTGGATCGAGGCGTCCGAGCAGTTGCTCGCGCAGGCTCGCGCGTACGCCTTCCTCGTCCTTGAGTTCCCCGCGCTTGTGGCGGCGTTCGATTTCTGCCACCAGTTGACTCGCTAGGGGCCCGAGGTCTGCGGTGTAGAGCGCGTTCTCCAAGTCCTGAAGGAGCTCCTTGTTGATGGCACGTCCCCCGCGGAAGATGCCCGAGATCGAATCGGAAAGGGCCTCCCGGGTGCGGTTCAACCGTTGCTTCAGGCGGTCGAAAAGGCCCATCAGTCTTCCTCGATCAGAGCATCGTTGGGGTCGATGGGCGCCACTTCCAGGCTGGGCTGATCCTCTTGCATAAAGGGTGTGGGCTCGGGGGTTTCAGCAGGTTGAATGACGGCTTCTTCCTCTTGCGGAACAGTTGTGGGCTCGGGGGCATCCGTCGTCGGGAGTGCTCCGCGTTCCGCAGCCATCTGGGAAACCTTATCCAAGATGCCGTTCACAAAGGAACCAGAGCTAGCCGTGGAAAAGCGTTTGCCCAACTCAATCGCCTCGTTGATGCTGACCTTGGGGGGCACATCGCTGGCGTGGAGTAGCTCGTAGGCGCCGATGCGCAACACGTTGCGGTCCACCACAGCCATACGATGGACTTGCCAGTTTTTGGCCACCTCGCCGAGGATCTGGTCGATTTCCGTTTGATGTTCGTGCACCCCGCGCACCACTCGGCGGGCGAACACTACGGTTTCCCGGTCGGTTTCCGTTTCCCGCAGGAAGGCATCGAGTTCTTCGATTTGCTCGGGGCCGCGTAGGTCCAATTGATAGAGAAACTGCAGGGCCACTTGGCGGGCCCGGGTGCGTCGTTTGATCTTACTCATGATTGATTTTCCCCAGGGGCGGCATCCGCCCGGGCGAGTGCATGCAGGGTTGCGATGGCTCCGCGGGCCAACTCTCGACCCTTGTCTTGGTCTCCTCCGTGCTCGGGGCCCAGAGCCCTAGCACGTGCTTGCTCTAGGGTGTTGCAAGTCAGCACCCCAAAGAGGATTGGCTTGTCGGTATCGAGGGACGCCTGCAGGATTCCCGAGGTGGCCCCATAGGAAACCCAGTGGTCGTGGGCAGTCTCGCCCTTGAGCACAAGCCCGAGGCAGATCACCGCGTCCACGTCCTCGCGCTGGGCAAAGCGTCGGGCCACGAGGGGTAACTCGAAGGAACCGGGGACCCAGGCAATGAGCTCATCCGGTGCGCTTGCTTCGAGGGCCACCAACTGTGCTTTTGCGGACTGCAACATGCCGCCGGTCAGCTCGGAATGGAACTCGCTGACGACCACTGCGATTCGTGCGCCGGGCAGGGGGGCTATGGGTTGCAGACTGGGGGAGCCGGGGCGGGACACGGAATCGAAGGGGGTTGGTGGTGGGAAGGAACCGGGAAGTGCCGGTCGTGTGCCCAAAGGATACCTCCCCCTCGCCCCTCAAGTGAGCGCGGGGGTTTCCTTTTTCGATTGCCCTGTCTTGGAACTGAGCGCGCGGGTGGTGGTTTTCCGTGCGGCTGCCCATGAGTCTTCCGCGAGGGAATAGGCCAAGGGAACCATCCAGAGGGTAAAGATCGTGGAGATTGCCAAACCGCCTGCCACGCAGGTGGCCAGTGCGCGGTAGTCGATGCCTTCGCTGGTTGCTTGGCTCAGGGCCATGGGCAAAAGACCAAAGACGGTGGTCAAAGCGGTCATCAAAATCGGCCGCACCCGCGCGCCGGTGCCCTCAATGATCGCAGCGCGCCGGGGCAAGCCATCGATGGTCATGCAGCGGTGGATCTTGTCGATCAAGACGATGCCGTTGTTCACGACCACGCCCACCAGGATGATGACCCCGATCCAGCCCACCGCATCCATGGCGGTGCCGGTCAAGAAGAGGGTCCACATGGCTCCCAGGAAAGCGAAGGGCACTGTGGCCATCACCGCAAGGGGCAGGGCCAAGGACTCGAACAGGATCGCCATCACGATGTAGACCAGGGCCGCCGCGAAAAGCAACGCCAACTGCATCTCGCGGATTTGCTTGAGGGCGCTAGCGAAGGACGAATTATCCTTGCCCAGCTCGTAGCCCCTGGGCAAGTCCAACCCAGCCTCCAAAGCCGCATAGCCCGACTCGACTCGCTCTTGCAAACGGTCCGGCGCATCGATGCGCGCTTGCAGGGTGAAACTGGTCATGCCGTTCCAACGCCAGATGGAGCGAGGTCCCGGTTGGAAGCGCGTAGTGGCAAAGGAGGACAGGGCTACCGGGCCCGTATCCGTCCAAATCGAGAGGTCCTTCAAGGCATCGAGCCCCGCCATTTGTTCCTCGTCGTATTCAATGATGATCGGCACTTCGCGGCCCTTCTCCTGGAAGCGCGGCAGCATGGCTCCGCGTAGGGCCCAAGAGACGCTGCTGGTGGCGCGGTCGGAAGTGATACCCAGTTGGAATGCCGCTTCCCGATCGAATTCAAGGCGCACTTCTTCAGGGGCATCTTCCAGGGGCGAGCGAATGTCCGTCAAACCTTCCACATTGGAGAGGATCTTGATCGCTTCCTCGCCAAGGCTCGCCAAAAGGTCCGCATTGGGGCCGATCAACTGGAAGCGCACGGTCTGCTTGCTGGCCCTGCCCAGTTGCTCTTCCTTTCCGAAGCGCATGCGGTGTCCGGGGAACTTGGGCAGCTCCCTTCGCAGGCGCTCGCGGGTCTCTGTCATGAAATCTGGATCCAAGCGGTCCGACCAGCGTAAGCCCACTTCGCCGCCTCCCGCCCAGAAACGCACGATCACGTGTTCGAAGCCCAACTCGTCGCGCAATGGATCGAGCAAGTCCTCGTAGCGCGCCATCTCAGCCGAAGCTTGCGCCAAGGTGAAGTTCCTTTCGAGCTCCACGTCGAATTCAAGGGCGGTCATGTCCTCTTCGCTTCCCATGGAGGTGATCGACATGTTGCCCATAGGGATCGCCACGGTCGTCACTGCGAACAGGCCCAAGAGGCACGCCTGGGGCCGGTGATCCAGAGTCCATCCCACCAGGCGCCGGTTGGTTTCTTGAATCCAGCTCAATACGCTGACGCCTGCGGGAGCCGCCGGGCTCGGGCGTGGGGGAGAGTGCTTGGGTCGGGTGCGCCAGCGTGGGAGGGCTAGGATTATGACCAGGCAGCCGAGCAAAAGGCTGAAGGCGCGGATCTCTAGGGAGGCACTAAGCCGAGGCGCTTTTACTCCAAAGGTATTGCCCAGGGCCTGCCAGTCCGTGGTCGTATCGGCCCCAAGGAAGCTCCAAGCAAAGAGGCCCAGCAGGCCCAAGAGCAAGGCCGGGCGCAGGGGTGTGCCCAGGCTCAGGAGTCCGCGGTTGACCTTGTGGAGCAACCAGACGAATCCCCAAGCAACCAGACGCACCACGCCGATGACATGGGCCAAGGCGCGGGTGGGCCACACGCTCAGCCAAGTCATGCGTTCAGCAAGGGCGGTCACGAGTGGGGGCCGTGGCCCCTGCACCCGCGCAGCAAGCACAGGCATGAACACGAGGGCCACGATCAAGCTGGCCACGAGAGCCGAGCAAAGGGGGATGCCCAAAGCCCTCAAGAAGACGCTCATCTTCGGGTCGCCGATCATGAAGATCAGGGGCAGGAAAACCACCACGCTGGTCACAGTGGCCAAGGCCACTGCAAGCCCCACATCGCGCACTCCTTCCACCGACGCGCTGATGGGGCTGTGACCCTTGTTGCGCAGGCGCGCAATATTCTCGATGACCACCACTGAGTTGTCCACCAACATGCCTAGGGCCAGGGTCAGGCCAGTCATGGTCAGCACGTTGAAAGTGCCTCCGGTGAAGTACTCAAAGGTGAGTGCTAAGAGGATCGAAATGGGGATCGAAAGTGCAACCACCAAAGTCGTGCGCACTCGACGCAGAAATCCGAACAAGACCAGCAGCGCCAAGCCGCCTCCCCATAGGGCGGTGGTTTTGAGTTGACCCAAGCTGGCGCGGATGAAGTCCGCCTGGTCAAAGAAAACCGTGACTCCCAGTTGTCCCCCCAGTTCCGTGTCCGCTCGGATATCCGCCAAGACTTTTTGGATGCGCGCCGAGGTCTCCACCACGTTGGCCGCGCCTTCCTTTTGGATCATGCCGTAGGATGCGTAGCGTCCATCAATACGCGTGAGGCGGTCGCCTACCGCCTTGACGCGGCGCACATCGGCCACGTCGCCCAGGCGCAACCCGTTGCCGATGGGGTAGGCAGCGATCTCCTCCAAGTTCTGAAAGCGCATGTCGGAACGCAGCAGCAATTCCCGTTCACCGCTCGCGACTTCGCCGAGGGGCTTGGCGAAATTGTCGGCCGACAGGCGCTGGATCAGGTTGCCCAAGTCCATGCGCGCGGCCAGGACCTTTTGCTCATCCAGCAGGATTCGAATCGAGTCTTCGAGGGTGCCCCAAAGTTGAACCTGGCTGACCCCGTCCACCGCTTCGAGGGGGCGCTTGATGCGCTCCTCAATCAAACGGTCCACATCCTCCTGGTCCGCATCCTCCGATGCGGTGACCGCCATCCAGATGATGGGCATGTCTCCGTCGTCGTTGGACCAAACCCAGATCTTGCCCACATCCGTGGGCAACTTGGGTCGTGCACGCTCGATGCGGTCGCGCAACTCAGCCTTGGCCAACTGCAGGTCGCCGGCGCTATTGAAGCGGATTGAAATGCGCACACTGCCGGGCCGGCACACGGTCCACACGTCATCCAAGTTGGGCAGGGTGCTCAATTGTTCTTCGATGGGTCGCGCGACCTTCTCTACATTTTCCGCAGCAGAAGAGCCGGGGTTCGCAACCATCACTGTGAAGCGGGAGCCCTCAATGCCCCCCGGCAGCATCTGCAGGGGTAGGCGCATGTAGCTCATGACCCCCAAGACGATCAGGGTGGTCAAGATCACCAGCACGCCCGTGGGGCGCGAGATCAGGATGCCGAAGAAGCCGTTTGCTTGGGATGGTTTCATCATCACATCAGTTCTCAATGGACTCTTTGCCCTTATCTGTGTCGCGTACGAAGAGCGAATAGACCACCGGGATCACCAGCAGGGTCAGCAGGGTCGACATGCTGAGGCCTGCGATCACGGCGATAGCCATGGGGGCTCTTAGCTCAGATCCTTCGCCTGCACCCACCATGCCCAGAATCGGAATCGATTCCAACCAGCCGGTCAGAGGAAGGAGACCCAAGACTGTGGTGGCGGTGGTCATCAGGATCGGGCGCAGGCGTGCGCTTCCCGCTTCGGTGGCCGCGGCGATGGAATCCATGCCCTTAGCCCGGCCTTGATTGATGCGATCCACCAACACAATTGCGTTGTTGACCACAATTCCCGCCAGCAGGATCGCGCCAATGAGAACCACCACCGAAACCGGGATGCTCAAGAGGTCTAAAGCCAGGATCACACCCACCGCCGCCAGGGGAACGCTGAAGAGGATCACAAAGGGTTGGATGAGGGACTCGAACTGAGTGGCCATGACCACGTAGACCAAAAAGATGGCCAAGAGGAGCGCCTGCTGCAAGTTGCGCGTGCCAGCGTCCATCTCGCGTTTTTGGCCGCCAATGGTGACGGTCACTTCCGGAGGAGTGACCATATCCGCGAGGGCTGTTTCGATGCGCTCGCCCAAGCCACCTAGGTCCATACCTGTGCTGGCCGCAGTGACTAGGGCTGCGCGGGAGTTGCCGATGCGCCGAATTTCCGCTGGACCGCGGACGATCTCAACGGTTGCCACGGCGGAAAGTGGCACTGGGGAATCCGCGCCAGGATTGACCACCAAGGCTTTCACCGCTTGCACGCTGTTGAGCATGCCCTCGTCGCCGCGCACGCGGATGTCGATGCGGTCATCCCCATCGAGGAGCCGCGTGGAGACGTTGCCTTGGACTTGATCGCGCACCAATTCACTGACCTTGCCCAGGTCCAAGCCAAACTCGAGGGTGCGGTCCCGGTCGAACACCAGGCGTGCTTCGGGGTGCCCCGGCTGGATCGATGTGCGCACGTCCGTCAGACCTTCAACCCCTTCGAGGCGCAGACGCACATCGCTCGCCACTGCGGCTAGCTCGTCCAAATCATAGCCGGTGATTTCCACAGCGATGGGGGAGTCGAGGGCGAAGGGGGTGGGCCGCGTAATCTCAACGCGCCTGACTTCAGGGTGGGATTCCAGGATGGCGCGTACCCTTTGCACCACTAAGTCTTCATCCTGTGCTGCGGAAGAGGAAGAGGTCAAACGGGCCATCAGGCGCGCCGTGTGGTCCCCTTCAATTTCCCGGGTCAAGGTGTCCGCTTCGACGCCGGTGGTTAGGGCGCAACTGTCCACCTCTTCTAAGCTGCGTACCTCTCTGGCTAGATTCTGCAAGACCCTATCGGTGACCGCTAGGGGCGTGCCCACTTCCAAGGCCACATGGGCGGTGAATTCCCCCTGGTGGATTTCCGGGAGCAACTCCAGGCCCAAGCCCTTGGCACGTTCGAAGGCAAACCATCCCAAACCGAGGGCGCCCAACATGACGATCATTGGCGAACCCAGCGAAAGCTTCAGGAGCGGTGGGTAAGCCCGGTCGAGGGCGGCCCATAGGAAGTCGAAGATCTTGCGGGGGATGTAGGAGATCACCAGGAAAATGCCATATGCCATGGCCAGTGCCAAGGCAAAAGCCCGCAGGCTGACGAATGCCGTCAGGCGTAGCAATCCACCCAGGAGACCAAGCAAGCTCGGAATGATCTGAGCCCAACCCCATTGCCAATCCGCAAAGAGGAATTCTTTTGTGACGGACCAGCTGACCTTGAGGCCATGCATGGGAGCCGCAAGAGGGCGCTGGCGTAGGAACTTGCCCGCAGTCTTCAGCCAACTGAGGGACTCACCGGATTGGTTGGACTCATCCAACACGGGCAAGGCGCTGAGCATGGGGATGAACAACACCGCCACCAAGAGCGAAACCAAGAGGGCACTGACCACGGTCACCGCCTGGTCCCCAAAGATCTGGCCCGCGATGCCTTCCATAAAGACGATGGGGGCGAAGACCGCTACGGTGGTCAAGGTGGAGGCAGTGATCGCACCGGCCACTTCGCCGACTCCGCGGATGGCTGCCTGTACCTGGCTATCACCCTCTTCGCGACAGCGCGAAATGGATTCCAAAACCACGATGGCGTTGTCCACCAACATGCCGACCCCCAGGGCCAAGCCTCCCAGGGACATGATGTTCAAGGACACGTCCATAAGGAACATGGGCGCAAAGGTCGTGGCCACCGAGATCGGGATCGCGAGGGCGATCACCAGGGTAGGCACCACCCGTCGCAAGAAGACCCAGATGACCAGCACGCTCAAGAGGGCTCCCAGTAGGGCCGAGTCCCGCACGTCTTGCACCGCAGCGGCGATGAATGTGGACTGATCGCTGAGAACGCTGAAGCGCGCGTCCTCGCGCATGTGCCAGGCGATTTGCGTGAGCTTTTGGCGCTCGTCCCAACGGGGCTTGGGGGCGCCCGGTGCGGAAAACTTGGCCGCCAATTGAATCTGTTCAGGGGTTCCCAGGATTGCTTCGCGGAGGCGTTGTGCCACATCGACGATGTTGGCGCCCGCTTCCCGATAGATCGCGAGCTCGACCGCTTCCGAGCCGTCGATGCGCATGATTACTTCCCGTTCGGCGTGGGTGCGTTCCACCCGGGCAACGTCGCCGATGCGCACGGTGGCCGCCCCTCGCCGCACAAGGGCCAGGCGGCGGATCTCATCCACGTCTTTGAATTCGTTCAGGGTGCGCACCAGGAAGCGAGTCGATCCTTCCAGGACTTCCCCCGAAGATGCGTTCAGGTTTTCCGCCGCCAGGCGTTGGCCGATGGCGGCCGGGTCAAGACCCTGGGCCGTGAGCGCCTCGGGGTCGACGGCAACCACGATCTCTTCGCGCAAGCCGCCCCGCACGCCGATGGCTGCCACGCCCGAAAGCCCTTCCAGTTCACGCTTGATGCGTTTTTCCGCCAGCCAACGCAGGGTGGTCAGGGCTTCCAATTCTTGCCCAGGAGCCACGTCCCCTGCCGGCCGAATCGAGATACGCAGGATGGGATCCAGGTTCGGGTCATAGCGCAGAATCAAGGGCCGTTCCGCGTCCCGCGGCAACTGTACGTTGTCCAAGCGATCGCGAATGTCCTGCACCGCCATGGTCATGTTGGAACCCCAATCCAACTCCAAGAGCACATCGCTGGAACCGGCACGACTCATGGAACTGGAACGCACCAGTCCGGGGATGGTGGAGACTGCTTCGCCCACCCGGTTCGAGATGCGGTCTTCCACATCTTCGGGTGCGGCACCGGGGAATGCGGTGCGCACGGTGAGCGTCGGGTAGCTGATCTCCGGCAGAAGGTCCATGGGCAGTTTCGCGAGGGAAACTAACCCGAAAACCGTCAAGGCCACGATGACCATGGTGATCGCAACAGGGCGTGTGGCGATGAACGCCAAACGTGCGGGTTTTTGTTTGCCTTGCACTCAGTTTTCCTCGTCAGACGCGGTCTCGGCTGCTGTGGTATCTGAAGAGTCATCCTCTTGGGATTGATTCTCTTCAACACGCACACTGGCGCCCGCTTCGATCTCACGGTTGCCCACGGTGATCACTTCTTCGCCGGCTGCCAGTGCGCCGTCCCCAAGGGGCAGCACTTCCACGAAGAGGTCCTCTTCAAAGCCCTCTTCCACTTCCACCCGTTGGGCGATCCCCTCGCGCACAACAAACAGGTAGCGGCGATCCCCTTCCCGGCGCAGGGCGCGCTTACGCACCACCAAGGCGTCGGGGTGACGATCCACCACGATGTGTAGGCGCACCAACATTCCCGGCAGTAGTCGGGGAGTCGCATCCCCGGCGGCGGGTTGCTGTAAATTGATCGAGAGGCGGATGGAGCCCGAAGATGCGTCGATGGTGGGGGAGACGATGGTCAAGTGCCCAGCATAAGTTTCGTTGGGCAGAGCATCGGGCCGGGCTTCGATGTGGAGCTGGTCCGCGCGGCCCTGAAAGAGCGCGAGTTCGCGCTGGGGACGATAGATCACCGCCCGCAAGTTGTTGGGATCGGTCAAGGTCATCAGACTTTCCGCTGCTCCCACGTTGCGACCCTCGCGCACGGTGCGCATGGCGATGACACCATCGAAGGGCGCGCTGATCCGCGTGTAGGAAAGCTCGAGCTCCCGGCGCATGACACTTAAGTTTGCCTTGTCCACGGTCGTGCCCCCCGAGTCGCGGCTGAGTTCCGCGCTTTGTTGCGAGAGGTTCGCGCTGACCAAATCCCGTTGGGCTTGGTCCCGGGAAAGACGCAGCTTGCTCAGCTCGTTTTCGCTGATTAGGCCGGTTTGTTCGTGGCGCTTGACTTCCCCTTCCGCTTGGCTGTGGGTCAAGAGCGCCCGTTGCACTGCTTCTGCTCGCTCGCTGACGGTCAAACTCAAGCCGGGCAGGGTCTCTTTGGCTTCGCGTAAGGCGATGCGAGCTTCTTCCAGGGCGGCGTTTGCTTCCCGGTCGTCCAGGATCACCAGCACTTGGCCCGCGCTGACTGCCATGCCTTCTTCCACGAGCACCTCGGTGACCAAGCCACCGATCTTGGGGGTCACGTCCACCTCCAAGGCAGATTCGATTGCAGTGGCGGTGACCAACACCCGGCGCATCTCACGCTGCTCCACAGGTTGGGTTCGAACCCTGGCCAATTCGCGTTTCTTCGGCGCGGAAGCTTCCACGTTTGCGGCTTGGTCACCGGGCTTTTGACTGCAGGCGCTCAGGAGGAGGCTGGCCGAAAAAAAGCAGGTCAGGAGAGAAGCCGTGGTGGAGGACTTCGCCAGGGGCCGGAAGTTGCTGGATCGCAGATGATTCATGAATGGGGGGGATCGGGCCGAAGCCCGGGGCTGGCCTACCCCCGACGAGTTTCGGAGGTCGGGCTGGCATCGGGCTCGGTACACTGTGCCCATGACAGGCAAAGGCAGCCCCAAGGCAAGCACAGGCACGACTGGGGCAGATGATTGTGCCCCTTCATCCGGGCAAGCGGGCGATGTAGGGGCTTCTACGGGCGTTTTCTCTGCAAGGAATGCGTCAGAGCGCGTCCTCATGCCCCGGAACCGTGCGCTCTTGCTGCTTCTGGGCTGGACTCTCTTGTGCCTGGCCCAGCCCGGAGTCCTGCCGGCCTGGATGCAGGGATGGGTTGGCGCCGCGTCCCTCTGCCCCTGGGCCCTGGCCGTGTCCCGGCCCGGTCCCTGGGCCCGGCGGATTGAGTGGCTCTTCGCCAGCCTCGGCCTGATCGTCTGGTTCGCCTGGATGCGCTACCTGCTGTCTTGGCTGTTGATCCCCATGGGGATTGTGCCCGCCCTTTGGGTCGTGCTGGGTGGAAGCCTTCTGCGCCGGACCCGGGGCCGACTGAATCTCGCCCTAGCGGTTCCCGCCGCGTGGCTGCTGGGAGAAATCCTGCGCTGGACCCTGCCCGCTCCGATCTCCTTTGGCTGGTGGCGGCTGGGGCTATTGACCCATGACATGTCCTACCTCAATGGCAGCGGTCGGGTCTGGGGGACTTTTGGCCTCAGTTGGGTCCTAGCGGCCCTGGGAGGCTATTTAGCTGCGCTCGTGATCCAGCGCGGCCGGGTCTCCCGGGCCACCCATGCCTGGGGTCTTGGGCCTTTTATCCTGGGCTGTTTCCTGGGGCAAATCGTGCCCGCGCCGACCACTATTGATGGGCCACGGGTCTTGCTGGTGACCCCGGGGCTAGAGCAGCGGCTCAAGGCTTTCGGTCGCGACCGTTTGGCTGAGTTGTACGTGGACCCGGTCAATATGACCCATGCGGCGGTGCGCGCGAACCAGGCCAGCGGCGGGCCGCCCATCGATCTGGTGGTATGGGGCGAGACTATGTTGCCCAGCAAGGTCGCTTCGGCGGCGGTGCTTGAGTCCGTGGAGGCCGGCATCAGGCGTCCCGATTGGATTGGCGGGACCTGGCAGACCTCTGACCTGACCCAATTCAACGAAATCACCCGATGCCTGGTGGAGGGCATCCTCTTTGGCTTGCCCCAGCGGGTTTCCCCCTCGTTCCTGCCCGCTCTTCAGAGTCGGGGGGCCGAGTTCATGGAAGAGGCCACCCTAGGCCGGCCGATTTTGCCCCACGGGGCCTCTTTTCTGACCGGAATCGAAGAGGTGATCGTGCGCGATGGGGAATTGAGGCGCCTGAACGGTTCGGCCCTTTGGCTACCGGACGCAAGCCGGGTTCCGAGCGGAGCCAAGACCCAGTTAGTGCCCGCGGCGGAGGATCCCTCGCTTTTTGTGGCTCTGCCCTTCTTGCTCGACGCCCTGCGCAAGGTGGGGGGCTATGTGCCGGACTTTGTGCCTGCGGAGCAGCAGGGGGTTGTGAGTTTTCCCAACGCGCCCAGGAGTGGCGGAGGGAGCGGCGAAGGGAGCGGTGATGGGGGGGCTGATTCTGCCGGAGGACGCCAAAATCGGGCCAGTGTGATCATTTGTTACGACAATATCTTCGATTCGCCCTTTGCCAGCCCCACCCGCCGGGGGCCTCTGGACATGCATGTGGTGCTTTCGAACGAGGCCTGGTACGAAAAAAGTGTGGAAATGGACCATATGGTGGCTCTCTCTCGGCTGGCTGCGATTTCCAGCGGCCGATCCATCGTTAGGGCGACGAATTCTGGGGTGACCGTGGTGCTCGATCCAAGGGGCGCCACAGTGGATATCTTGGCACCCCTGGGAGAGGCAAAAATGGCCCGTGGGACCCTTCTAGCCACGGTTCCGGTGCCTCAGGACCCGGATCAGGGACCCACGATCTGGGCCCAGAGCGAGCACCTTCAGACCCCCCTTCTGGGCCTGCTGAGCTTGCTCTTGCTTCTCTGGGCTGGCCGATCCTCGAAGCCTGCCCAGTAACCGGCTGAGGCCCCGGGGATAGGTCGTCCCGGAACGTCTGTGAGGCGGGAGCCTTGGGTTGCTTGACCAGCCGGGGGAGCCTGCCTATACTCGCGCGCCCTTCCCATGGAAGTCCGGTGAGCCCCTGCGGCCTCGGATGACGGTGGGTAAGAGAATCAAAAGAGACCAGCTGCTGTTGGCAACCCTCCGGTTGCCCTTGGAACTGACCCTCTGCCCACGAACAATCAACGGGGACTGTCCCCACCGGTGAGTCCACTTCGGACTCATTTCTTCTCCCAGTCCAAGGGCATTTGCCCCGACTGCCCCACCCCTCATCCCCACCCCCCTCACGGACATGAGCTCGATCGGAAAGATCTTTATCGTCGTCAACCTTGCCCTCGCCGCCTTGGCGCTTGGCTGGGCCACCAACCACCTCGAGACGGCGAACAACTACAAGCAGGAGAAAGCCGACCTGCAGAGCGAGATGAACACAGCGATCGAAGCCAAGGATGGCGAGATCGAAGACCTGCGTAACAATCTCAACACGGAGAAGACTGCCCGTAGCTCCGCCAAGAGCGAGCTCGCCGGGGCTAACGCCGACCGGGATCGTCTCCAGGCTGAGTTGACCCGTGAGCAAGATCGCGGCAACCAGATGAACACGGAATTGGCCACCATGACTGCTTCCTTGCAGTCCTATGCCGAAAGCAACGACAACCTTCAGGGTCGTTGGGAGCAATCCGAGTCCAACCTGCGCAACGAGATGAGCAGCCGCCGTGACGCGGAGCAAGCCCAAGGCGCAGCCGAGCAAGCTCAGCGTGACGCGGAATCCTCCCTTTCCAGTGCTCAGGACGCGATTGCGGGCCTTGAGCGCACAATGACCTCCCTTATCAAGACCAACAGTCAGTTGGACGTTGACCTGCAGGCCCTCATCGAGCACACCGGCGTTTCCGTTGCGGAAATCGCCAACATGCCCCTGATCGACGGCGCAGTCCTCGGTGTCAACAATGGTGTTGCTCCGGGCCTCGTTTCGATCAACAAAGGCACCGCTGACGGTGTCAAGCGCGGCTTCACCTTCGAAGTCTACGCCGGTGCCGAGTACAAGGGCCGCGTTCGCGTGGTCGAAGTGCAGGGCGCCATGTGTGTTGCCGAGATCGTCAAGACTGTCGGCGGCCGCACGATTTCCCAGGGCGACGCCGCCTCAACCCGCATCTAAGCTCCAGGAGGAACACCTATGGCACGTCCCCGTAAATCCGCCGCAGGCGAGCGCAGCACGCGCTCGACCTCGCGCAAGTCCAAGGCTGCGGCCGTGGAAATCGTTGAAGAAGAGTCCGGTATGAGCATGCCCGAGGCGGTCATCATCGTGACTACTCTGGTTCTGCTGGCAGCATTTGTGATGCTCGACAAGGCCCGTGGGTCTTATGGCGAGGGCATGTTCTTCAAGGACAGCGCCACCACCAGCAGCAGCAACTGAGCCTAAGAGCTCCTGATTCATTCCCTACAGATCGGGGCGGACCGCTTGTCGGCCCGCCCCGATTTCTATTTGGCGACCCCCTGAGGGCCAGATCTCGCTCTCTGCCTCTCTGGGTTCAGGCCTCCAGGGCTTAGGGGCTGCGCGTCTATTCCTCGCTTCGAGGAGCCTTTTCCCGCTCCATCGCCCCGGGACCGGGAAATTTATCCCTGGAATTGCCCATGGCTGATGCTTGGTTCGAGCACTTCCCGTTTCTATGCTCGGCAATGGGCAGGCGTCACCGCACCGAGGCCGCCCAGACAACACTGTTTACGAACGGGGGGAACCCGGCAACATGATGAACTTTTTTAAGCCGATGGAATGGGCCTTCGGGCACATGTCGGTTGATATGGGCATAGACCTTGGCACTGCAAATACGTTGGTCTGCGTGAAGGGCCGCGGAATCATTCTCAACGAGCCGAGCGTGGTGGCGGTCAAAGCCGGCACCAAAGAGATCCTGCTGGATGGCATGGCAGTGGGTAACACCGCCAAGGCCATGCTGGGCAAGACCCCCGGCGGCATTGAAGCCGTGCGACCTCTCAAGCACGGAGTGATCGCTGACTTTGACGTGACTGAAAAAATGTTGCGCTACTTCATCACCAAAGTGCATGAGGGTCGCCATTGGGTCAAGCCCCAGGTTGTGATCGCGGTTCCGGTGGGTATCACTCCCGTGGAGCGACGCGCGGTGATTCACTCTGCCGAGCGCGCAGGCGCACGGCGCGTCTATCTGATCGACGAGCCCATGGCGGCAGGCATTGGTTGTGACATGCCAGTCACCGAAGCCCGCGGCTCGCTTGTGGTGGACATTGGTGGTGGTACCACCGAGATTGCGGTACTTTCCCTGGCCGGAGCGGTGGTTTCCACTTCTCTGCGCGTTGCGGGTGATGACATGGACGATGCGATTGTCTCCCATGTGCGCCGGCACCACAATCTGTTGATTGGCGAACAGTCTGCGGAAAAACTTAAGCTCAACATCGGGTCCGCTTGGCCCATGAAACAGGAACTTTCCATGGAAGTCGGAGGGCGCGACGCGGTCTCGGGTTTGCCCCGAAAGGCAGCCGTGACTTCCTTGGAGATTCGTGAGGCACTTGCCCATCCCGTGCGTCTGATTTGCGAAGCGATTCGAGGCGTCTTGGAAGAGGCACCGCCGGAAATCGCTGCTGACTTGTACGACGCTGGGGTCACCATGGTCGGCGGAGGCGGGCTGCTCTACGGCTTGCCGGAAGCCATTGGCGATCACCTGGGATTGCAAGTGCGCGTGGGAGACGAGCCGCTTTCGGCAGTTGCCCGTGGCACTGGTATCTTCCTCGACAAGCTCGACGTGTTCAGCAAGGTCTTGGCCGCTGAAGAGTTCGACTGATCTCTTCGGGCATGATGAGCGTGTCCCGATCACGACGGACTCAGCTGTTGGAAGCCCTGATTCTCTTGGGCTTGTTGGGGGGGGCGTTGCGAACGATCCCGGTCTTGGACCGGGTCTTGCTCCTGTTGTTGGCGCCCGCCCGGGTGGCCCTCGACTTGGCGAGTCCCGGTGCGCTTTCTAGCGGGACCGGCACGGATCAAAAAGCCCTTCGGAGTCAAGAGCGGGAGTGGTCCCTGAGCCTCGCGGACCGCATGCGACGTGCGGCCCAGCCCCAGGATTGCAATCTGCCCGAGGGAGTGCGCGCGGTAGAAGCTGAGGTCTTGTCCCGGCCGAATGGTCGCCCGGATGAGTTGCAGGTATTACTCAGCGATCCCAGGGGCTTGAAGCGCGGATCAGCCGTGGTGGTGGGGGACGTTTTTCTGGGCAGCTTGACCCGCGTTCCCTCGGCTCAAGCTGTGGGACGCGCGGCCCACCTGGGGGAGGTGCGGCTCTTGACCGGGCGAAAGGAGCGGGTCAGTGGTAAGGCGCGCTCGGAGGATTCTGCCCGTCTGGTGGTGGGCGGTATTCAGCCTTCGTCTCTAACGGATGGCTGGTACCTCGATGTGCACAACCCCGAGGATGAAACTCGCACCAGGGGCTTGGTGCTCCTCGATGATAAAGATCCACTGCTTGCGGTAGCCAACGGTTGGCACTTGGGGAATGTGGCTCTCGAGCCCGATCCCGTGCGCGGGGGCAAGCGCGTGGCGGGATTGACGCCCCTTGTGGATCACGAAGCGGGCATTGGCCGGGTGTTGGTCCTTTCCACAAGCACCGAACCCGCTCGAGAGCGCAATGCCCCAGCCCCGGGGGAGTGGACCCTAGTGCGCCGTGGCATGTGCATGACCCAAGGCGCGCGCGCGGGCTTCCCGCTCTTGGCGGGGTCCCTTGGGGGCTTGCGGGCGGGAAGCGCCGTGGCCGACGGAGTGCGCCTGGTGGGCCGCGTGGTGC
Source organism: uncultured bacterium (assembly GCA_937910685.1). Taxonomy (GTDB): domain Bacteria; phylum Planctomycetota; class UBA1135; order UBA1135. Next base: position 22,552 of record CALEMP010000185.1, read on the forward strand.
GCGCGGCGCCCTTGAGTGGAATGGTTCGGCGTCTAAGGGATCCTGGGTGCGCGGTCAACGTGTTGGCCTGGGTGCCGGACGCGCCCGAAGAAGTGTCTTTCGTCCTGGGACGCATCGTGTCCCAGGGTGTGAGCCCTGACGGGTTGCTCCGGTTTTCCTGGAGCGCCGAGCGACCGTTCACCGGAACGAAACCCAAATCTGTTCAGCTTTGGACCCTGGGCGGGGAAGCGGGGGTGCCCGGCGGACTGCTCTTGGGCACGACTCTCTTGCCCGTTGGGGCCGGTCCCCACGACTTGGTCGTCAGCAACCCGGGCGGCGAACAAGTCCCTCGGCACCTGAGCGTCTTTGTGAATTGGGGGACCGACGAATGAGGTTTGGCCCCAAGGCCGCTTGGCTCCTGTGTTTTGCATGGTGCGCTTGGCTCACCGCCCTAGCCGTGTACCTCGAACCCCTGCTGGGTGGCTGGACTCCGGATCTAGCACTGGTGTTGATTGCCTCCCTGATCCTGCGCTCTGGACGCGCCGCATCCCTGGGACTGGTCTACTGTTTGGTGTGCACGCGCCTTGCCTTTTCCCTCGACCCCCCCGCGGCCTTGGCTGCCGGTGGTTGGATGTTGTTCTTGTTGGTGCGCTCGGTGGCCCATCTGTTTGACGCGGACCAAATGCTCGCCCGAGCCGGAGCGGCTTTTGGAGCGGCTCTTTTGCTGGGTGTTTGGTTGTTTCTCGCCGCCGCAGTGCGCGGGGCCGGGGCTGGTTCCCCTGGTGGCATGACTCCCCTGATGGGGATCCTTTCCGGTGCAGCCGCAACCGGGGCATGCGCCCTCATCCTGGGCCCTCTCTTTGCGGCCTTGCCCGGTCTCGGACCTCTCCGGAGGCAAGCATGATTCAGCTGCGTCGATTTGGTGCGCCCATGGGCGTGCTGGTTTTAGCTCTGGTCGTCTTGGTGGTGCGGCTCTATGAGGTGCAGGTCACCGAGCACGAGATTTGGGCTCGGGAGGCTCTGGGGCTCGTGCGCAGCAGTCGTATTTTGCCCGCCCGCCGGGGCCGGATCTTGGACCGGAACGAGCGTGTGATCGTGGAGGACCGCCAGGACTATGTGCTGGAATTTGTTTGGCGCGATTTCCGCCGGGAGCATCCCCTGGGGGCCATTGCCCAAGCGCGCTCGCAACTCTTGGGACGGCCCGTGTCCCTGGCGGAAGCGGACGCGAATTTCATGTCCTGGGCCCTTGAGTTAGTGGCCTTGACTCCCGCGGACATCGCAGGCTTTGCAAAGGGTGGTGGGCTGCCCCTTACGAGTGGGACGATTCCGGCCCTTGGCCAGGACGAAGACGAGCGTGAGGAACTGGCCCGCATGAATTGGCGCCGCACCCGGGCCGGGGACGCGGGCTTCTACTTGCAGAGTTTGCTTGGGCAGACTCGCCGCGAGAGCTATTTGTTGCGCAAGAAGGATCGTGAAACCTGGGACAGGGTCGAGTTCTTGACCCGTACTGCGCGGGTGCGCCCAGCCCTCAGCGCCTTGGCACCTTCCGAGGCACGCATGGAGTTCTTGGAGGAGTGGGTGGTCGAGATCGCCGCCGCCCGTGAACGCTTGATTGACTTGTCGGTGGTCTTGGCCTCGTCGAAATCCATGGAACGCAGCGAGTGCTATGGAGAGCTGCTTGAACGCTTGGAGTCGATCCGGCGCGAGGTGGAGAACGCGGTGGCGGATGATCTTTTTGCCAACGCCACGGGTTTCTCCGCCGCGCGGTTGGGCACGGGGTACTTGGATCAACTGGATTTGGAATGGCTGGGGCGAGCCTTGGTTTGGGATGAGTCACGCCTTGGGGAATGGACTGCCGAACGCGGGGCCAGGGTAGACCAGGAGAATGGAGAGGAGGCCGCTGGGTTCCGCTTGTTGGCGGGGTTGGTTTACTCTCGCTTGCAGGTGGCCCGGGAGAAGAACCCGGGGCGCGGAGTGGCGGATCGTGTGTTGGATGAGTTGCTGCGTCCGTTTGTGCCAGGGGTGATGGAATCGGCCTTGGATTGGCGCACGGTGAACTCGGTCGTGCCCCTTGACGCCCTCGTGGCTGCCATGAAAGAGTCCGAGGACCGGCCGCTGGGGGAATGGGCCCCTTTCCCATTCCAGCTCCCCCTTGCCCGGGAGTTTCAGGTGGCCGAGGACTTTACGGCGGTCGAGAATTGGGGCGAGCAGCACGAGCGCTTGTCGCGGGTGTTGGGTTTGGACGATGGTCCCCGATCACCGGGGCGCACGGGGGCTTTGATCGCCCTTGGTGGGCGACGGAGGGAAGAGTGGTCCCCCGGGGAACTGGAGCCCATCGAGTTCTTGCTCAACCGTTTGGACCAGGGGATTCAGCAGCGGGTGGGCAAGATCCTGGCCAGTGCAAAGGTACAAGGGGATTCTTCTGGCTCGACCCTAGCCCTCGCACCCAAGCGCGTGGCGGAAGCCTTGGAACCCCGTGATCACCTGCTGAAGGATCAGTCCCTGCGTCCCCGGCGCTTGCTCAAGCGCCCGCCTTACTCCCTTGTGGAGGCGGTCACCCGCTTCAGTCAGCAGCACGCGGGCTTTGTGGTGAGCGTGCGTCATGAGCGCCACTGGCGAGAGTTTGATTCGGGGCTGGTGCGCGCCCTGGGCCAAGACTTGGATCTGGAGCCGGCGCCCATCTTTCAACGCTTGATTGGATCTTTGCGTTCTCCGTCCATGGTGCGTGTGTTGCGAGAGCGGGATGACTTGGCTCGGGCCAGGGAATTGCAGGCGGCGCTCAAGCGCAATCAGGAAGATCTCACTGAATTGGTGAACCTGTTTGGAGCCAACTTGCACGCCGCCCAAAAAATCGGCGGCAGTGGCATTGAAGGGTACTTTGACTTGGAGCTACGTGGATCCCACGGCTACTCAGAGTCCATTGGCTTGACCGAGCGCAACGCGGGGCCCACAGCACACTGGTCCCAGAATCCAATCGATGGGGAAGACCTGATACTGACCCTGGACGTGGATTTACAGCGTGTGGCCCAGGACGTGTTGGAGCGACCCTTGCAGCTCTCCGATCCCAAGGCAGACCCTGACTGGTGGCAGGACCCGGTGGGGGCTCTGGTTCTGACCCGGGTGGATGGCCAGGTGCTGGCGGCTGCCTCGGTTCCCAGCCGTCCCCAGGCAGAGATCGGGTTCGCGGGCCAGGGGCGTCGCTCGGATGATCAGCGTCTGTTGCATCGTGTGCAGCGCACCATGCGTATGCCGACCTTTCAACCTCCGGGTTCCACCATCAAGCCCCTGGTTGCCCTGTGGGCCATGGAATACGGCTGGTTGGACGAGGCCGGGACCAGGCGATTGCTGGATCCCTCGGAGTCCCTTGTGACTTGCCTGCGCGAAAGTCGCAGCCAAGCTTCGGGCTATGGCAAGGTGCGCTGCAGTTCGACCTACGGCCACTCTTTCACCCTGCACAACCAGGCGCCGGGTTCCGGCCGTATCCCCGACCTTTGCCTCACAGACGCCCTGCCCCATTCCTGCAACGCGTTTTTCTCCTGGTTGGGTCAGCACTTGAGTTCGCAAGATCACCGAGACTTGGCGGATCGATTTGGATTGGGCAGGCCCACCGGAGTGCGCGCCTTTGAGGGGCTTGGGGGAGAGGCTCCCCTGCCCCGGGTGGGACTGGTGGAGGACCGCCGTCCCCGAGGATTCCTGGATCCCATGAACCTCCAAAGTCCTGCTTTCCGCCAGTACGCGGGCAATGGTTTGGTTTGCATCCAGGCGACGCCCTTGCAAATGGCTCGGGCCTATGCGGGAATTGCCACGGGGAACTTGCCCACCATGGCGTTTGTCAGTCAAGCCCGGGGTGTGCGCATGTTGCGCCCACCTACGCCCCTTGGATTCAAGGCCAAGAACCTCGCGGTCGTGCGCGACTTGATGGAGCAAGTGGTGTCGCGCGGATCGGCTAGTGGTAAGGGGCTTTCCTCCGAGTCCCTGGGCTTTCGGGTGGCCTGCAAAACCGGCAGCGCCGACATAGGCAAGGGGCCCGTGCCCGATGGCTCGGGCGGCTGGAAGGAGGGCATGCGCAAGCACACCTGGGTCGCCGGTTGGTTCCCCGTCGAGCAACCCGAGTACGTGTTCGTGCTGCTCGTTCACGATACCTCGGCCACTTCCAGTCATGGAGCGGTGCAATTGGCCAGCCAGTTCTTGAAGCGTCCGGAGGTCCGCGCCCTGATTGGGCGCTGAGAGAAAAACCATGTGGACCTGGCTGCAAGATCATCTTTCTCCCCGGCGTGTGCTGGATCCCGGCGGAGTCCGTTGGCGTTACTTGGACTGGCACATTTTGCTCGTTGCTGGTGGCATCGTGGCCCTAGGTCTTGTCTTTCAGGGCGCCATGGATGCAGCCGAGCCCCTGGGTGCGGTGGGCGGCGCAGACCTCGCGGGCCACAGGCAGAAACTGCTCTTCACCGCTCCCCTGTTGGTTCTGGCACTCATGCTGCGCCCCTCTTGGCTACGGCGCAATGCCCCGCGCATCTTTGGCCTCAGCGTGCTGCTCTTGATCGCCCTGCGTTTCGTCGGCGTCGAGCGCAACAACGCCCGCCGTTGGATTCCCCTGCCGCACTTTGATTTGCAACCGTCCGAGTTGGCGAAGGTCGGTTTGGTTTTGATGCTGGCTTCGCTCCTTGCCCGGCGGCGTCTTGAAACCCCAGGCCAGTGGGTCTTGCCCCTGGTGGTGTTGTTGGTGCCCCTGGGCCTCGTCGCCTCCCAACCGGACTTGGGCACGGCCCTCACTCTTTTGCCCATTGCCCTGGGCATGTTCCATCTTGCGGGCGCACCCTGGCGTTCCCTGCTGGGGCTCTGCCTGCTTGCTGCCAGTCTCGGCTTCTTGGGCGCGAAGAGCGGCTTGATCCAAGAGTACCAGCTCGAACGCATCACCACTTGGACCTCGTCCTACGGCGCACCGGACTTGATCGAAGGGCGCTATGGCCCAGCCTTCCATGCCTATCAAGCGCGCACGGCCATGGGCAACGGTGGCTGGAGTGGGACGGGCCTTGGGCAAGGCGTGGCCAATGGTGCGCGCACCCTACCCGAGCGAGATTCTGACAGCGTGTTTGCCGTCATGGGGGAGGAGCTGGGTTTTTTGGGCAGCATCGCAGTCTTGCTGCTTTATTCCCTGCTGCCGTTCCTTCTCATGATTTCTGCGGCAAAGCAGCGGGATCGCTTTTGTCGCCTCGTGGTGGGTGGTGTGGCCTTGCTGTTCGCTTCGCACCTAGTGATTCACGTGGCGGTCAATACCGGGCTGGTGCCCATGACAGGCTTGCCTCTGCCGTTGATCAGCGCTGGTGGCAGTAGCTTGCTGTCTTCGCTTTTGGCTTTAGGGTTGGCCCTAGGGTTAGCCGCGCACCACGGGCGCAGCTTGGACCGGGACACGTTTCGGTCTTACTGAGCCCCTTCAAATGCCACCAAAGCGTGTATTGCGGGTCAGTGACCTTTACGCCAAGGATATTGGAGGTGGCATCCAGAACATCATGGAATTGTACTTCCACTCTGGCCGCCCGTGATAGCCTGCAATGATGACTGCCCTTCTATTGTTGCTGAGTCTGGTACTTCCGTCGCAACTCTCACAACCGAGTCCCAATGTCGTTCTGATTATTTCTGATGATCAGGCATGGACTGATTATGGCTTCATGGGTCACCCCTCAATCGAGACTCCCAATCTCGACAAGCTCGCCAAGCAAAGCGTGGTTTTTCGTCGAGGTTATGTGCCCACTCCTCTGTGTCGTCCTTCGCTGACAACCTTGGCAACGGGGCTCTATGCTCATCAAAGCCTGATCACTGGAAATGATCCGGCGAATACCAAGGAGAACCAAGCTTATGCAGCAAGGTCTGGCAAGGACATACGCGAACTGCTCATCTCCAATGTGGACCGAAATCTCACCTTGCCGAGGGCTTTGGCAAGACAAGGTTATCTGACCTTTCAAAGCGGTAAATGGTGGGAAGGAAGTTATCAACGTGGAGGATTCACCCACGGCATGACTCGTGGTTATCCCCAGAAGGGCGGCAGGCATGGGGACGATGGACTGACCATCGGGCGTAAGGGTTTGAATCCAATCAGCGAGTTTATGGATCTGGCTATCGCAAGCCAGAAGCCCTTCTTCCTTTGGTATGCGCCGTTTCTGCCGCACACTCCGCACAATCCACCGCCGCGACTGCTTCAAAAGTACCAACAGGATGGCCGCCCCAAAGCGCTTGCGTCCTACTACGCGATGTGCGAATGGTTAGACGAAACATGCGGAGAGTTGCTGGATCAGTTGAAAAATAAAGGAGTCGATGAAAACACCCTTGTGATCTATGTCACGGACAATGGCTGGATTCAACATCCCAACGGTGGCTACGCGGCCCGATCCAAACGGAGCCCGTATGAAGGGGGCACGCGTACGCCAATCATGTTCCGTTGGCCAGGCAAGATGAAGCCAGAAGAGCGCTCCGAGCTCTGCAGTAGCATCGATATCGTACCGACGATTCTCGCGGCGGCTGGGGTTGCTGTTCCGGCGAACTTGCCTGGCTTGAATTTGCTCCCAAATCTGCAGCAAGGTACGCCAGTCGAGCGAAATGTGATATTTGGTGAGTCCTTTGCTCACGACATGGCCGACATTCAGGATCCCGAATCTTCTCTGCTGTATCGGTGGGTGATCCAGGATCAGATGAAGCTCCTCCTAACCTACGATGGTCGAACGGGACGGATGAAGTATCCACCCAGTGACCGCGGCCCGCAGTTGTTTGATCTCAAAGCGGATCCTCGCGAAGAAGTAGACATCTCATCGAAGCATCCAGAGTTGATCGAGGAACTCAGTACATTGATTTGGGATTGGTATCCTGTTCGAGCCAAGTGATGTGAGTCACCATAGGTAGATGGGAACCAGTGGGGGACTCCAGCCTGAATAGAGGCCTTCCCTAGGGTTAGTCGCGCTCACAGTATTCTTGTGAGTGGATCCGGGAGCACTAGAGCTTTGTCGGATTCTTGTGTGCCCAGTATTATGACTCCGTATCACGACCTGGCCCTGCTAGACTTCACCCATGGAACCCATGGGAACGAGAAGCACGAGCGTGGACGTCAGTGCAGCGGACCTCGACGCGCGGGCCAATCATGAGTGGTTGCTGGGGGAGTTCCTTGACCTGCTCAAAGCCCAGGAGCCGCAGTCGGTTCTCGATGTGGGTTGCGGTGCGGGACAGCTGCTGAAGTTCTGCGCGAGCGAGGGCATGGCCGCGTTCGGCATCGACCAGCCTGGTCCGCGGCTCGAGACACTGGGTGAGGAAGGCTTCGATGTACGGGAGGGTGGCGCCTACGAGCTGCCCTTTGAGGACAAATCCATGGACTGGGTCACGATGCGGCACGTGCCTCATCACCTTGAACAGCCCGGCCGTGCATTCAAGGAAGCGCTACGGGTCGCGCGCTCGGGCGTGTTGCTGGCGGAGCCGAGTTTTGATCTGTCCCTCTCCTCTCAGCGAGGCGCCCTCGCGCTCGATTGCTGGGAGAAGCGGCTGGATCGCGAAGGCGGTATGGTTCACGCGGAGGTGCTCGACCTTGGAGCACTGCTGGCGGAGATGCCGGCCGGCTTCGGGGCCCACTGGGAGGTCCAAGCGCAGAGGTCCCTGCGCTTGACCGAACGATCGATCTCCTTCTTCGAGGGCCGCTCGCAGATGCGACTCGCCGATCTTGCCGTCGACGATCCGGAGCGTGCGATCCTGGCCGACCTACTGGCGCAACTCCACGAGCTCGGCCTGAGCTGGAACGGTTCCCTGTGTGTCTGCCTGCGGCGCCGCCGAGGTCTTTGACTCCGAACTGCCGGGTCCGCCAGGCGCTCGTCTACCAGCAAGGGCAGCAGAGCCTGATCTTGGCCCGGCGCGGATACGTCGATCTGCGTGTCTTCTTTCATCAGGCCCCGGCGGCGACACAGGCGTAGGACTCGGGAGCGTACGGTGAACAGCAACTTGGCCAGGTCTGCGTTGGTGATGTGACCCGTCCGACGAAAACGCGGGGGCGTGAAGGAGTCGGGGGCGGTGGAGACGCCGTCCAACACGAGGGCATGGAAATGCAGATTGCTGTTGAGGGCGGAACCGAAACGCTGGATCTGGTTGATGGCTCCTGTGCGGCCGCCCTCGAGCTCTAGAATGGCACGGCCGTGTCTATGCACCACACGGGCAAGCCACCTTTGGATCAGGGTGGCCGCCTGGCCAAGCGTTGGTGGCAGAGACTCGGAGCCTGAAGAGAAAGTGCGTCGCGCCACAACTGCCGATGAAGGAAGCACCCAACGCCGTCCGCCGTACCTTCAGTGTGACTCAGTTCGTCCGACTGAGCATAAAGACCATGGGGTCGGTGAGGACCCCATCGCGGTCGTACGAGCGCCAGTCCTGGCGGAGGCCGCCGGACTTGTGGATCGTGAGGGTCATGTCACCCATGTAATGGTCGTGACTCTCGCGCAGGTTCGAGACGCTCTCCAACTCGAAGTGAAAGACTGTGCCGTCGTCGGTTTCCACTGCCTTTGAGGCGACCATGCGGGGCTGGTTGCCCACGGTGCAGTAGTGAGTGATGACAAGATCTCCGCCATCCATGTGGTAGAGATTGGTCATTTCGTGGGCCTCCCCCGGGAACATGGTCTCTCGCACGGCTGATCCTCCGGCGGTCATGGCAAACGTGGCCGCGTGATGCCGTGTCCCTTCCTCGTCGGTCAGATCCCAGTCGCCGAGAAGCTCGCTTATCAGGCCGAGCATGGTCGAATCGTTTTCGGCAATGGCGTCCGGGTGAACAGTGGGGGCGGTGATCTGGCATCCAGCCACAACGAGCGTGCCCAGCATGAGGGGGATTAGAGTCAAGCGCATGGGGCCTACTCTAACTAATAGTCATTCTCAGTGGATAGGCGACAGAGAGGGGGTGTTGCCTACTGACATCCTCGCCCGGCCCCAGAGAGCGGCGTTCCGATCCGCTTGAGCACCCCAGCGGCCTGCGGCCCGTGCGCCAACCCCCGGGCCGCCGCCCATGATCCGCCGGTGAAGCTCTTGAACCTGGGAGGAGAAGGGGTTCAAAGGGTCTCCGCCCGGCGGGGTAGGCCTGGGCGGAGCCTGATGCTAGCTCCTTCTTCCCCCTCAGGCAGGTGGTTTGGGCCTTCGCAGGGCGGCCTTGGGGCTCCGTGCCCTATCATGCCTCCCGTGATCTCCCGCTCGACCTGGACCCTCTTCGCGCTCACCCTCTTCGCCTCACCTGGAATCAGCCAGGAGAGAGACGACGAGGTCGTGACCTACGAACTCACGATCGCCTCCGAGGAGATCGCGCCTGCTGGCCGGCCGATCGAGGCGCTGACGATCAACGGCGGCGTGCCAGGTCCGACGCTCGAGTTCACCGAAGGCGACACGGTGCGCATCACGGTGACCAACGCGCTCGAGCGCGAGGAGACCTCGATCCACTGGCACGGACTGCTCGTTCCGAACGCGATGGACGGCGTCCCCTACCTCACGACGCCGCCGATTCAGCCGGGTGAGTCGCGCCTATTCGAGTTCACGCTGCGCCAGTCGGGAACTTACTGGTACCACTCGCACACGGGCCTCCAGGAGCAGCGCGGCGTCTACGGTTCGATCGTGATCCAACCGCGCGAGCCCGACGTCGAGGTCGACCGCGAGCACGTCGTTGTCCTCTCGGATTGGACGAACGAAGACCCGAACGAGGTCATGCGCACCTTGATGCGCGGCAGCGAGTGGTACGCCCAGAAGCGGGGCAACGTGCAGTCCCTGCTCGGCGCGTGGCGAAGGGGCAAGCTGGACGACTTCTTCAAGCGCGAGCGGTCACGCATGCCGGCGATGGACGTGTCGGACATTGCTTACGACGCCTTCCTGGCGAACGGGCAGCGCAGGCACCGGTTGGCTGCGGCGCCGGGGGAGCGCGTGCTCCTGCGGGTCATCAACGCCGGGGCCTCGACGTACTTTCATCTCACGAGCGCTGCGGGACCCCTCGAGATCGTCGGCACCGACGGGATGCGCGTGAAGCCGGTGGAGGTCCGCCGGTTGCTGATGGGGATGGCGGAGACCTACGACGTCGTGGTGACGATGCCGGCGAACGGCGACGCGGTCGAGGTGCGCGCGACGGCGCACGACGTGAGCGGGCACGCATCGATCATCCTGGGCGAGGGTGCGCTGCGCCGGGCGGAGGATCCGCCCGCTCCGGACCTGTACACGATGATGGAGGCGGCCAAGGCGGGGATCGAGAGCGTCAACCCGGAGCGCGGCCGCGACGCCGCCGCCGCGGAGCGCCCGTTCGCGCCCTACGCGCTACTGGAAGCAATGCGGCCGACGACGCTCGTGCGGGAACCAGCCGATGAGGAGCGGGTGCGCACTCTGACCCTGCGGCTCACGGGCGACATGCGCCGCTATATCTGGAGCTTCAACGGCAAGACCCTGGCAGAGGAGACGGCGATCCCGATCTCGTCGGGGGAGATCCTGCGCATCGAGCTGATCAACGACACGATGATGCATCACCCGCTGCACCTGCACGGGCACTTCTTCCGCGTGCTGAACGGCAAGGGCGACACGGCTCCGCTCAAGCACACCGTCGATGTGCCTCCGATGGGCAAGCGCGTGATCGAGTGGGTCGCCGACGAGGAGCCAGCCGACTGGTTCTTCCACTGCCACATGCTCTACCACATGGACGCAGGCATGGCGCGCGTCTTCAGCTACCGCGAGCAGGGACCCGACCACGAGCCAGCGCTGGATCCGAAGCTGCTGAACCCGCGCTTCTTCCTCGTGGACGGCAGCATCAGCAGCCACATGACCATGGGCCGCGCGGCGCTGATGCAGGGGCGCAACGACTTCCTGCTGCGCTGGGACGCGGGCATCGACGCCGACGAGCATGAGGACCGCGAGGTCGACCTCGCCTGGTCCCGCTACCTCAGCATGAACCTCTCCACGATCGCGGGGTACCGCTTCACGAACGTGCACGGCGCCGAGGACCGGTTCTTTGCCGGCGTGCGCTATCGACTGCCCTACCTGGTCCTGGCGGAGGTCACCCTGGACGACGAGGGGGACCTGCGCGTCGGGTTGGACAAGGAATACATGCTCACCGACCGCCTGGGCGCGTTCGGGATGTTAGAGTACGATACCAACACGCGCGAGGAGTGGGAGACCGGCCTCGAGTGGACCATGACCAAGTCCTTCGGCCTGGTCACCAGCTATCATTCCGAGCATGGCGGCGGCATCGGCCTGTCCTTTTCCTTTTGAGATCGAGACCCATGAAGACCCTGACCCTGACCCTTCTGCTCCTGACCCTGGCCGCCTGCAACTCGGCCCCCAAGAAGAACGCCGTCACTCCCTACACCAGCGACACCTGCATCGTCATGGAGAGCAAGCTCGGCTCGATGGGCGACCCGATCGTGAAGGTCTACAACGGCCGCGAGGTCAAGTTCTGCTGCGAGCCGTGCGTCGAGGAGTTCGAAGCCGATCCGGAGTTCTACTTCGCCGAGTTGGACAAGCGGGGGAAGTAGGGCCCGACGCTTGCGCTGCGCGAGGCCTACTCGGCCCGCGCCGCCTCGAGCAGGTCTTGGGCGCCGCCCTCGACCAGCCGCGCCGCCAGGTCGTTTCCAAGTCGTACCGCGTCGGCCAGGTCACCGGTAACCTGTCCGCGCACCTGATCCACCCCGTCGACCGAAAGGACGACGCCGTCGAGGGTCAGTCGGTCTCCCTCGATCACCGCATGCCCGCCAACAGGCACGCTGCAGCCCCCGCGCAGGGCCGAGAGGAACGCGCGCTCCCATTGGGCGAGGTGCCACTCGTTGCCCGTGGGGTCCAGAAACTCAGCCGCGTCAATTTGCCCGTGATTCCGGCCGAATTGGAGCACGTATCCTAGTGCGATGCGGACCGCTTCCCATCCCCTCCAGGTTCTCCTGCACACTTTCTCCGGCCTTTTGAGCAGGCATCAGACAGATGTCATCGCCTACCTCGTCGAGGAGAACCTCGTCCTCAAGGAGCAAATAAAGGGCCGACGCATGCGGCTCACTGATGACCAGCGCAGACGGCTTGCAGCGAAGGGGAAGCGTATCGGCCGCCAGGCCCTCAACCGCGTCGCGACAATCGTCACGCCAGACACAATCATGCGCTGGCACCGGCGCCTGATCGCTGCCAAGTGGACCTACAAGACCGAGCGCGTGGGACGGCCGGGGCTGATGATGAAGATCAAGTCCCTGATAGTCAGAATGGCCACCGACAACCCGTCCTGGGGTTACTGCCGCATCCAGGGAGAGCTCAAGTCCGTCGGGCATAGGGTCGCGAGTACGACCGTCGCCAAGGTGCTGAAGGACAACGGGATCAAGCCTGCACCTGATAGGCCATCCTCTTGGCGGTCCTTCCTCAAGGCCCACTGGGGGCAGATTGCTGCCACTGACTTCTTCTCCGTCGAGGTTTGGACGCCGAGGGGGCTGCAGACCTACTACGCGCTGTTCGTGATCGACCTCAAGAGTCGGCGAGTCCAGGTGGCCGGGATCACGACCACGCCCAACGAGTCCTTCATGGCACAGGTCGCACGCAACTGGACAGACTGCGTGGATGGTTTTCTGCGGGATCACCGCATCCTGATCTGCGACCGGGACACCAAGTTCACGGCGCAGTTTCAGGCGGCGCTGAAGGCTGCTGGTGTCGATGTGGTGTTCACACCGATCATGGCACCCAACTGCAACGCGTTTGCTGAACGCTGGGTGCTCTCGATCAAGTCGGAGTGCACTAACCGCATGATCTTCTTCGGAGAGCAGTCGCTACGTCGCGCAATCGACGAGTACGTTGCGCACTACAACGCCGAGCGCCCGCATCAGGGGGTTGGCAACGCACGTCTCCAGTCAGCCGAGCCCGCTGGAGTTGGCGAGATCGAGTGCACGGATCGACTGGGCGGTCTTCTGAAGCACTACCGTCGCGCGGCCTGAGGAAGAGTCGGCGACGGGGGCGTTCGGATTGGGTGGGGGACGTACGCCTGCCCGGCAAGACCACGGACCGCGTGCTTGAGGGCCGGCCTAGAAATGGGGCCTTTGCATTCCGCAAGTCCTGTCCTAGGCTTGCTTTCAAGCGCGGCTCAATTTCTGGACAGCACG
>CALEMP010000186.1 GCA_937910685.1 uncultured bacterium
CCCGGAGCCCTAAGACCCTCCTAGTGGCCCACGGTGCCGCCCTGGAGAATCCCGAAGATGGCCAGTACATGTTGAATCACACTTCCGGCCATGGCTTTTGGACCGGGTCATCCACCGAGCGCTTGCCCATCGAACGTGCCGTGTCCCAGGTGGCTCGACAATTCCGCGACCTTTCCTTTGAAGGGAGAGCATCCTCATGAAAAAGATCATCTGCGTTTTGGCGACCATGGACACCAAGGGGGCCGAGGCGGCCTTCTTGGCCGAGTGTATTGCTCTTGCCGGTTGTGAGGCCCTATTGCTGGACCTTGGGGTCGTGGGGGAACCGGGCACCAAACCCCACGTTTCCCGGGAATCTGTCGCATCTGCGGGCGGCCAAGATTTGGCCCAGATGCTCAAGAACCCCACCCGTCAGAACGCTGTTCCGGTGATGATCGCCGGTGGGATCAAGATCCTGCTCGAACGCCTAGCTAAGGGCGAGCTGCACGGGGTGGTTGGCCTCGGTGGAACCCAGGGCACGCCCACTTGCACCCAGATCATGCAGGCCTTGCCCTATGGTTTGCCCAAGGTGATGCTCTCGACGATCGCATCAGGGGACACTGGCCCTCTGGTGGATATCAAAGACATCACCATGATGTTCTCCGTGGGCGACATCTTGGGGTTGAACTCCGTGACGCGCATGGTGCTGGGGAATGCCGCGGCTGCGGCTTGCGGCATGGCAGAGCACGGGCTTTCCTTGGAAACCGTGGCCACAGACAAACCCCTGATCGGTATGACCAATTTGGGAGTGTTGACCTCAGGCGCCATGCACGCAATCGATTGTATCCATGAAGCGGGCTACGAAGTGATCGTCTTCCATGCTGTGGGATCCGGCGGTCGAGCCATGGAACAGTTGATGAAAGAAGGCGTGATCGGCGCGGTATTTGACTACGCCCTGGGCGAGATATCCGATGAACTGCACGGGGGTTTCCGAGCGGCGAATGCGGAGCGCCTGACGATCGCGGGCAAGCTTGGCCTGCCCCAGGTGATTTGCCCCGGTGGCACAGAGCACATCGGCTTGATGGCGAGTGCGCCCGGCCTGGTGCCTGAAAAGTATAAGGACAGCATCCACACGTTTCACAATCCCATTGTGTTTGTGCCTCGCTTGAACCTGGAAGAATTCAGCGCAGTTGCTTCCGAAATCGCCAAGCGCTTGCAGCACACCCGTGGTAATGCGGTGATGATGTTGCCCCTTGGGGGCACCAGTCGTTACGGGGTTCCCGGGGGTGAGTTGCGTGACGCGGCTGGGGATGAGGCCTTCTTCAAGACCCTCAGGGATGGACTTCCCAACACTGTTGAGGTGGTGGACGTGGATACCCACGCGGAAGACCCGGTCTTTGTGGAAGAGGCAGTTCGCCGCTTGATCGGCTTGATCGAGGCCTAGTTCTTCTTGTCCTTGCTGGGCTCGGTGAGTGCGGCCTTCTTGGGATAGGCGTGGTCCTGTGGGCGAACACCCTTGGTGGACTTGCCGAAGCCGAAGGGGGTGGGCTTGTATTCACCCACGATTTCCATGGAGCTCTTGGGGTCAATCTTGTCCTCGATCCCAAGGCACCAATAGCTGCCGTTGACGATCGCCCGTCGCAGGTCGATACTTTCCAGGTCCCTTGATGCTCCCATGGTGGTGCAGACGATGCGTTGTAGGTTGCCTTCGGGGAGCTTGCGCTGGCGTGTCCAGAAAACCGGATGGCGGGGCGAGTTCTTCGGGCCCTCCACCGCGGGCGCGTCGGGGGTCATGCCCGCACGCACGCTGCCTTCGAGCAACACCGTGGCGTCAGCCGGCAACTTGCGTATGCCATAGACATCGGTCCGGCCCCAAACATCCGAGACCCCTTGCAGGATCGGGTGCTGGGCAACGGCGGCGGGAATCACGCCGCGGGTGCTTTCCTGTCCGTGGTGTCCGTGGTGGTTGACCCAGGTTTCCCCCAACACTTGTCCGCCGAAGCCATCCTTCCATTCCTTACTGCGCCAGGACCACTTGGCATAGGGACTGGTGGAGTTGCCTTCGTAATTGAAGGCATGGGTGGAGGTGCGCAAGCCGATCAGTGGTTTGCCAGCCTCCACGTACTGAACCAGATGGGCCATGTCCTCATCGGGCAAGCGGCGAAAGCGCAGCAGCATGATCACCAGATCTGCATCATCGATCAGGTGCATACCTGGAATGTTGGAGCTGTTGTCCGGGTCGATGATCCCTTCGGGGGACTGGGAGAAGAGCACCGTGCACTTGAATCCGTGGCGTAGGGCGAGGATGCGTGCCATCTGGGGCAGGCCCTCTTCGGAGCGATATTCCTCGTCGCCGGACAAGAGCACAATGCTCTTGCCGCTGCCCGCGCCACTTTCCCCTTGATAGGTGACCCAGCGGGGATCGTCCAGGGTGCCAGCCGAGGCATTGGCGACGAAAAGTAGGCAAAGGGGCACGAGGGCCATCGATCCAAGAGTCCAGTTCATGATTGCTTCTCCCGAGGGGTTTCTTCCCGCCAAGCTGCGGGATCCCCTGCAGGATAGGGCTTCCCTTGGCGTTGTGGCCAGAACAATAGCTGGCTCCAGTCACTGCCCGAAATCCGCGTGAGCGCGACCACGCAATTCGGGCTAGAATGGGCCCATGGAGATCAGCCCCAGCGCCCCACGCATTGCCGTTCTGCCCGCCGTAGTACGCGACCAAATAGCCGCAGGAGAGGTTGTGGAGCGGCCTGCTTCGGTGGTCAAGGAGTTGTTGGAGAACGCCATCGATGCGGGCGCGACCCAGATCACCGTGGACCTGGAAGAGGGCGGCGCGCGCTTGATCCGAGTCACGGACAATGGCCAGGGAATGGGCCCCGAGGACTTGGGGTTGGCCTTTGCCTCCCATGCCACCAGCAAGCTGCGCGACCCCGAAGACTTGGTGCACATCTCTTCCCTCGGCTTTCGTGGGGAGGCCCTCGCTTCGCTGGGTTCAATCGCCCGCTGCCAGATAACCACCCGCACCAAAGAGTCACCCATCGGGCATCGGTTGAGTTGCGACGGCGGCGAGCAGAGCAAGATCAGTGAAGCTGGTGCTCCCTTGGGCACGACTCTCGAAGTGCGCGACTTGTTCTACAACGTGCCCGCCCGGCGGCGCTTCCTCAAGCGCCCGTCCACCGAGTTGGGACATTGCTTGGCCGCGGTGCAACGGGCCGCCTTGGCCCACGACGGTGTGGGTTTTGTGGTGAACAGCGATGGTCGCCGAGCTTATGATGTGGAAGCCAGCATGGATTTCCTCGGCCGCATCCGGCGCACCTTTGGGGCGGAGCTGATTGCTCACCTTGAACCCATCGAAGCCAAGGACGGAGACCTAACGATTCGTGGGTACGTGGGTTCCCCACGGATTTCCCGGCGCGACACCACCCGCCAGATTTGGTTGTTGAACGGGCGATTCCTGCGGGATCGAGTCCTGAGTCGTGTGTTGAAGGACGCATATCGTGGGGTGTTGGAAGATGGGCGGCAGCCAGTTGCTTTCTTGCGCCTTTCGATGAATCCCGCCGCGGTGGACGTGAACGTGCACCCTGCCAAGAGCGAGGTGCGTTTCCGGGATCAACGGCGCCTCTTTGGCTTCTTGGTTTCGGCCCTCAAGGCCGCCGTGCAGGAAACCGACATGGCGACTCCCGGGCAGTCCATGATGGCCGGCCGCGCCCGGCGATTGGCCAGGGAAGAGCATCCCTTCCAGGGCAAGTTGGCGGATCCCGGCTCGGGGCATGGGTCCGAGAGCATCGTGCGCGAGCATGGCGGGCGCCCCTTTGTGCCCACGGATGGCCCCAGCTTCCCTTCGGCGGGGGCCTATACTTCTTCCGCGCCACAGCGCTCCGGCGAACCAGGGCAGGGCGACCCAGGGCAGGGCTTGACCCCCAATTCTGGCCAAGACCCCTGGGCCCCCACGGACAACCTTGTGGGGCCCTACCTTCAGGTGGGCAAGACGTTCTTGGTGCGCGCATTGCCCGATGGGTTCGAAATTATCGATCAGCACGCTTTGCACGAACGCTTGACCTATGAGCTCCTGTTGTGCGATGTGCGCGCGGGCAAGGTGGAAGTCCAGCGCTTACTGGTGCCCGAGGTGGTGGAGGTCTCCCGTGCGGATCGGGTGTTGCTTGAGGAACACATGGCTTCCCTAGAGACCCTCGGCATCGAACTCTCACCCATGGGCGAGACTTCGATGATGGTCTCGGGTTTGCCGGCTCGCTTGCGTCACCCGGACCCGGCGGGGCTAGTGGGAGACTTGGTGGAGGTGATCGGTCGCACAGGTGAGCCGCCCACAGCCAGCGATGTGATCGAACAGGTGTTGCACAGTTGCGCTTGCCGGTCATCCATCATGGCTGGAGATGTGTTGAGCCAAGAGGAGATTCAATCGCTGCTCGAACGGGCGCGGGCTGCGGACAACGATCAGACTTGTCCCCATGCGCGGCCCACCCGGGTGCGCTTCACCCTCAGTGATCTAGAGCGCGCCTTCCACCGGCGTTAAGGCTTTCGCCCGCGTAGGGCTTGTCTCAGCGCGGCACGGGCCGCGCGAAATCCCCGGGTGTCAGTTCCATATCTGGTTGGGATTCACTCTCGACCAGAAACAGGTCGACACCTGGAAGCTCTTCGAAGGAAAGGCGCGTGGGGGGCACGATCGGAGCAGTGGGGTCTTGCGGACCCACCGCCAAGAAGCTGCGGTGTACGAGGACCTGCTTGGGCAGTAGGCGTTGGCCGAGGCTGATCCAAGCGGGAATTTCCACCAGGATGGGGTCCGTGGCAGCCTGTGGGCGTTGGGGTCCCCCGGAGCCTTCGATCAGAGCGAAACGCACACGCCCGCTGGCTGCGTCGAGGCCCAGCCGTACTTGCCGCAGGGCAGCGCTGGGGCCATTCGACGCCAAGAGGTTGAAGTCCGGGGTCGTCATCAGCAACCACTCAAGACCCCGGGCACGTTCCGCTTGGGCAAGGGTTGGGAATTGCACAGGCAGGGCCTCGCCGATTTTTAGCTCACGCCCTTGGCCTTCGGCCTTGACCGATTGGAGGAGGCCCATGCGCAAGTCGCTGGGGGAGGAGAGGGTGGCGAAGTTTCGTGCGAGGGCCAACCATCGCTCGTGTTCCCGGCGACTTTCCCGGTTCGAGTGGTCCGAGAGATCGAGCACCTCTTTCCCGTCCAGCAGCCAATCCCCTTCAGGCCCGCGCACGGACACGCGCCCGGATTTGGGGAAAAAACCGCGCACAAAGCCCCGTCCCTCTTCCAGATAGAGAAACGTGGTGCGCATATCGTTGCTGCCCGTGCTGGTGGTGCGCACGCGGGCATCGAAGGTAACCATGAAAGAGCGTAGACCCTCGGGGGCTTTTTCGCCGCTCCAGGTGGATCGCGTCATCCGTGTGAAGCGTTGCTTGGCTTCATCGCTGGTGTTCTTCGGGAGCTGCCCCCGTACCAGGGCTTTGACGTCTGCGCCAGGGAGGGTCTTGGGCCCAATGCTGTTGATCTCTGGCAAAACCGGATCCTGGTGGACCCCTTTTAGAGGCAGTCCAGGGCTGGCAAGGGCGATCATCAGTAGGGCGAATAGCATGGGGTCAGCATACGATCTGGGGGCGCGTTTGTTGGCCCCTGTCTGTGTGGGGCGCGAGGGCTTTTTTCCCCTGCACATCGTTCAAGGCACACACGCCCTGGGACTTGAGTCCCTCGCCGCCATGGCCCCACGCTACCATGCCTCCGATGACCTCTTCCCTCGACCCATTTGATCAGGCACCGATCTGTGCCTTGGTGGGCCCCACGGCCTCGGGAAAGACCGCCCTTGCCCTGGAAGTCGCCCGGCGCGCGGGGGCCGAGGTTATATCCATGGACTCCATGCTGGTTTACCGGGAGTTAAACATTGGTACCGCCAAGCCCAGCCAAGAGGAATTGACCCAGGTGCCGCACCACATGATCGATTTGGTCGGGGTCCATGAGACTTTTGATGTGTCGCTCTGGATCGAGGGGGCTCGCGAGGCTTTGCGGGATTGTCTTGGGCGCGGGCGCCGCGTGCTCTTTGTGGGTGGTACGGGTTTTTTCCTCGCCGCCCTCCTGCGGGGCCTGTTCCAGGGTCCGGCGGCGGACTTGGAGTTGCGGGCGAGCTTGGAGCAACGGGCCGAGGATGAGGGACCGGAGACGTTGCATCAGCAACTAACCGAGGTCGACCCACCCAGTGCCGAGCGCATTCATCCCCACGATCTGCGCCGGGTGATCCGTGCCCTTGAGGTGTTTCTACAGACCGGGCGCACCTTGACTGACTGGCATCAGGAGTGGGCGGGCGGAGAGCAACGGCTGGAGGCCGCGCGGCTCTTCGGCTTGCAAATAGAGGTGCCGGAACTCGATGCGCGCATTCGGGCGCGGACGGAGATCATGATTGATGGGGGCTGGAAGGCAGAAGCCCTCGCCGCGCGCACGGTTGGTTTCTCACGAAGCGCGTTCCAGGCCCTGGGTTACTCGCAGATCCTCGATTGGGCCGATGGCAAGGCGACCCGAGAAGAAACCGTGGACCGTATTGCCCTCGCTACCCGGCAATTCGCTCGACGCCAAAGGACCTGGTACCGCAAGTTTGAGATTTCCTGGGTCGATCCCGGCAGCCCCGAGCTTGCTGACTTGGCCCTTGAGCATTTTGGTTGGTCCTGATACGCGGCCCTAGAACCTAAGAAAGAAAGCGACCCGCGCAGCAATGCACAGGTCGCTTTGAACGAAAAGCCGAGAGGGCTCTGGTTGCGGACTCAGCCGTTACGCAGCGGGTTGTCCGGGTTGAAGCCGAGCAAGTGGCGCTGCAGGGTGAGGCCGATAGAATCCGCGTCGCGCTGAAGCCACTCCATGACGGGACCATCACGGCTTGCGTCATAGCCGGTGAAAGTCCGCTGCATGCGCACGGGCATGGAGGCGGGACTCCAGTGATCGTTCATCTTGGAGCCGTCGGTCACGCAGCTGCTGCAGAGGGAGGCGCAGAGGGCGCCCAAAAACAGGGTGGCAAGGGAACGCTTCATGGGCAGGGTGGGGAAATCCTTGGGGGTTCAGGGGGGATACCGGGGCCTCGGGGGCCCGCGGGGGGCAAAGGATACGGGCCAGGGGGACAGGAGTCCAGTCCAAGCCTTCATCTTGCTTCACTGGACGCTACCCTAGGGCCCTCTACCGGTCACCCCATTCCACCTCAAGATCCACCCCGGCCTGCCCGATGAGCCCCGACAACCCATCTCCACCGCCTCCAATGCCCTCCGGGCAGGCCCCTGAGCCCTCCGGCCCAGGTCAGGCCTTGGCCCTGGGGTTGCTCGGGGGATCCTTCAATCCGGTGCACTCGGGGCACCTGGCCATGGCACGGGCGGCGATGGTCGCCGGGAATCTAGGGGAGATTCTCTTCATCCCCGCGGCGCAGTCTCCCCACAAACGGGGCAAGGCCCTCGCGGCAGCTGAAGACCGGGTGGCCATGCTTGAGTTAGCCCTCGCCGATGAGGACAAGATGAGCGTGGCGACCCTGGAATTGGAACGGGGAGGAGTCTCTTGGACCATCGATACCCTGCGTGAACTTGCACGGCCCGGGGTCCAGCTGAGTTTGATCCTGGGCTCGGACAATTTGCCGGGCCTGCCCACTTGGAAGAACATCGCCGAGATCTTTGAGTTGGCAAAGCCCATCGTGGTCCTGCGCAGCCACGAAGCCGCCGCGCAACTGACCGTTGCGGAAAAGGCACTGGGGTCGACTCTCGGAGCCCTATTGACCGCTGGATTTTGTGAGGTGGAAGCTCATCCGGGTGAATCCAGCGCGATTCGGGCGGGGCTGGAACGGGGCGTGATGGAAGAAGGGATGTTGCCACAGGCCGTGCGCGCTTACATCGAGCGCCGCGGGTTGTACGGGGACGTGGTCCGGTGATCGAATGGACGGATCCAATCGCGGTGGCTGGGATCATTGCCCTTTGCACTTTGCTGGTGGGGGCTCTGCTTGCAACGGCTGCTCAAAAGAGAGGTCTGTTGGGTCGCAACTGGCAGCCGGAAGGTAGCCGCGTCCCGCCGGTGGGGGGCTTGGCACTGTTGCTTGTTCTTGTGTGTGTGGAGATTTTTGGGCTCGGATCAGGCCCTTTACCCTGGGCCGCCCTGGGTGCCGCCTGGGTTCTGGGAACCCGAGATGATTTCAGGCCCCTTGCGGCCTTGCCTAAGTTAGCCGGACAGCTCGGGGTGGCCCTCTTGTTTGCGCTCCACCGGGAGTCCCTCCAAGGGGGAGACTGGTTGGCCTTGGGGAAAGATCTTGCCCTGGCCATGGTGGCTCAGAATTTGGCCAATACTTGGGACCACTCCGATGGCCTCTGCGCCGGCTGGGCCCTTCTGCTGCCGGGCACGCCCTTGTTGCTGCGCGGAGCCCTGGCGGGATTCCTGCCCTTGAATCTGATTCGGCAAGCACGCTCGGGTTCGGGAGAGGACGCTTCTCCACGGCCAAGGGCCTACCTGGGTGATGCGGGCAGCCACCTCGTGGGTATTCTTGTGGCCCTGCAGCCGGCTGCCTGGTTGGCCCTGGCCCTGCCCGCCATGGACCTCTCCCGGGTGGTTTGGCTGCGCTGGAGGGCTGGGCAGGCCTTCTGGTTGGCGGATCGGAGGCACCTGGGACACCGGCTCGAGGCCCGGGGCTGGCACCCGATCGTGGGGCTCGTGCCCCTCTGGCCCCTCTGGCTCGGTTGGCACGGTCCCCAGGCCCTGGTTGGAATCTTGCTCAGCTTTGGCATCTTGCTGCAGTTCACAGCCCGAACGGGTTGTACGGGGGCCACGGGGCGGGGATAATCTTGCCCCTCCAAAAGCGAATTTTCCGCGACCCGAGCAATTCAGTGCTTTATCCCCCGACAGCCATCATCAGCGACCTGCACAGCAACGTGCCGGCCCTCGAAGCCATGCTTGCAGACGCGCGTGAGCGCGGTGCTCAGCGCTTCGTGTGTTTGGGGGACATGGTGGGCTACGGAGCCAATCCGCGTTATGCACTGGACCTAGTGATGGTGCTGTGCGCCGAGGACGCCCACTGGCCTGATACCGAAGGTGCTAAGGGAGAAAAACTCTTGCCGGGTCTTTGTCTCAAGGGCAATCACGAGGAAGCGTTGCTTTCATCCGCTAGTGATTTTAATCCCAAAGCGCGCATGGCCATCGAGTGGACCAGGGGCGAAATGGACGCGGACCGCGACCGCTCCGACTTGTACTGGGACTACATTGCCGGTCTTCATGCAAGCACATGCGATGAGCGCGCTATGTACGCACATGGCAGCCCCCGGGATCCCGTGCGCGAGTACATGCTGCCGCGGGACATCAAGGACCGTGAGAAGATGTCCGCAAACTTCGCGGCCATGACTCGCAGTGTGTGTTTTGTGGGCCACAGCCATGTGCCCGCGATCTACTACGAAGACGGGCGGTACTTTAGGCCCGAGGGCACGTCCGGACCTTATATTCTTGGGGACTCACCAGATTGTCGAGCGATCGTCAATGTGGGCTCCGTGGGCCAACCCCGTGATGGGGACCCGAAACTTTCCTATGCGATCTTTGATGGCGAAGCCATCACCTTCTGCCGTGTCGAATATGACATCGAGCGCGCAGCATCTGCGATCCGCAAAGTAGAGGACCTCCCCGAATTCCTGGCTGAACGGCTGTATACCGGCCGTTAGAGCGCATCTTCCCCTCGTTCCCTTACCCCGGACCCTGAATCTAATGGAGAAGCGTCTTAAGCTCTTCCTCATCCTTTCCTTTGGCATTCTCTTCGGTTGGCAACTGCTTTTCCCGCCTCCCGCGCAGGAAGAGAGGAGCCAGCAGACGAGAGTCCTGGAACAATCCGCACCTGGGGAGCAGGCCAGCGCGCTCGCTCCAATCCCTGAGAATGTGATTCAAGGGGAACCATGGAGCGAGTCCGTGGTCCTGGGCCAGGCTGGCGACTTGGGCCACTACTTTGTGCGCTTCGACAGCCTCGGTGGTACGGTCAGCGAACTCTCCGTGGACGGTTGGTATGACTCGGGATTACTCGATGATGCCCAACGGAGCGATACGGCCCACTGGATTCGGTTGCTGCGGCCCATGGACCTTGGGGCCGGCCTTCAGGGATCCTTGGTCATGGAAACATCCCCGTCCAGTGCGAGGCACTTTCCAGGCGGGCTCTCACGGGTGCACTGGGCCCACGAGTGGATCATGGTCTCTGGACAGCGCGTGGGTGTGAGGTTCAGCCATCAGGCCACCCCCGAGGGCTACCGGATCGTCAAGGAGATCCGCACGGTTCCTGGTGCCTTGCACCTTGAAGTCGTGTTGCGGATCATAGCGCCCCAAGGTGCTGCCTCCGAAGAGATCAAGGCCCAGGCCGCGCGCTTCCGCATGCTGCCTGCGGTGGGCTTACCCGAGTCCAGCGAAGACCAGTACTACATCGAACCCAAGGCCCGAAAGGGCTTCATGACCACTGACGGGATCGAGGTTGCCGATGAAGAGCGCCGGGAAAACCCGGCCCCCGATGATCTGGTGGGGGACCTTTCAGGAGGCTCAACAACCGCCTTTGTGGGGGTGGACAGCAAGTATTTCGCCGTGCTTCTGCGTGGGGCCGATCCGATCAGCACCGAAACCTTCAAGGGCACCAATTGGCGTCGGGTACAGGATCCCGAGTGGCTTGAGGCACACCCCGGGGAAGAGGCCAATGCTTGGCGCGGCATGCTGGTGGACCAGGAATTGGCCCTGGCCATGCCTGGCCCCGGGGGCGAAATGGAATATCGCTATGAACTCTTCGCCGGTCCCAAGGACGAGAAGTTGATGCTGGCGGACCAGGAGTCCTTTGTGGCCCTGATGGAAGAGGACCTGGGCTTTTTCGATGGCATCGCTGGCCTGCTGCTGACAATTCTTGGTGCTCTCGAAGGAGTCGTGGGGAATTGGGGCATGGCGATCATCCTTTTGACCTTGATCGTGCGTGGTGCCCTTTTCCCAATCAACCGGCGATCGCAGACGGCCATGGCGCAGCACACCACCAAGATGAAGCGCGTGCAGCCCAAGCTGAATGCGGTCAAGGAACAATACAAGGACAACCCTCAAAAGCTGCGTCAGGAGCAGGCCAAGGTCATGCAGGAAGAGGGCGCCTTCCCGCCCCTCGGAGGCTGCTTGCCCATGTTCCTGCAGATCCCTGTTTTCTTTGGTCTGTTCAGTGCTCTGCGAGTTTCCTTTGATCTGCGCCAAGCGAGTTTCATGTGGGTCGAAGATCTCTCCATGCCGGACCGCCTCCTGCGCATTGACTTCAACACGCACCTGCCTTTCATCGGCACCATCGAATACTTGAATGTGCTGCCGCCCCTGATGGTGGTGCTGTGGATCGTGCAGCAACGCTTGATGCCCAAGCCCACTGACGAGCAAGCGGCGCGGATGCAGAAGATGATGATGTGGATGCCGGTTGTGTTCGGCGTGTTCCTCTACAACTATGCGGGGGGGCTTTCGCTTTACATGATTACCTCCAGTCTGTTTGGCATCGCGGAGTACACCATCGTGCGCAAGATTTGGCCCATTGATGACTCCGAGCAAGTGCGTAAGCCCGGCAAGTTCATGCAACGCATGAAAGAGATGCAGGAACAGCAGGCACGCATGCAGAAACCTCAGCAGCAAGGCAAGAAGCAGGGCGGGGGACGCAAAAAGCGTCGCTAAGGGTTATGGGCTCCGATTCCCCGGCAAGCCGCCTTGGGAGCACGATTTGCGCCCTTTGCAGCGCAGGAGGTCGTGGCCTTCGGGGCGCGATACGGGTGTCTGGGCCCCTTGCGTCTGAGCTCTTGGAGAGTTCTACCAGAGACCTGCCGCCCCTGACCGGAGACGCTTCCAAGCTCCGGCCCCGGGGTGTGTTCACGGGCCAATTCGATGACGGCGAAGGGACCTGTAAGGTGCTCGTGATTTGGATGCCCGGGCCCGGCTCCTACACCCGCGAGGATGTGGTGGAGTTCCACCTGCCCGGCAACCCACACCTCTTGCAGGCCGCCCTCGATCGTTTGCTGAAACTGGGCGCTCAGATTGCACAGCCCGGGGAGTTCACCCGCCGCGCATTTGAAAATGGTGCTTTGGACCTGACCCGGGCTGAAGGGGTCTTGGCTTTGATTGAGAGCGCCAACGAGGACCAGCGCCGGTCCGCCACGGCCCTGTTGTTGGGTGGCTTGGGCTCGCGCATCGCTGGCCTGCGCGATCGTCTGGATGATCTGCGCGCCTTGCTTGAGGCCTCATTGGATTTCGATGAGACGGACACGGGCCATGTGCCGGCGGAAGAACTCGAGGTGCTTTTTCAAGCGGCTCTCGATCGTTTGGGGGAAGCCAGCCAATGGGAGAGTGCCCGGGAAACGGGGGCGGACTTGCCACGGATCGTGTTGGCGGGGGCGCCGAATGCTGGTAAGAGTTCGCTCTACAATGCCCTGACTGAAGGAGGGAAGGCCCTGACCGAAGAGGGGCAAGAGGTCCAAGAATCTCAAGCGCCCCGCTTGTCAGCTTTGGTGGATTCCCTTGCGGGGAGCACCCGTGATGTGCGCCGGGGGGAAATTTTTCTGGGCAGGGGGCGCGCGACTTTGATCGACACCGCCGGGGTGTTGGATCTCGGGGAAGGGGCAGGCTCCAAATTCTCTGACCTGGACCGCCGTGCCGCAGATCGTTCCCGCCAGGAAATCCAGGCGGCCCATCTCGTGCTCTGGGTGCTCGATGGGGGAGCCGAGCCGCCCCTGGGGCTGGAGCCCCCGGGGCTTGTGGTTTGGAATCAAATCGACCGTGACGGGGTGCCCCCAGTCCCCACCCCGATTTCCGGAGCCCTGGGCTACTGTGCGGTCAGCGCCCGGGACCGTCTGGGCTTGGATGAGCTGCGGCAGACCCTCGCCAAGCTGCTCGGGTTTGACCCGGGTTCCCCCGGCCCTTCCGGGGAGGCAGGGGCGGGAGAGCCTCTTGGGCGTCAGCTCCGAGCCCGGCATTTGGGTGCCCTGCGCACCGCCCGCACGGCCCTCGAGCAGGCCCACCGCATGCAAACCGAGGGGGCGCCCCTGGATTTGGTGGCTGAGGCCCTGCGCGCAGTGACCTGGGAGCTCAACCTCATCGAGGGCAGCAGCACCCCTGAAGACCTGTTGGACCGGATTTTCTCGCGCTTTTGCCTGGGCAAGTGATCCAAAAAAACCTTGGAGCACTAGTCCTAGCACGAGATCCCCTCTAGCGGCGATGCATACACAACATATAGACTATCACCCCGCGCAAGAACCTCCCCCCCGGGCCCCGCGCGCCTTCCCCTATGAACTGTCCCCGCTGTGGCGCAGGCGATGATCGTGTCGTCGATTCCAGAACCTCTGCCGATGGTGGCGCGATCCGCCGTCGTCGAGAGTGTCTGGGCTGTTTTCAGCGCTTCACCACCTATGAGCGGGTGGAGGAGACCCCCTTGCGGGTGGTCAAGAAGAACGGCGAGAGGGTGCGTTTCGAAAGGGAACGGATTTTCTCTGGCATGCTGCGTTCCTGCGAGAAGCTGCCCGTCAGCATGGAGGACCTCGAAGGCGCGGTGACGCGCATTGAGACCCGTTGCCAAACAGAGTTCGACCGGGAGATCCAGAGTTCGGTGATTGGCTCCCTGGTGATGGACGAGCTGCGCAACATTCATCAGGTGGCCTATGTGCGCTTCGCCAGCGTCTACCGGGAGTTTCACGATGTGGAGCAGTTCCTTGAGACATTGGGCCCCATCCTGCGCCAACCGCCGGCTGAGAAGCCCGGACCGGAGGAATCTGATTCGTGAGGAACCTTGACCCATCTTCTATGCCCGACCGTCTGCGCAAGCGTGATGGACAGGTTGTGACCTTTAGTCCCCGAAGGATCATCGACGCGGTGGCCCGCGCCCAAGCTGCGGTGGGGGATGGGGATCCGGGTTTGCCCCTGGAGGTGGCGGAGCTCGTGGTGATGACTCTCATGAGTCGCGCCGAAACCACTCTGGTCAGCTTGTCCGACGATGCGCCAGAAGTGACCACCGTTGAAGAGGTGCAAGACCTGGTGGAAGAAGCCCTGGTGGGCCTTGGACGCACCAAGATCGCCAAGGCTTACATTTTGTACAGGGACCGACGCGGTCGTGCCCGGGAAGCATTGGTTGTTTCCAATTCGAGCTCCGAGCGCCAGAAGGGCGCGCCTGAAGTGCGCGGTGCCGAAGGTCCCCAAGCGTGGCAAGCCAACCGCATCGCTGCCGCCCTTGTGC
The DNA here is from genome assembly GCA_937910685.1 of uncultured bacterium. Taxonomy (GTDB): domain Bacteria; phylum Planctomycetota; class UBA1135; order UBA1135. The sequence goes on from CALEMP010000186.1 coordinate 14,196, forward strand.
GTGAAACGAGTCTGACCATGCGGGACGCGGATCAGGTCGCCCGGCGCGTGGAAAAAGAGATCTTGGCCCTGGGCATGTCCCGGGTTTCCACCGGTCTCGTGCGCGCCTTTGTGGATCAAGAGTTACAGACCATGGGGCTCTTCGATGTGACCCGTGCATCGGAACCGTTGGGCCTTGCACGCCCCGACTTGCGCGCTCTGTTGTTGGCCCCCCGAGAAGATCGGCGTGCCACCGAAGAACGCCACGCGGCGCCACCGGCTTCGGTGGAGCGGCGGGTTTCGGGAGCTCTGCTCTCCCGTTGGGCGAGCGAAGATATTCTGGGTGAAGAATTGGCGGAGGCCCATCACCAGGGCGAAGTTCTGGCCCTTGGACTGGAGCGTCCCCACCTTCCCTTGGTGCGCTCCGTCAGCGCCGCAAGCCTGGGGGCTAGTGGCGCTGGGGCGGGGACGTTTACCCGCTCCCTCGGTTCCCTCGTCACCCTTCTGGAGGGCTCAGCCCAGGGCATCGTGCTAGAGGGCTTCTCCCAATTGATCGGCCCCGCCCGTCGCGGTGCACGCCAGGGCGGAGACGAAGAGCGCGTGGCGGAAGCACTTGCCTCCCTGGCAGCCATCGCCCAAGCCACCGGCCGCCGGTTGGACCTGGCTCACCCCGGTGGACGCGGTTCACGCCCACTGATGCGCTTGCTGATCGGCTTGGTTAGCGCATTCTCTAGCGGACAGATCTTGCCTCGACTCTTCCTTGGATATGAAGACATGTCCGCCGCCCTCGAAGAGGAACCCGGGCTGGCGGAGGGCATCGATGCCTTGATTGCTACTGGCCGTTTAGTTCCGGTGTGGGGCACCCCCGGCCGGATTTTTGCGGGGCCAGCATTGCTCAGGCGCCCACGGGAGAAGGGCCCCTTGACCCTGGGGGCCGGAGTCGCCCTGGACCTGGTGCGCATTGCCCGTGGCGCCGGGCCTTGGAACGAAGAGGCTTTCTTGGCCGGCATGGTAGCGCAGGTTCAGAAAGGTCTAGAGACGATCAAACGACTGGCCGCAGCCCAGGCGGAATTCGGCCCCTCTCTGCCCGGTGGGCGCCACATCCATGGGCTTGTCCCCGTTGGCCTTTCCAATGCCTTGCGCATTCTTGGGGATGGCATCGTGCGGCCCGAGCAGGGCGCGCGCGTCCTTGGGGTTCTGCGCGATTACGGCCAAGCCGAGGCGGAGCGCATGGGCTTACACGTGGACGTGTCCACCTTGCTTTCGGGCCCCGCTTCGGAAGTGTTGGCGCGCCGCGAGGCTGGTCGCAGCCGTCCCTCCCAGGAGGGACTCTTCCAGGAGCAACCCCTGCCCGAGAGCGAGCGGGTCGAGTCCTATTGTCGTGGCCTCGACTTAGGAGGGGGCATGGCGGCAGGCGATCCCCAGGAGCACGGCCGTGCTTTGGCTTCCCTGACCTTGACCTTGCCCAGCGGCGCCCTTTGGCCCCTGGCCGATCCCTCAGTCACTCACCGAGCGAGCTTGTCTTGCTTGACTACCTGGCAGGCTTTTGAAGCCGAGCGCCAGCGGCTATTGAAGCCCCACCAGTCACCCCGGCCGCAGCACTCTCAGGCTCGGCCCCTTTTTGATTCCCCTGTCCAGTCACAAACTCTGTGACGGTCCAACGACAATTTTCCATGCGCCTGGTACGACTTGAACTTTTCGGCTTCAAATCCTTTGCCGACTCCACTGTGCTTGAATTTGGCCAGCGGAGCCTGACCGGAGTGGTCGGCCCCAACGGTTGCGGCAAGAGTAACGTGGTGGATGCTGTGCGCTGGGCCCTGGGCGAAACTCGCCCAAGCTCCATGCGCGGCTCGGGTATGACCGACGTGATCTTTAAGGGATCGGTGAGTCGCCCGGCCATGGGGTTTGCGGAAGTCACCCTCGTGTTTGATAACTCGGACGGGGAATTGCCCGACCACTCTGCTGAAGTTTCCGTGACCCGGCGCCTTGAAGCCAGTGGTGAGGGTTCCTATCTGATCGATGGCCAGCGCGTGCGACTCAAGGACGTGAAGGACCTGCTGTTCGATACGGGCCTGGGTTCCCGGGGCTATTCCGTGCTTGAGCAGGGGCGCATCGATGCGGTGCTCTCGGCCAATCCCCAGCAGCGCCGGGCGGTGTTCGAAGAGGCCGCAGGTATCTCGCGCTATCGTCAGCGCCGCCATGAAACCGAGCTGCGCCTCAAGCATGTGGCGGCAGACATGGAGCGTGTGGACGACGTGATCGCCGAGTTGCGTTCGCGGGTGCGGTCCCTCAAAATTCAAGCGGGCAAAGCCGAACGCTTCTTGGTGGCTAGGGACGAATGGTCCACCGGTCGCCGGCGCTTTTTGGGGCATCGCCTATTCAACATTGACGGCGAGCTGCACGGCTTGGAACCGGAAATCGCGAGTCTTTCGGAAGCTCTTGAGGAGCAACGCCAACGACGTCAAGCCCATGAGGCGGAAGCCCAGCGGCGGGAAGAAGAACGCAGCCAAGTGGTGCTGGAACTCGATCGGGTGTCCGGTGAGTCCGGGCGCCTAGAAGGGGAAGCGCGCGCCCTAGAGGAACGCCGCAAGGCACTCTTGGCGCGGGTTGAAAACTGGCGGCACTCCGCCGACGAGGAAGGCACCCGGGCAGACCAGCTCGAGCAAGAGCTCAAGGACCAAAACGCCAATGTGGAGGCCCTTGCCCTGAAAACGGAAGCGCTCACCAAGCAAGCCGCTACGGCCAAGATTTCCCTCGAAGAATTTGCCGGTCACAACCGCACGTGCAACCAGCGCTATCGGGATTCGCGTCAAGCGACTGAGGCCCAGAACGAAACTGTATTGGCGCGCCTCCATGATCGGGGTGCCGCAGCCAGCCGTAGCCGTCAGTTGGCGGAGCACAAGCCGCGCCTTGAAGAGCGCGTGGAGCGCGTCAACAAGCGCCATGCGGAGTTGGAAGAAAGTCTGGCCCAGGGTCGCGCCGAACAGGGACAAGTGGAGCAGGCCGTGCAGGTGGCGGAATCCGAAGCGCAAGAGGCAGCTAACCTTCGCGGGGAACAGCAAGCCCAATTGGAGGGCCGGCAAGAGGTCCTGCGGAATATGGATGTGCGCCGCGCCGCATTGGATCTGGAACGGGCCGGTCATCAGGCGCGGGTGGACGCACTACGTGATCGTGAGCGGCAATTGGAGGAACTTGATCAAGGCAGCCTGCGCTTGTTGGAGGCCGTCAGTGAAGATGGCAGTCGCGAAGATGGCGCTAATGCCCAAGCGCCCTGCGCCGATGAGGACCTTCTTGGGGTCGTTGCGGATCACTTGACCATTGACACGCGCTTGGCCCGGTCCCTCGACGCAATTCTCGGCAGTCGCGCTTCGGCCCTTGTGGTCCGGGATGCCCATGTGGCCCGGGGTATTTTGGAATGGGCCCAAGCCGAAGAGCACGGGGGCCTTTCTCTGGTGGTGCCCCCTGGCCTGGGTGCTCCCCCTTGTCCCACGCCCACGGACTTTGCCCTCTTCGCTCAGTTTGGAAACGGGGTCGAGGGGCGTCTTTGTGACCTGGTGCGCTGCGACGATCAGGTACGACCCCTCGCCCGGGCTTTGCTTTGCGATGTGGTGGTGGTATCGGACTTGGACGTGGGCCTCAAATTGGTGAGCAAGAACCCCGAGTGGCGTTTTGTGACACCGCTGGGAGAAGTCGTCGATGCGGCGGGACTTTCCGGGGGCTTTTTGGAAATGGATCAGGGCGCCGTTGGCCGGCGCGCGGCCTCGGAGGAGTTCGAGCACCGCTGCGAGGTGCTCGCCAAGTCTTTGCTGACCCTCGACGAGGAGCGTCAGCGGGAAATCGACGGGCTCTTGCTGGATGGCGAGGCCTTGCGGGTTGGTGAAGCTCGGCGGGAAGCGGCCTTGGATGCACTAGCCGAAGCAACCCGTACCCGGGCCGCCCTCCAGGGCCGGTTGGAAGAACAGGCAGCCGCGTTTCAAGAACACGAGGCGGAGCGCACGCGGGTTAGCGCGGAACAGATTCAGTTGGAAGAGGACCTGCAGCAGGCGGGGAAGGATCACCTGGATGCGGAACAAGCGGTCGAGGTCGAGAACGAACGTCTCGCCAGTCTGGATCGTGAGCGCCATGAACTTGAGCAAGAGCGCGATGGGATCCAGCGCGAAACCGCCGCTGCGGACGTGGAACGTCAGCGCGTGGATTCCGAGCGGCAGGCCTGCGATGAGCGCTTGCGCGGCGATCGAATGCGCATCGAACGGGATGAGGGAGAGCTCGCTCGGGCACTGCGGCGCTCCGAGAACTTCCTGGCCAATGCCCTGAGCGGCGAGGGCGAAGCAGATGTGGTGCGTCAACAGGAAGTGGAGCACCGTGAACAGGCCCAAGCGTTGGTTGGGCAACTGGAGGGCTTGCGCAAGCGCGAGCGCGAGGGTGCTGCCTTGGCCCAGGAGGCACGCCAAGCGGCGGAAGCGGTTCAGGTGGAACTGGATCAAGCAAGCGAGCAACTCAATCAGCAAAAACTAACCCAACAACGATTGGAACTCGAGCGCCAAGAGTTGCTCGGGCGTGCGCAAGAGGAACTGAGCCTCACCCGTGATGACCTCAAGTTGGGCTTCGAAGCGGAATCCGATCTGGCGACAGCGGGGGCCATGCAATCCCTATCGATGAAGGTGGCGGAGCTCAAAAGAGTGCTCGATAAGCTCGGACCCGTCAACCTGGATGCGGTCCATGAGCTCGATGAGGTCAGCGAACGACTTGATAACCTGGAGACCCAGGCGCGCGACCTGAGCGACGCCCGCAAGAATCTCGAAGAGACCATCAAGCGCATTGACGAAGAGTCCCGGCGCATGTTCCTGGAGACCTTTACTGAGGTGCGAGAGCACTTCCGAGTGATCTTCCGTCAGTTGTTTGGTGGGGGGCGAGCCGATTTGCAGCTCGACCCGGACCAAGACATTTTGGAAGCGGGCATCGAGATCATCGCCCGGCCGCCTGGTCGGGAAATGTTGCCCATCGGGCTGCTCTCCGGTGGTCAGCGCACCATGACGGCCCTGGCCCTCCTGTTCGCGGTCTTCAAGTCCAAGCCCAGTCCCTTCTGCATTCTCGATGAGGTGGACGCGGCCCTCGATGATGCGAACATCGACAGGTTCCTGGCGATGCTGGCGGGCTTCCGTGACACCTCTCAATTCGTTGTCGTGACCCACAACAAGGGCACCATGAGCGCTTGCGAAGCCCTGTTTGGGGTGACCATGCAGACCAAGGGAGTGTCACGCTTTGTGGCGGTGGAGCTCAGTCAAGTGGATGACATCGCACCGGAGTCCATGGGCAAGGTGCGCGAAGGGTCCCCGGACCTAATCGGGCGCGGGGATTTGAATGTGCAGGAGGACGCCGAGGAGCGCGACTTCGATGAGCACGGGGATCCCGTGGTTGAACTGCAGCCTGCTCCACGACCCACGGGCGGTGAGGCCGCCGCTGAAGAGTCGGGGGAGCCCCCAGGTGATGCGGGTCAGGAAGAGACCGCCATCAGTTCCCAAGAAACCTCCTAGGGGGCTGAGCCAGCTGGGAGTCTAGCGCTGTCGGCGCAGGACTTCGGCTTCTACTTCCAAGAGCCCCTTGGTCAAGATGCGACCAAAGATCTTGAGGGAAGCGGCGCTGGTCTTGTCCATGGTGTCCTCATCGGTGTGCCACCAGGGGCGCATGGGACCTCCGTAGTCCAAGTCGATGAGGTCCACGGCGTGGATGCCCAGGTCCAGGAATGAAAGGTGATCGTCCTTGACCAGGGTGCGCTGTCGGGCCGTGCCCACATGCTTGCCTAGGCCTTCGTCCTTGGCGGCGGTCCAAAAGATGTTGCGTAACCACGTGGTGGAATAATCGTCCCAGGTCAGAACCAGGTCCCGGTCTGCAATCATGTCCACCACGACCACCGCGCCCACGCGTTTTGCTTCACCGCGCTTGTAGAGTTCCCGGGCATGGCGCCTGGAGCCGTAGGTGTTTTCCTTTCCAGCCCAACTGAAGTTGACTGCTTCTTCGCCGTCGAAAAAGACCACCCGCCATGCAGCATTTCGGGGATGGGTTTGCGCCAAGCCCCTGGCCAACTCGATCAGGGCGACGGTGGAGGATCCTCCGTCATTGGCACCGATGAAACTCGGCCCAAGGAACTTCGTGTCAATGTGCCCGCCCACCAGAACCATGGGGGAGTCCTTGCTGGGCCCGGCCAGGTCAGCTACCAGGTTGGTGTAAACCTGCTCGCCACTGGGAGTCGCCTGGGTGACGGGTACTTTGGCGCTGAAAGTTTCCCGCCGGGTCTTAAATCCCAGGGAAATCAGTTCCTCTTCGAGGGTTTCGAGCAGATTTGCGAGGGCTGGACTGCCGGGATGGCGAGGTCCGAGGGCCACCACCGCGGCCAACTGAGCGTAGGCCCGGGCTCCGTCGAAGGGAATAGGGGCGCCCAGGACCACCGGGGGGGGGCTGGGCCTCGCGGGGCTGGGATCCTGAGCTGGCTGGGGCTCGGGGGCGCAAGCCCCCAGGATACCCATGAGTAGGATTCCTCCGAGGGCGGCGAGGGGCTGCAGGGGCAGGTGGAGGGGGTGCATGACTGCATCCTAACCTGCGAGCCACGGCCTACCTCAAGAGATGCCTCAGGTTGTGGCCCAGACATGTCCGAAGTATTGGACGGAGCTATGCCTCGATCCCGTCGGGGCGACACCGATAATGACTAACGAACCCACCCCCCTGTTCGATTTCGTGCGCAATGCCCAGGATGCGAGCCAGCACGCTCGTTTGACCTGGAGCGGTTCTTTCAATGAGTACCTGCGGCTGCTTGAGCGGGATCCTAAACCCGCACGCAACGCATGGCAGCGCCTGCTCGACATGATCGAGTCCCATGGCAGCCAGACCACTGAATACCAGTCCTATACCACCTGGAACCTCTTTGCCGATCCCCTCGGAGACGGCCGTGATGGGGTGGAAGGCCTAGGCAAGCCCCTGGCTGATTTGGTCAACATGATTCGCGCCGGAGCCCGACACCTGGGCCCTGAGCGACGCATTGTTCTCTTGCATGGTCCCGTGGGGTCCGCCAAGAGCACCATTGCGCGCTTGCTCAAGCGCGGACTGGAAGCCTACACCCAAACCGAAGAGGGTGCGCTCTATACCTTCACCTGGGAGGTCGACGGAGAACTCATCCCCTCCGCAATGCATCAGGATCCTCTGCTTTTGATTCCCACCGACCAGCGGGCGGAAGTGGCTCAACGGCTGTCCAGGGAGTTGGCCGCTGAGTATGAGTTGCGCATCGAGGGAGAACTCGATCCGGTCAGTCGTTTCTGGATGGAGACCCTGATGGACCGTTATGAGGGGGATTGGTCCAAGGTCATGAGCCACATTCAAGTCAAGCGCTTGGTGTTCAGTGAAGCCGACCGCATGGGCATTGGTACGTTCCAGCCCAAGGACGAAAAGAACCAGGACTCCACTGAGCTGACAGGTGATTTGAACTACCGCAAGATTGCAGAGTTCGGTTCGGATTCGGACCCGCGGGCTTTCAACTTTGACGGGGAATTCTGTGTGGCTAATCGTGGCCTGCTGGAATTCGTCGAGGTTCTAAAACTCGACGTGGCGTTTCTGTACGACCTTCTGGGAGCGACCCAGGAGCACATGATCAAGCCCAAGAAATTCGCCCAGACGTCAATCGATGAGGTGATTCTTGGACACACCAACGAACCGGAATACCTACGGCTGTTGTCCAACGAGTTGATGGAGGCCTTTAGGGATCGGACCATCAAGGTTGATATTCCTTACAACCTCGAAGTCTCCGCAGAGCTCGCGATCCACCGTCGGCGCTATGGCCAACCCGGAGCCCCGGGACGCCGTTTGGCTCCCCATACCCTTGAGATGGCCTCGCTCTGGGCGGTGCTCACCCGTCTTGAGGAACCGGCGCTGCCTAACTTGACCCTGCTTCAAAAGGCTCAACTGTACGATGGGCAAGAGATCCAGGGCTTCACCGCCGAGCAGGTCACAGAATTACGGGCTGCTTGCGAACGTGAGGGCATGGAGGGCATTTCGCCGCGCTTCGTGCAGGACCGCATCGCCTCTTGCTTGGTCTCCGACCGTCCCGTGGTTGGCCCTCGCGAAATCCTAGCTGCCATTGAAGATGGCCTGCAACACAACTCCATGGTGGCCAACAAGGAGCTGCGCCTCAAGTATCTTGAGCGCGTGGCCCAGGTGCGCGAAGAGTACCAAGAGACCATCAAGCACGAGGTGCAGGTGGCCATCGCCGCGGACCAGGAAGCTCTTGACCGTTTGTGCTCCAAGTACCTCGACAACGTGCGGGCCCACACCACCCGCGAGTCCGTCCTCAGTGCGAACGGAACCTCTCGGGCCCCGGACGAGCGTTTGATGCGTTCGATCGAGGACATGATCGACGTACCCGAGGCCCGCAAGGATGACTTCCGCCACGAGCTGATGAACTACATCGCAGTGGTGCACCTCGAAGGCCGCACCTTTGACTACCGAGAGAACCGGCGCTTGACCCGGGCTCTTGAGCTCAAGCTGTTTGAAGATCACAAGGACTCGATCCAACTGACCAGCCTGGTCTCGAACGTGATCGACCCGGACACCCAGCAGAAGATTGGGCTGATCCGCGAGCGCTTGATGCGCCGCTTCGGTTACGACGAGTTCTCCGCCGATGCGGTGCTCAATGAAGTTGCCAACCTATTTGCCCATGATGCCGAATTCGGTAGCGAGGAAGAGCCGGGCCAGGCCGCCTGATTTTATGGGCTACGAGGTATATCGAATGGAGAAGGATCGCGCGCGTTTCCGGGATATTGTCCGGGGGCGCTTGCGTGGTGATCTGAAGAAGTACCTATCCAGCACTGAGCTCCTGGGCCAGCGTGCGGGCCGCACGATCTCTATTCCTGTGCCGCAAATCGAGCTGCCCAGACTTCGCTTTGGGAACAACGAGAGCGAAGGGGTGGGGCAGGGACCTGGAAAAGAGGGGGCTCCCGTGGAAGGAGATGGCCAAGAGGGTGATGCCGCTGGTGCCGCCGGCGATGAACCCGGCAAGCATGTGCTGGAGATCGAAGTGGAGATAGAGGAGCTAGCGGAAATGCTGGCTGCCGAATTGGAGTTGCCCAACATTGAACCCCGGGGCACCAAGCAGTTGCTCTCGGAAGGGGGGCGCTACAGTGGCTTGCGCAACCAGGGCCCCCGCAGCCTGCGTCATTTCCGCAGAACATTCAAAAGGGCGCTGACGCGCACCATTGCCGAGGGCAACTGGAACCCGGCTGATCCGCGGGTGGTTCCCATCAAGGATGACGAGCGCTTTCGCATGCGTCGCACCGCGCCCCTTCCTGAGTCGAGCGCGGTCATTTTCCACATGATGGATGTTTCTGGCTCCATGGGCAAAGAGCAGAAGGAGATCGTGCGCATCCAGGCTTTTTGGATCGACACTTGGCTGCGCAGTCAATACAAGAACATCGAGGTTGTCTACATCGTGCACGATGCGGTGGCCAAGATTGTGAATGACGAGGAGTTCTTCCACTTGCGCGAATCGGGTGGCACCAAGATCTCTTCGGCCTACGAGTTGGCCCTCGAATTGATCCAGACCAAGTACCGACCGGACCAGTGGAACATCTACCCCTTCCACTATTCTGATGGGGACAATTGGAGCGCCCGGGACACTTCCCACTGCATCTCCCTGCTGCGGGATGAACTCCTGCCCAGGGTTAATCAATTCTGCTATGGGCAGGTCCGCAGCGCCTACGGGTCTGGCCAGTTCAAGAAGGATTTGGACAAGGAGCTTGGAGGCAGCGAGAACCTGGTCAGTGCGGCAGTGGATGGCCGTGATGAGATTGCCGATTCGATCCGGGCCTTTTTGGGGAGGGGGTGCTGAGCATGGTGCGCACACCCAACTTGCCCCCGCGCCTCCAGCGCGAAGCCCAGAGAGCAGAAGACGCGGCCCGAGCCGCGGGCTTAGACTTTTTCGAAGTGGTTTTCGAGTCGGTTGACGCGCGGGATTTGAACGCCATCGCGGCTTACGGCGGTTTTCCCCGGCGTTATGCCTCATGGCGCTTTGGCATGGACTTCGAACGTTTGCACAAGGGCTATTCCTATGGCCTGTCCAAGATCTATGAGTTGGTGATCAACAACGATCCCACCATTGCCTACCTCGTGCGCTCGAACTCCCTGATGGAGCAGAAGCTCGTCATGGCCCATGTGTTTGGCCATGCTGACTTCTTCAAGAACAACGCCTGGTTCGCTCCCACCGAGCGCCGCATGGTCCAGACTATGGATGCCCACGCGGATCGACTCAAGCGGATCAGCGCGGAACAGGGCCAAGACCAAGTGGAGCGCATGCTCGACCGGGCCCTGGGTTTGGAAGGTCTAATCGATCCTTACTTGCCCCTGCAACAGACCAAGTCCGGGAAGTCCGTGGACCGGGTCGGTCGCGCTCGGGCTAGTTTTGAAGCGGTCATGGATGGGCGTCCCGCACCGGCACCCGTACCCACACACCTCCCGGGCAGCACTCTGCCCACTTATGATTGTTTGGCTTTCCTGATTGAGTTCGCTCCCCTGGAACCATGGCAACGTGAGGTGTTACGCATCGTTCGGGATGAGGCTTACTATTTTATGCCCCAGCGTCAGACCAAGATCATGAACGAAGGCTGGGCTTCCTTTTGGCACAGTCGTCTCTTGACCAACGGTCTCTTGGACGGTTCCGAGATCATTGACTTTGCCGATTGTCACTCGGGTGCAACCGCCAGCCAGCCGGGCCAACTAAATCCCTACAAGCTTGGCATTGAGTTGTTCCGCCACGCGGAGCGATTGGGTCATGACATCTTCCGTCTTCGGAAAATCCACAACGATTCCTCCTTCATCGATGAGTTGGTGGACGAGGAATTCGCCCTCGAGAACCAGCTTTTTACCTATCACGACAATCCCAAGGGCGGCGGTCCCCAGATTGCCAGCCGGGATTGGCGCACCGTCAAGCGGGAGCTGATGAACAGTCTTGCCTGGGGCGGCCAGCCGCGCATCCAATTGCGAGAGGTGGACGCCGAGGGAGCGCTTGTGCTGGTGCACAGGCATGACGGCCGTGATTTGGTCCTGCAGGAGGCCGGGCAGTTGATCAGTCAGTTAGCCCACCTGTGGGGCGCCCCGGTGCACCTGTTGAGTCTCGATGGGGGCCAAGGCAAGCGCGTCACCGCCGGAAAGGCGGGGGTTTCGGTGGCGGATTGCGAGGAGGCCGTTGAGTCCTGTGGGGGGTCCACGTCCCCCAAGCAAAGGCCCGAGCAAAAAAGACGTACGGCCTAGGGGGAGAAAGGCTTGCACCCGCAGGCTCGGGGGGCGAGGATCCTTCCCGATGGCCATTCAGCATGAACTCTCCTGGTCGGCGTCCCGCGCCGGCACCTTTCAGTCTTGCCCTCGCAAGTACTACCTGGATTACTACGGGTCTTGGCTCGGCTGGCAGCAAGGGGGGGATCCCGCGCGCCGTCAAGCCTGGGTGCTGAAGAAGATGACTCGCATGCCCATGTTGGCCGGGCAGATTGTGCACGAGGCCATCGAGGAGTGGTTTATCGCCAAGCGCGAGGGGCGCGCGCAACCCTCGCGGCCAGAACTCATCGACGGGGCGGTGCAGCGCTTGCGCGACGACTACCAAGTTTCCAAGCAGGGCAAGTGGCGCCGACGCCCGGCCAAGATGTGCCACCTCGCGGAACACCACTACCAAGAGGAACGCATCGAGGAAGCCAGCGGTGCCGCGGGTACCTATGGCACCCAATACAAGGAGCGCATTGTTGCCTCCCTTGAGGCATTCTTGGACATGCCGGAATTGGCTCCCGCTCGCGAAGCGGACCCGTCCACTTGGCTGGCCTGCGAGGACATGACGACCTTTGACTTCCAAGGGACTCGGGTCTTCGCTATTCCGGACTTTGCCTACCGCGCCGAAGATGGCAGCGTGCACATTTGGGACTGGAAGACGGGCACACCCCGTGCAGCGGATGAATTCCAGCTGCAGGTCTATGCGGGTTACGCCCGGGAAAAATGGAACGCGGACCCCGAGCAAGTCGTGGGCTTTGACGCCTATCTACCAACCCGCGAGATCGTGCGCGTGGAGCCCGGGGCGGCGGGAATGGACGCGGCCCTTGAGCGCATCGCCGAGTCAATTAAAGAGATGACTGCAGTGCACTTCAATGCGGATCGCGAGGATGGAGATCCGGACAAGTTCCCTATGATCGAGCAGGGCTCCGAGTGCAGCAGCTGCAATTACCGTGAACTCTGCGACCGCGCCTAGACCGTTTCCTGTGGTGAACCAACCCCGCCTCTCCGTACTCTTGCCCACCCTAAATGGGGAAGATGATTTACAACGGCTCCTGCCGGCTTTGGCCCAGCAGGAGATCGAGGGACTCGTTGAATGGCTGGCGGTGGACTCTTCTTCCCGGGATGGCACCAAAGACCTATTGGAGGCCGCCGGCTTTCAGGTGCAGGTCATCCCACGGGAAGAATTCTCCCACGGGCCCACTCGAAATCTTCTGGCCAGCCGAGCGCGCGGAGAATTCCTGCTCTTCTTGACCCAAGATGCCCTGCCCATGGGAAGCGACTGCATCGAGCAATTGCTCAAGCCCTTGCAGAATCCTAGCGTGGCTGCGGTCGGCGCGCGCCTCGTACCTCATCCCAGCGACGATCCACTCACCGCGCGCACGGTGCTTGCTTCTCCCGAGTCATCCGGGCTGGCGGATGTGAGGGAACTCTCGCCGGGCCAAGCCATGGGGGACCTCAAGCCAAAAGAAGCGATCCAGCTGGCCCGTTTTCACAATGTGGCCTGCGCCTACCGCGCCAGTGTCTTGGCGCGCTGGCCCTTTCCGGATGAGGCGTTTGGAGAAGACGTGGCCTGGGCCGCCCTGGTTCTCGACGCCGGCCAAAGCCTGGCCCACGCACCCTTGGCCGAGGTGCGCCATGCACACCGTTATTCCCTGGTCGCGGCCATCGAGCGCTATCGGCTGGACGCGGCATTTTTGCGCCGCAACTTCGGCCTGCGGGTACGCCCGGGGCCCATCAGCATGTTGCGAGGATTGGGCCATGAGGTGCGCGGGGATTGGGTCCACATGCGTGAGCAGGGTGGAATTGAATGGGGATCCATGCTGCGGTCTCCGTTTCTGCGCGGTGCCATGGTACTGGGCCAGTTTTTGGGGACCCGGGGCTGGAACCTCCCTGTGGGAGGGGCTTCCACCCGGCGTTATTCCTGAGCGCAGATGGGCACCCGGCCGTTGGTCCGGCAGGTTGTGCTCGTTAGGCTAGGGATGCCGATTCAGCGGCCCACCCCATGAGCAACCCCAAGATATCCAGCATCTCTGTGCTGATGCCCACTTGGCAGGGTATGCAGTTCCTGGAGCGTGTGCTCGATGCCCTCAATGGACAGGAGTGTGATTTGCCCTGGGACTTCTGGGTCACGGATTCGGGCTCAACCGATGGGACCTACGAGTTGCTCCAGGACTATGCGGGCCGTTTCAGGGTGCCTATGAGTTGCGATCGGATTCACAACACGGAATTCGATCATGGGGATACGCGCAATCGATTGGCGGCGCGCAGTGGGGGAGACCTCTTGGTGTTCTTAACCCAGGATGCAATCCCTGTGGGGAACCGTTGGCTCCAGGAATTGGCCGATGAATTTGCGGATCCAGAGGTTGCCGGTGCCTATTGCCGCAACTTGCCGCGGCCCGATGCGAAGCTCTCGACCCTTGTGCTTTCCCGGGACGATCCTGGTTGGAGCGAGGGCCGCCAAGAGGTGCGGCTTCCTCCGGCCAGTGAGTACGCGGCCATGAGTCCTGACGAAAAGCGCGGGCTTTACACCTTTCAGGATGTGGCCTCCGCCGTACGCCGATCGATTTGGGAGCGTCACCCTTTGCCGCGCACCTCCTTTGGCGAGGATGTGCTGCAGGCGCGGGCGATGCTGGAAGGGGGCTACAAAATCATCTACAGCGATGGGGCGCGGGTGGAGCACAGCCACGACTACGACCTGCGGGAAACCCATGCCCGTGGTGCGGTGGATGGGCGCTTCAACCAGGAGTGGCTCGGGCGCACCTGTATGGCGCGGGCCTCGGATGTGCCCGTGTTGCTTTCGCGATTGGCACCTGGGGACCAGGCGTTCATTCAGACCCTTGGGCTGCCTGCGTCAGAATCCAAAAGTCTTGAGGCCGAAGTGCATGAATTGCGCCGGGCTGCCTTTGAGGGCCTGCACTTGGGCGGGCAAAGCACCCGCCGATATCCCCCGAGTCGCATGCGCTCGGAGGGTGCCCTTAAGGTGCTCTATGTGGTTCACGGTTTCCCCCCGGACACCTGGGCAGGCACCGAAGTCTTCACCCTAGGTCTCGCCCGGGGCATGCAGTCCCTGGGGCATCAGGTGGCGATCTTTGCTCGCGTGCCCGCTGGGCCCGATGGCCCCGCTGATTTTGAGGTGGAAGAGGGCAGCTTCGAGGAGCTTCGGGTTTGGCGCATGACCCATCGCTTGGACCACCCTAATTTGCGTGCGAGCTACGAGCAGCCCGGGGCCGAAGCGGCCTTCACCAAGGTCTTGGCCCGGGAAAAACCGGATGTGGTGCACTTTCAGCATCTGATCCACAGCAGCACATCCTTGGTGCGCGTGGCCAAGGAAGCGGGCTGCGGAACCGTGGTGCACTGCCACGATTACTGGGGTCTCTGTGCCCGCGTGCAGTTGATCCGACCGGATGGTGTGGTCTGCGCCCACAACATGGGAGCGGGCTGCTTTGCCTGTGTGAAAGAGCGTTCACTGGCTTCGATTCCGGCCCTCGCCGATTTGGGCAGTGGTGTTGTGGCCGGGCTTGAAGAGTTGGCCCGCCGGGCTTCTCAGATGGAAATGCTGTCCGAGAAGCAGAGAACCCAAGCGCGGGAGTTCTTGGATCTCAGCGACCGGCAGGAAGTGGTGCTTGGGGCTTACGCGAACTGCGATTTACAAGTCAGCCCCAGTCGCTTCTTGCGCGAGCGTTACCTTGAGAGCGGTGCCTTTGATGCCCACCGTTTCCTGTTCAGCGAGAACGGCTTGAATCTCGAACACCTTTGCGCTCAGGACAAGAGTCCCCGCCCCGAAGGAGTCTTGCGGGTTGGGTTCGTGGGCAGTTTGGTTTGGTACAAGGGCTGCGATGTCTTGATCGATGCCATGAGCTTGTTGGCGGGGCGGAATGTGGAACTCTTCATCCATGGGAGTTTTGACCCCCAGGGGGACGACTACCACCGGGAGCTGCAGGTACGTGCTGCCGGCACGCGCACCCAGTTCATGGGTCGCTTTGACAACGCGCGCCTGAGCGAGGTGCAGGCGGATCTCGATGTTCTCGTGATTCCCAGCGTCTGGTATGAGAACGCGCCGGTGACCATCGCCGAGGCATTTGCCTGTGGCACTCCTGTTGTCGCTTCGGGATTTGGAGGCATGGCGGAGTTCGTGCGCGATGGGGTAGACGGTCTGCATTTCGTGCCCGCCGATGCCGGGGACTTGGCTCGGGTGCTCGGACGCTTGATGGACGAGCCGGATCTCTTGGGCGATCTTTCCCAAGACTTCCCCAGCCCCAAAAGCGTGGGCCAGGATGCCCTTGACTGGGAGTTCCGCTATCGGGGCTTGGCCAGCGTCGAGCGCAGCGCCCATGACCAGCGCCTGCTCGCGGAGCTTTCCCCGCGTAAGCCCCAAAAATCCACCGGAGAGACCCTGGAGCAGGGGGCGGATATGCTCCTCATGCGGCCCGGAGCGGCCCTTGAATTTTCCATGGAAGGGCTTCCTGAAGGCCCCGCATGCCTAAAGGTGGTGCAATTTTCCCTGTCTGCCGAGCCTGAAGTGCGTTTGGCGGGGCGCGTGGAAATCGAGGGGGGGGAAACCTTGATCCTGCCCCCGGTTCAGGCCGAAAGGGAAGATAGGACCGTCCTTCAGCAAGTTGAACTTGAGGTGCCTCCGGGGGCCTCGACCCTTAGAGTGGTCGCCGGCCAAGAGCCCGGCGGCGATGGGTACCTGCGACTGGTGCGTCTCAGTCTGTACGCCAGACCCGATCAAGAGTCATGAGCAAGAAACAAGGCAAGCGGCCCAAGGCCAAGCCCTCCACCGATTCCAACCAAGGAGCGAAGAAGGGAGCGAAAAAGGGAGCTAGGGATGCGTCACGTTCCGCCTCGGCTGACCCCTTGGATGCGCCGCGGGCCGAGCCCTTGGCCGACAGTGATTTGCCCCGTTGTTCCATTGTTGTGCTCAACTGGAATGGTAAGCACCACCTGGATGGCTGCTTCAATTCCCTTGACGAGTTGGACTATCCCAAGGATCTGCGCGAAGTGATCCTGGTGGACAATGGCTCCAAGGACGGCAGCCAGGCCTATGTGGCCAAGAAACACAGCTGGGTACGTTGTATTCAGAACGAGCGGAACCTTGGTTTCAGCGCAGGCTGCAACCAGGGCATGCGCAATGCGGACCGGCCCGAGGTGGTCGTGTTCTTGAACAATGATCTACGCGTAGAGCCAGGTTTCCTACGGGCACTTGTGGCGCCGGTGGTGCAGGGGCATTGCGCCGCCAGCACGGGCAAGATGTTGCACTGGGACGGTTCCTCCATCGACTCCGCGGGTGGCGGTGCTAACTTTCACGGCATCGGAATTCAGCGCGGCTACCGTGAGAGCGACAGCCCGGTATTCAACACCCCGCGTAAGACTCTCTTTGCCTGCGGCGGAGCCATGGCTATGGACGCCAAGATTTTCGATGAGGTAGGGGGCTTTGATGAGGACTTCTTCGCCTACTACGAGGACGTGGATCTGGGCTGGCGTACTTGGCTCATGGGGCACGAGGTGCACTACACCCCTGAAGCTGTCTGCTATCACCATCACTCGTCCACAAGCGCCCGGGTCCCGGTGGAGCGCCTGCGCAAGCTGCAGATCCGTAACCCATTGCTTGCCTGCTTTAAGAACTACGACGACGAAAATCTGCGCCGGGTTTTGCCCGCCATGTTGGCCCTTGCCAGTCGGCGGGCGTTCATGCACTTAGGCCCATTGGACCGCGGCGAGTACCGCATCGAAGACCTCGAAGACCTTGCCGGCCGTGGTTGGTTCAGTCAATTGAAGACGCGCTGGCGCAACAAGCGCAACCGGCAGACCCTCGACCGAGTGGGCGTAGCCGATTTGATGGCCATCGACGACTTCACTGGGGGCTGGGATCACTGGATGGCCCGGCGGAAATCCGTTCAGGACCGCCGCCAGAGGCCCGACTCTGAAATCTTACCCCTGTTTCAAAAACCACTTTGGTGCATCGAAGGAGACCCGGCTTACAGGGCTTTGCACGAGGGTTTGGTGGATTTCCTCGGATTGGGTGACATGTTCAGTGGTCTCGAGTCGATGAGGGATGAACCTCTCAGATGAAGCTCTCAATCGTTATTCCGATTTACAACGAACAGGCCACGCTCGAACAGATACTCGAGCGCGTGCTGGCCACCCCCTTTGATAAGGAAGTCCTTTTGGTGGACGATGGGTCGGGGGACGCAAGCCGCGAAATCATGGCCCGCTATGAGGACCAGTACCCGGAAGTGCGTTGCTTCTATCACCGTCAGAACAAGGGCAAGGGCGCGGCCCTAGCCACGGGCTTTCAAGAAGTCCAAGGGGACCTGGTCGTGATCCAGGACGCGGACCTAGAGTACAACCCCGAAGACTACGGCATTTTGATCGAGCCGATTGCGAGTGGTCTTGCGGACGTGGTTTATGGCTCACGCTTTCTCGGGCGTAGCGAGCGTGTCCACTTCCGGCTGCATACTTTTGCCAACCGGGTCATCACCTACTGGAGCAATTTGTTCACCGGCTATTCATTGACCGATGTGGAGACCTGTTACAAGGTGTTTCCCGTGCCCTTAGCCAGGTCGCTTAAACTCACATCCCACGGCTTTACCGTGGAACCCGAGATGACCGCTGCCTTTTCACGCCGGAAGCTGCGTATCGTAGAAGTCCCGATTCGTTACGAAAACCGCAGCTACGAGGACGGCAAAAAGGTTGGCTGGAAGGATGGCTTTGAAGCGCTCTGGGCCATCGTGCGCTATCGTTTCCGGCAGGACTAAACTTCGATCCCGTCCAGAGCCCTGTCCTGCTGGGCAACGATCACTCGCACATCTCCGCGCCCGAGGCGTTCAAGCTCCTCCGTTGCTGCTGCCACGGCCAGCTCGGGGGTGTTGTTCTTTAAGGAAAGGTGCCCCAGTACCAAGGTGTGAAGGCTGGGTCCCACCATTAAGGCCAATTGCTTTTGCGCTTGGTGGTTGGAGAGGTGCCCCCGGTCCCCCGAAACCCGTTGCTTGAGGGCATCTGGATAGGGGCCAGCGTGCAGCATCTCTTCGTCGTAGTTGAACTCCAGCAGCAATACATGGGGGTCGCTCAGGTGCTGGGCCACCGCCGCATCGGGCTTGCCCAGATCTGTCAGGATGACCACCCGTCGCCCCTCGTGCTCTAGGCGAAAGCCAAGGGTCGGATCGCAGTCATGGGGCAAGAGGGCCGAGCGCACGTGTACCACTCCCTCGCGGCACTTGAGCTCTTGCTCCTTGCCCGCGCGGAGTTCCGAGTAACGGGGAGCCCGGGCCAGTGCCCGGTGGGTGATCATGGCTGGCGCACAGTGCACAGTTGCGTCCTGGCGCCGTGCGAGGGCACCTGCCGAGCGGGAGTGATCCAAGTGTCCGTGGGTCACCAGCACATGTTCCAGGGCTCGATGGCCCAGGTTCAGGTGCGCCCAGCGATCGCGCATGACCTGTGGTCCCAGGCCCGCATCTACAAGCACTCCGCCTTCCCCAATGCGCAGCAAGCTGGCATTTCCCTTGCTACCGCTAGAGAGAACCGTCAAAAGCATAATCGGGGGCTGGTGTGGCTGGTGAACCTACTGGTCCGCGCCGGTAACTTGGGGAACGGGTTCGTCTTCTAAGCCAAGGTTGCCGAGGCTTGAGGCAAGCACCGCTTCCAGGGGGTGCCTTCCGGCTACAGATTCCAAAGCCACCGCCATGCGCACGAGGCCCGGTAGGGAACCGGCCGCCATCTTGGTCATCATGTGCGCTCGGTGCACTTCGACGGTCTTTTGAGAAAGGCCCATGTTCTCTGCAATGGCGCGGTTGGTGGCCCCATCCACAACCAGCTGGAACACTTCTTGTTCACGCGGGGTGAGCAGCTCGTGCCGGTCTTGTAGGGTGCTTAGAATCACCCGGCGCTTACGCCTGAGGGTGTCAAAGTCCAAGGCTCGTTGAACTTGATCGATCAGGTCCTGGTCGCGGAATGGCTTTACGAGGAATTCGAAAGCGCCAGCTCGCAGGGCCCGCACCGCCATCTCTGCATCGCCGTGGGCGGTGAACAGGATCACAGGTGGGGCATGGGGGTCTTCCGACAAGCGGTTGAGGAGCCCGAGCCCACCCATACCCGGCATGCGCACATCGCAAATCGAGCAGGCAATGCGTTCCATGTCGGGGTGGTCGAGGAATTCCTCAACCGTACTGAACACGCGGGTGTCATGGCCCACAGTTCCCAGCACATGGCGCACAAGGTCGCGCATAGCTGAGTCATCATCAATCACTGCAACTAGAGGTCTGTAGTTCATCGCTTGTTCTCCTAAATCTAACGCCAGAGGGCGATGAAGACATTGGTGTCGCCCGCAGGCCCGTCACCACGGTTGGATGAAAACGCTAAGTACTTGCCATCCGGCGAGAACAGGGGAAAGCCATCGAATTGCTTGCCCCGTCCCTCATCCGCGGTGGTGATTTGCTCGAGTTCACCGCTCGCCACATCGATCGCAAAGAGGTCGAAATTGAGGGCCGGCCGGTTCTGGTCATGGTGGTTGCTGGCGAAGATGACCTTCTTGTCGTCCGGGTAGTAACTAGGTGCAAAGTTAGCCTTGCCCAAGTGGGTCAGCTGGCGGCGTTCCTTGCCGTTGACATTGATTGTGTAGAGCTCCATGTTGCTGGGTCGCACCAGGCCCGTTGAGAGCAGTTCCATATAGGCGGAAGCCTCTTCGGCTTCCTTACCCGGAGTGAAGGCGGTGGTACGGAAGACCAACTGTTGCCCATCGTGGGAATAAAAGGCGCCTCCGTCATAACCCGGTTCGTCGGTGACTTGAAAAAGGTTGTTTCCTTCCAGGTCGCTGGTCCAGAGCTCCAAGTCTCCCGAGCGGGTGGATGTGAAGACGATGCGATCGCCCACAGGGCTGAGGGTGGCTTCGGCGTCATAACCGGGGCCTGTGATCAGGGGGCGGGTTTCGCCACCCAGGGTGTGTAGGTAGATCTCGTAGCTATCGTGAATCGGCCACACATAACCGAGAGAGTGGTCGGGTCGCGGGGGGCAAGTGGCCTGCTCGCTCTTGGTGGATGCGAAGATAACTCCCTCATCACCGGGCATGAAATAGGAGCAAGTTGTGACGCCCTGGCCATCGCTGATCTGCTGAAGAGATCCGTCCGCTTCGGTCACCATGATGCGATCGCAGGTCCAGGAATCCTCACTATCAGGGTGGGTGACTTGCATGCTTAGGCGATCCCCAGAGAAACTCCAGTAGGCCTCGGCGTTTTCCCCTCCGGATGTCACTTGCCAGAGGTGCGCAAAGTGAGTTTCGCCCTCTTGGATTAAATGGTCCGCCGCCACCGCTCCGGGAATCGGGCAGGGGGGCTGACTGGTGGTGCCGCCGCCTGGGTTAACGCAGGACAGGGAAAAAAGGCCGAGAGCAAGCCCGGAAAGATAAGTGCGTGACATTTGGATCATGATGGATGGGGGGGGATCGGATCGTGTCCGCCCTCGCAGAATGGGTGACAGCGCAGGATGCGCCGAATGGTCAACCAGAGCCCTTTGATGGCTCCGTAGGAGTGGAGTGCTTCGATGGCGTAGGAACTGCAGCTGGGGGAGAAGCGGCAACTGCGCGGGGTCCAGGGGGAGATGAAGCGTTGATAAATGCGGATGGGCCATGCCATTCCGCGCCCGACGAGCTTCATCATGGGGTTGCCTCCTCGCCTGTGGTGTCGGCTGTCGAAGTCGCGAGTGATTCCCGGTAGCGCCGGTAGGCCTTGTGGGACAGATGGACTAATTCCTCTTGTAGGCTGGCAAGCTTGGGCACTAGCTTGGGCTTGGCCGCGATGAGCACTAGGTCTACGCCTGTGGGGAGCTGGTCATAGGACAAGCGAAAGCCCTCACGCATAACCCGCTTGACCCGGTTGCGCTGCACCGCTCCGCGCCAGATTTTCTTTCCCACGGAGAGGCCTAGGCGGGTGATGCCCAGCTGGTTCTCCACAGCAACCACCACCAGCTGGGAGCCCCGTGCGCGCCGGCCCTCGCGCCACGCCCGGTCAAAGTCGCGCTGATGGCGGACCCGTGCCCAGGGGGGGAAGCCGTTAGGCTTGTTGCGCAGGGGTACGGTCATCCGTAGCAGTATAGGGGTTTTCCACGATAGAGGGTGGGTGGAGTGGTGATTTCCCGGGGAATCTCCCGGGGAATGCCCCCTGTGAGGGCCCAGTTAGGTGCTCCAGTTAGGTGCTCCAGTTGGGTGCTCCAGTTGGGTGCTCCAGTTGGGTGCTCCAGTTGGGTGCTCCAGTTGGGT
>CALEMP010000187.1 GCA_937910685.1 uncultured bacterium
CTGCACGGAGCCCCGGGAACCCGCTCTTGGGCGAGGGCCCCTAGACTTTTCCCAGCCTCGACGGGGCCTGGACCAGCCGCGCCATCCAGCAGCCGCTGCACGAGAACTGGGCTCCCGTGCACGTGCAGTTCGAGGGATCCATCGGGGCAGCCCACCAAGAGCCCTTCATCCAAGACCTCTTCCCCAGACTGGGGACGCACGAGCCGCGCGGTTCCACGGGGCACCTCGCTCAAGCCAAGGCGAGCGAGGGTTTCCTTTCGCATGGAATCATTCAAGCGCAACACCGCAACACCCCCCGGTCCCGGTGGGGTAATCAGATCGAGTCCATTGCCCATGGTTACGCTCCGTAGCCCGCAGCCATGCCCCGAGCCACGAGATGCTCCTCCTCATGGAGAGCCCCCGGGCCTTCCCCAAGAGCCGCGCGCACAAATCCCCGCGCGCCTCCGGTGAGCATCACCGGGGCAGCGGGCCACCCAGCTTCCCGGGCAATTTCGCGCACGAGCGCTTGAGCCGCACCCCCAAGACCAATGGCGATTCCCGCAGCCAGGGCGCGTTCCGTGTTGCCACCAGTGGCAGGAACATTCGGTTGGGGATCGACCAGGGGCAAGCGAGCTCCCCCAGCGTGCAAAGCTTCGGACAAGAGCCGTGGCCCGGGAGCAATTGCTCCCCCCAGGAAGGCGCCCTGTTCTCCAGTCCAACGCACCGCATCCACAGTCAACGCGGTACCAACCTGAACGACGATCCAGTTTTGGGGGCGATGTTCGAGGGCGCCCCGTACGGCGAACAGGCGATCAGAACCGACGCTTTCCGGCGCATCGACCTCTAAGGACAATCCATGGGGCGGATCCACCACGACGGGAGACGCGCCCTTGAGGCAACGCCCAAGTTCGGCGGCGGCATCAGCCTCGCGCACGCTGCAAATCAAGCGGGGCTGATCCACGGCTTTGGCCACGGGCTGCAGGTCCCCACTGGAGAGCGCAACAATCAGAGCCTCGAATTCACCGGTAAAGAGCACCCGGGGCTCCGCGGCCACAGGCACCCAAATCAACTTTGCCCGGGTATTACCCAGGTCAAAGCAAAAAGATCCAGGGCTCCCGGGATCTGGGAGTGGGCCCCCCGCGGCTGAACTCAATCGGATTCGGGGCTACGGTAAACCTTGGTGGTTCGGCGGCCCATGTTCTCGACCACAACTTCCCACACGGTGTAGGTGTCCTTGTTGTTCTTGACGAACTTGATCGCCTCCTGTTTGCTGCTCACCGGATAGCCGTTGATTGAGATCACAATGTCTCCCGACTTAACCCCGTGCCTGGAAGCAATGGAACCCGGCTTGACCTCGGTGATTTCCACCCCCGAGCGCTTGCCGTCCTTGTCAAAGTGCGTGCGCATCTGCACATCCTGGGTCAGGATGCGTTGGTAGTCCTCGCCGAACTCTGCCATGTCATTGGTGCCGAGTTCCCAGGTGTTGCCACCCAAGCTACGAGTATCCAGGGCAACCACAGCCAATGGCTTGGTGAATGTGGGCATCTCATCACGCATGGGCTGCACGATGCTTCCCGCACCCACCACGTGGATCAAGATGTCGCCGTCATGAAGGCCAGGCACAATGGTCTCGTTCTCGCGATCGGCGTTGTCGGGGAAAGCAAACTCCACAACCTCGGGATGAATCCGTTTCACGACGATGCCCATATTCGGAGCGGGCAGGGTATCACCCACTTTCAGGTTGGCGGTTTCCCCTCCAGCCTTGTAACGCACCATAATCACCGACTTGCCGGGATCCACCACGTCCACCTGCAAGTAGAGGATCGAGAGCACTTCGGCCACTGGCTGGTACTTGGGTTTTTCGGGGCCCTTTTGGGCCGTCGGAGCCACCACGATTTCGGGGGGCTTACCGGTCCAGTTCATGTTGATCCACAGAGGCCGCACCTGTTGGTTGTAGTCCACCGTCGTGGCGCGCGTATCCTGGATCTGAATGCCTGACTCCAGGATGCCGCGCACTTGAGCCTCGTCGAACGGACTGCTCATGGCGTTGAGGCGGCCGCGGAAATCCACCACGGTGGCCCCAAGGCCCACGGCAGCGGCGACGCTGGTGGCCCAGCAAAGGAGGGTGATGGATGATGCCTTCATGGATTTGGTAGGTCGGCCCCTAGGGGCGTGCCGGGCCGGGAGCGGCTCGGCGATGGTGTGTGCTTGCGGGGCCTGCTGGCTGTTCTGTGCGGCCCATCATGGCTGGTCCGACCTCCCCAGGCCACCGCAAGGGGAAAAACCCTTCGGAAACCAGATGCAGGACCTGTTCTGACGCACCAGCGGGGGGGATATTCCCTCCGGAGGGCGCAAAACTCACGGTTCTCAATTCCTGGCACCCCGCCCTAGCCCGAGTCCCCGGTGCCCTGACCCCCAGGGGCAGCCCACAGCCCAGCTTCCTATTGGGCCAGGCGCAAACCACCGGAACCAGACTCCGGAGGAGTCTCCCCCGTTCGGCCGTCGTTTTCGGGCAACTTCACGCGCTTGGCGCTTCCGCGAATCCCGCGCAGACTCAGCAGCAACTCTTCAGGTCGATCGGAACTGGCCAGGGCATCATCGAGGTCCACCACGCGCTGCTCCACCAGGCGCAGCAAGCTGTGATTGAAGGACACCAATCCGCCTTCGCCGATGGATTCAATCACCTTGGCAATTTCCCCGGTGCGACCCTCCTCGATCAACTCGCGCACATGGGGCGAAGGGACCATTAGCTCAAAGGCCGGCACCAGTCCCCCATCCCGAGCAGGCACGAGACGCTGGGAGAGAACTCCCGCCAGGTTACCCGCCAAGCGCTGACGCACCTGAGCATGTCGTTCCGTGCCGAAGAAACCAAGTATGCGGTCGATGGTCTGAGCCGCATTGACCGTGTGCATGGTGCTCATCACTAGGTGCCCAGTCTCCGTGGCCTCAAGGGCCGCGACTACTGTAGTGGCATCTCGCACCTCGCCGATCAAGATCACATCAGGACTTTGGCGCAGGGCGTGTCGCAATCCATCGCTGAACGAGGTGGTGTCCGTTCCCACCTCGCGCTGGCTGATCACGCTGCGCTTCTCCTTGAAGAGCAACTCCACCGGGTCCTCAAGAGTGATGATGTGGCGCTCTTGGGTGCTATTAATGTGCTGGATCATCCCGCCTAGGGTGGTTGACTTACCCGACCCCGCGACTCCGGTGACAAGGATCAAACCACGCTGACGGGAAGCCAGTGTTTCGAGTTCCTCATGGGGTAAACCCAGTTGGCTCAGGTCCGGCGCGCTTTCATTCACGCGCCGAATCACCATGGCGGGCTCGCCCATTTGGCGATAGGCGTTGATCCTAAAGCGACCTAGCCCGTCGAGCTGAATCGCAGAGTCCGCCGAGCCGCTTTCGTTCCACTCTTCCCAGCGACGGGGTCCCAGAATCCCTTCGAGCACTTCCTTCATGGGCCCTGGACCAGGCACCTTACCGGGAAGGAAGCGAATGCTGCCGTCCACACGCAGGGATGGCCGTCCTCCTGCGCGCAAGATAATGTCACTGGCGCCGTCGTGGACCATGGCCGCCAGCCAAGCCTCGATTTGGTGCCGCGGAGAGATACCGGTTTGTTGGAGCGACGATGGTGGCGCCTTCTGTTCCGATGCTGAATCCTGACTCAAGGACGCCACTTCCGGCTCCTGGACAGATGCAGAAGTCTCCCCCACTAAGGGGACAGGCTCAAACCTGCGTCGAGGCTTGCTCCTCGGCACATCGCTCTCGGGATCCACCTGGGTGGGCTCCCTAGTCTCAAGCGGGACCGTGTGTGCCGGAACACCTTCCGGGCTGCTGGCCTGGGGCTCCTGGGGATCCTGGGGATCCTGGGGCTCGGCGGGAGCCACATTGCGGAAAGAGAACTCGTCGTCGGGGATTTGAAATTCGGGGCTGGGCACGATCGGGCGTGGGTTTGGACTGAATGGAGTCGACCTCGTCCTTATCGTCCAGCACTGTCCAGCGCCTTGAACCGTCCCAAAGTGAGACCCTGGGCTGGAACTCGCCCGAGCCTAGGTGTCTCTCAGCTGGGAATAATGTCGCCGGGATGCACCAGCTTCCAGAGCTGTTCAAGCAGACCCGGAACCCCAGTGCCCAGTACGGACGAAATACCCACGACCGGCTGATGACCGGCGGCTTGCACAGCCTCATCCAGACACTTGAGCCGCTCGCTAGAGCCTTCGTCTTCGAAGTGCTTGGTGCCCACCACCAACCGTGGCCGGGAGTGCAAGTCCGAGGAAACCTGCTGCAATTCCCGGTCGAGAACCTCAAAGGCCTCTACCGGATCATCCACTGCCTCGGGATGCACATCCACAAACTGCAGCAAGACACTGCAGCGCTCCAAGTGCTTGAGAAAGGTGTGTCCTAGGCCCAAACCTTCGCTCGCGCCCTTTACCAAACCCGGCAGGTCTGCCAGCAAGAGGCTGCGATAACCAGACAAGTCCACCATCCCCACCTGGGGAACGAGGGTCGTGAATGGGTAACTCGCGATTTTCGGCTGGGCGGCGGTGACCGTTGAAAGGAAAGTACTCTTGCCCGCATTCGGCAAGCCCAACAGGCCCACCTCAGCGATCACTTTCAGTTCCAATCGCAAGTGGCGCTTTTCCCCGGGCTTGCCGGGATAGGCTGTGGTCGGAACCTGAATGGTGGAGGTGGCAAAGTGCTGGTTGCCCAGGCCTCCCTTGCCTCCCTTGACGATCACCACTTCGGAATCGCGCTCGTCCAGGTCAAACAACAGGTTGCCGTGCTCCGCGTCAAAGATCTGGGTGCCCGGGGGAACTTCGATGCGCACGTGATCGGCGGAACGTCCCGAGCGCTGGTTGGTGCCTCCGGGGCGGCCGTCCTTGGCCAGATAGCGGTGAGCACGGGCCACACGCAGGAGGGAGTGCACGGATTCGGAAGCCGCCAAAATGACGTCTCCACCCCGCCCTCCATCTCCACCATCGGGACCGCCCTTTTGGACGTACTTCTCCCGGTGGAATGAGGACATACCATCACCACCCTTGCCAGCGGCAACTTCAATCAATGCTTCGTCGCGGAACATGGTTGTGCTTCCTGCGCCGAGTCCTGGGCCGGAGGAGTCGCCTGGGTGGTTTCCCAGGGTCTACCCTTCCAGCACCAAACTACTCAGCAATAGGATCCACGTGAACCCGGCGTCCAGACTGGAAGCGCACGGTGCCGTCGATCAGAGAAAAGAGTGTGTAGTCCTTGCCGATTCCCACGTTGACTCCGCGCTTGAAGCGCGTTCCGCATTGACGGACGAGAATCGTGCCGGGAGTGACGGCCTGGCCGCCGTAGCGCTTAACGCCGCGAAATTGAGGATTTGAATCACGACCGTTGCGTGTTGCTCCTTGACCCTTCTTATGTGCCATTGAATGCTCCCTCGCGCCTCAGGCGCTGATCTCCGTAATACGTACTTGAGTGTAATGCTGCCGGTGACCGGTCTTACGGCGGATATTCTTGCGACGGCGGAAGCGGAAGATCACGAGCTTCTTCCCCTTGGTTTCGCCGATCACTTCTCCTTTCACGTTGGCGCCGTCAAGCATCGGTGTACCGATCTGGACGGTGCCCTCGTTGCCGATGAGCAGGACATTCTCGAAGGTTATGGACGAGCCGGGTTCGGCTCCGTCCATGAGATCACACGTGACCACGTCTCCGACGCGTACGGTGCTTTGTTGGTTTCTGTCTGAGATTATTGCGTACACAGTTCTGTCCGTGTTTTCCCGCGGTGAAATCCACCCGCGGACGTCCTAGATGGACGAATAAGGCCGAGCAACGTAGCGGGGAGTCCCCCCCAGCGCAAGGCTGGAGGGCAATTGATTCGCCATTTCGAGTCCCCTGAAGGGGCATCAAGCGGCGTCTACCGCTTGCGACGGCCCCCAGGGCGCACTTCCCGGCCATCCGCCCGCAGATAACGCAGGACCGAATCTTCTTGTTGCTCGGGAACCTCAATAAAGATCAGCTTCTTCTCGGAGCGGTGCTCGATGGCCCGAGTCCAGTCGGAAAGTCGCTCTCCGAGGTACTGGACCACCGACGGATGGGCCCGCACTTCGATGGTCGAGAACCCCTTGAGGGTCACTGCCGAACCCAATCGGCGCAGGATTGCCTGGGCTCTGGATTCCACCGTGCGCAAGCGGCCCGTTCCCCGGCAGCGGTAGCAGGCGGTGAATACCTTCTTGTGAGTGCCGGGGCCGAGCCTTTGACGGGTCATCTCCAGCAAGCCAAATTGGCCGATACGGCCAAGCTTCGAACGCGCCCGATCGCCAGCCAATTCCGTGCGCAAAGTCTTCTCGACCTGACGGTTGCTCGCGGGCCGCATCATGTCGATGAAGTCGATCACCACAATACCACCCAAATCCCGCAGGCGGATTTGACGGGCGATTTCCGGCACCGCTTCCATGTTGGTCTTAAGAGCCACCTTTTCAAAGTCATGGCCCTTGGTGCGCGTCCGCCCGGAGTTAATGTCGATAGCCACCAAAGCCTCTGCTTGGTCGAAGACCACAGAGCCGCCCGAAGGCAACTCTAGCTTCCGTGTGAACACACGCTCGAAGTCCTGTTCGATGCCGAAGTGGTGGAAGATCGGACGATCACCCTCATAGCGTTCGATGCGGTGCATTTGCTCGGGCATCAGCTGCTCGGCAAAGGTCTGCATTTCCTCGAAGAGTTCCATGTCATCCACCATCACCACCTTGGTCTGCTCATCGAACAGATCGCGCATGGTGCGGATTGCCAAGTCAGATTCTTGGTAGATGGGCGCCGGTCCATGACCCCGCTTGAGGCGTTTGCTGAAGGTATCCCAAACTTCCATGAGGTAGTCCAGGTCACGCTGCAGATCGGTCTTGCGCCGGCCCACGCCAGCGGTACGCACGATCACGCCCATTTCGTTGGGACAGTTCATGCCCGACAGTACGCGCTTGAGGCGCCGGCGCTCTTTCTCGTCGGGAATCTTCTTGCTCACTCCAGTGCGCGCCATTGAAGGCATCAACACTAGGTAGCGCCCGGGGATCGAGACATAAGTCGTCAGGGTCGGCCCCTTGTCGCCAATCGCATCCTTGGTGATCTGGACCACAACCTGATCGCCGACCTTAAGCACATCGGTGATGGGCTCCTTGCGATGTGCGCGCCGACGAACTTCCCTACGCGCAGGCTCCTTGCGACTCTTGGGGGCGTCTTTCTCTGCCTTGCGACGAGCGCGGGCCTTGGCCCTAGCGTCCATCTTGGCTTCGTCCCCATCATCCTCGTCGTGATCCTCGTCGTGATCCTCGTC
>CALEMP010000188.1 GCA_937910685.1 uncultured bacterium
CTCAACTCCAATGATGGGGGCCAGACCCTGAATTCTGGGGCCTCGGGCTCCATGAGCTTTGCGCCCAACCTTGTCAGCCTGCCCCAGCTGACCGTGTTCCAACCCGGCGCGGTTTGGAATTTCCAGCTGTGGTACCGGGATA
This sequence comes from uncultured bacterium, assembly GCA_937910685.1. Lineage (GTDB taxonomy): Bacteria > Planctomycetota > UBA1135 > UBA1135. Next base: position 143 of record CALEMP010000188.1, read on the forward strand.
CCAATGGATCGGGGACTACCTCGAACACTTCCGGCGGCTTGGCACTGACCTTTCTGTAGGCTGTGGGGCACGGGGGGACTGCCCAGATAAGGCGTCCCTCCAAAGCTTTCCCTCATGCCTCCAGCCCAATCCATCCTCCTGACCCTCGCTGGCCTAGGAGCCCTCTACGTGGGGATTCAAATCGTCCTGCCCCATCTTTGGAAGAAGGGACAGATACGAAAATTGCGGGATGAGGTTCGCGGCAAGTTGATCCTGACCTATGACGATGGTCCTTGGGATGGTTTGACGCCGGAGTTGTTGGGGTTGCTTCAAAAACGCGGGGCCCGCGCTTCCTTCTTCATGCTGGGTGAAAAGGTCGAGGCGGCGCCGGAACTGGCCCGTTCGGTGGCAGAGGCGGGACACGAAGTGGGGAGCCACTCTTACAGCCACCACCATCCCTGGAAGAGCGCCCCTTGGACTCGGTTGCAGGACCTCGCCCGTGGGCATAGCACCCTCTCGGCTGCGGGACTTGAACCGGCGGGGCACCGACCGCCCTATGGCAAGCTGTGTGCCGATTCGGCTTTTTGGCTTGGGCGCGCGGGGCAAGGAATTCGTTGGTGGACCCATGATTCCGGGGATTCCGGAGGTCCTCTGGATGTTGCTGCCTGCTTGCGTTCCGTGCGCGAGGCCGGTGGGGCAGTGGTCCTGATGCACGACGGCTATGCGCCGGGGGAGCGCCATGCTTATGTGCTTGAGGTGACTGCGGCTCTGCTGGATCTGGCGGATGAGCAGGGCTGGGATGTGGGCGGCTTTGAGTTGCTCGGGGGCTGAGTCGTTGTGGTGCCTATGGTGCAGCCGCTTCGATAGCTAGACGGAGCGGATGTCCCCGGGGTGTACGGGGTGGCCGGACTCTGCACTGGCGCAGGCGGCAAATGCGAGTTTTAGGCTGCGCAGGTTGTTGCGGGCGCTGTGGCTGGGGGTGTCCTCTTCTCGGATCGCGCGTAGCAGCTCTAGCATGGTGCCCTCAAATCCTGTGGTGAACCAATCGCCCTGGAGGGGGATCGAAGTGCGATCGTTTCCGCGCTGCAGGGTGAGGGCCTGTGTCTTGAGGTCGGCACCTTGCGCCACAAGGGTGCCTTCGCTACCCACCACCTCGGTGCGGTCGTGGGGGTTGCTGGTGCAGTCGCCGTTGAAGCGCAGGTGGATGTTCAAGTCCGGTCCGGTCATGAGGACCTCAGCCAACATGGGTTGGGGCGAGGCCTGTGTGGGCGTGCGCCCTGTGGTGGCGCTGACCTCCCACACCTCTCGGCCATCCAAAAGGCAGGCCACCAAGTCAAACCAGTGCATTCCAAAGTCAAAAAGCACCAGGTTGGGCGTGTGATCAAAGGCCGTGCCCACGGTCCAGGAGTGGTCCCAGTCGATGGAAACTTCTACGGACTGCAGCAAGCCGATCTGTCCCGCTCGCACACTTTTGCGGATACCCGCCAGGTGCGGTGCCCAGCGTCCGTTTTGGTTCACCGCAAGCAATACACCGTGATCCTCGGCTAGGGCAATCAGGTCCTCGCCCTGTTGCAGGTCCAAGACAAACGGCTTTTGGCTGAGGACGTGCTTTCCTGCGCGCAGGGCATCGGCCACCAACTCCACACGCTGGGTGGGATGGGTGGTGACATCGACCACCGCCACCTCCGGCAGGGCCAGCAATTCTGTGTGGTCGCTACACACGTGAGCCTTTGGAAAGAACTCAGCTGCCCGCTCGTGGGCCTTGGAGACCGTGCGATTGCAAAGCGCGCGCACGGGCAGGTCCAGGCGCTTGTACGCGCCCAAGTGCATGGCGCTGATGTCACCGCAGCCGATCAGGCCAATGCCGGGTGCGTCCCTGTTGGCACTCATCCGCAAAGATCCACGCTGCGGCCGCTCTTTGCGCTCTTCATGGCCGAGTCCACGATGCGCTGGCCCACCCGCGACAGCTTGGGGTCCAGGGGCCCTTCAATCTTGGCTCCGGTCTTCAAGCAGTCCAAAATGTATTGCACAGGATTCTGCATGGGGGCCACGAGCTTGTCCACGGGCAGGACCAGTCCCTCGGGTTGTTCACGGGTCTGGATGCGAATCGTGTCCTCGTAGTCGTAACTTGTGATGGTGCCCTCGCTTCCCATGATCTCGAAACCGCACTTGGGTTGAGGCTGGTGGGTCCAAGGATCGCTCAACGTTCCCCAGCGGGTCTCGAATCGGCAGAGACCAAATTCATAGCGCGCGATGGTGATCGAATGTTCGTCCACTTCTAGGCCCTCGGTCTCGTCGGTCACGGTGGTGATGGTCTTTGGTTCCGCGCCCCCAAGAAACCAGGTGGCCAGGGTGGCTCCGTATCCGAGGTAATCCAAAAGAGAACCTCCCCCCAATTCCTTCTTGTAGAACCAGCTGTCGGCTTTCTGCTCGGTTCGAAAGGCTTGGGTGGTCTCGAGCTTGGCTTCCACATGGTAGAGCGGGCCGCGATTGCCATCATAATAGTTCACGCCCATGAGCTCGCCGATCGCACCCTCGTCAATCAGTTTTTTGGCCGTCACATGGGGCGGATACCAGGCCAGGGGCCAGTTGATGGCCAGACGCCCGCCTCCCGCTTCCATGGCCTTGACCATGCGGTCCGCGTCGGCCAGGTTTGCCGCAAACGGCTTTTCCAGCATCACATGACAGCCAGAGGGCGCCACCCGTTCAACCCAGGTGGCGTGTTCTCCGGTGGGCGGGCACAAAATCACGAGATCGGGGCGGCTTTCCGTCAGGCAGCGCTGCCATTCGGTAAAGACCTGATCTGGCTTCAGGCCCAAGGCCTCTACGGCGCTCTGCATGCGCGCGGGTTCTTCATCGCAGATCCCAACCAGGTCCACGTCCGGATGGTCGAAGGCGAACTGCAGGTTGTCGCCCATGTGCATGTGCGCAAAATTGATGCCTGCGACGCGGTAGCGGGGGGTCATTCTGCACTCTCCGAGAGGGACTGCCATTGACGCGTGCCCGCGGCCAAGACTTCTTCGTCGGGGCAGATAGGGAGGGGCGAGTAACCCGGGTGATGGTGCTCCTTGATGGGGTCGTTGCTTTTCGTGTTGAAGCAGTTGATCACCGAGAGCCGGGCATCGTCGGAAGCGTTTTTTTGGGAACGATGAAGCAGATTGCTGTGAAAGAAAAGCCCGTCGCCCGGGTTGATCTCCATATCACGCACCCCAAGTTGTGCACAGATCTCCACGACCCGTTCTGGATCTGCGCAAACCTGCCCGTGCCGTTCCACATGATCGATGCGCCCCAATCGATGGGAGCCTGGCACGACTTCCAGGCACCCGTTGGCCTTGGTGGCCGCGGTGATGGCGATCATGCAGCTGGCCATATCTGGCCGGAGACATCCGTTCTCGTACCAGTAGCCATAGTCCTGGTGCCACTCCCATGCTCCACCCACTTTTGGTTCCTTGATCATGACCTTGTGGTGGTAGTGGTAGACCTCATCGCCAAGCAAGGCCTCCATGGTGCGGGCAATCCTCTCGCAGCGGACCAGAGTGCTGTACATGTCGTCGCACAAATCATTGCGCAGGGAGAGCAGGGTCTTGCGCCCCTTGGCATCGTGGCGATCCAGTCGATGGGGATCGGAACGCACCACTCCCTCGGTGATCTGGCGCAGCAAGCGCACTTCCTCTGCATTCAGAAGATTGGGCACCAGGAGGAACCCATCTTTCTCAAAAGCTCGTAGCTGTTCTTGTTGGAGTCGGAAAAAAGACATGGGAGGGGCACTCGGCGAGAAGCAGGATGCCTTGCCCCTGGCCGAGTTTCCATAACCTAGCGCTTTGCCCACGCAGGTGGCGGGCTTGTTCGTCGGGCTCCCGGCACGGGGCCAGGACAGGGGCGCAGGGGCTTCCGTGCCCCAAAGGTCTTTTGGGGGATACCCTGTGGTAAAAGCGCACTCTTGGGTGTGCGGCTGCAGCACGAGCGAGCCAGGAGCCTAAGGGAAGGCCCTTGGTCGGAGATTAACGAGCCCGAAAAATCCATGCGCCTTCCATGCTCCCGTGCCTGCCGAAGCCGCTTTTGCGTGGGTTCCGCAGAGAGTCGAATTTCAGGCACGCTTCCTGCAAGAACATTCATGCCGACATGATTCGGCCACAGAGAGAGGAGGCGGAAGACAGGGAAGTGGGACACCAAAGCGGACCGGCATTCAGCAATGCGAATGAGAGAGGCGCAGTGCAAAACGAGAAGGAGAGAGAAGCCAACCGTCGGTTCACCGCAAACATTTGCGGTGGTCACAGAACCCAGAACGACCGCCAATCAGAAGGCGACCCGCAGAAATACGGGTCGCCTTCGCTGATAATGAGGGCGCGCCCAGGGGCCCAGGAAGCCCCTGGGGGTGGCTAGGTTCCATTTTGGGGATTCTTGGTTCCACCTATTGCCATCGGGCTTTTAGTCTCCATTAGCTCGCTCAGCCGTCTCTTGGACTCAGTTCCTTGAGGATTGAGTTCTGAGACTCTCCCCAATCTCCTCCCCTGGCCTTCTGCCCCCGGTCCCATGCACAAGTTCTCCGCGCTTCGTTTCCTTTCGCTGCTTCTCTTGACCCCGGCCATTGCCGCCGCGACCGGCTGGACCGTGCCCAATGGTTCCTCGATCCAGGTCTTCATCGACCAGGCGGGTCCTGGGGATAGGATTTCCGTTGAGCCGGGGGAGATCAAATAAATAATTTCTTTGAAACCATCGACATTAGCACCTATTATCCATTAATAACCAATGAAAGACCAAAACAGAAATGAACTCTTAGATGCTTCTCACCTTGTAATCATGACTACGGCCCTAGGGGGCTTTGGTCAACTACTTGGGGCTTTGTATTTCTTAGGGTACGGGCTACTTTTTCTTATCATCGCTATCCTTCTTCCCTTCTTTACTATTGCATCCTGGTTTTAGCTTCTCAATCCTCTCGTTAATAAGCATTTGGTCATTGAACGCTGGGCAAAGCTACCTTCTTCGATAACAGTAGCTCAGGAAGCATCCAAGTCGCAAGGTGGTTTGGTGGAGGCTCTGTCCGCAACTCTGTATTCTATGGGATACGGAAGGGGGAATGGAATGATTGGGTTCTGCGCTTCGGAGTCGGACAGCCTGTGACGCAGTCCACCTTCGCCAACAACTCCAGGAGGTTTTATGGGGCAGCCTTCACAGACTGCACCCCTCTGGCCCCACGACGGCAGTCCTTTCGAGTGAGAGGTGGACCCGCTTTTCGGAGCCACACCTCTAGTTAGGAATCTCGTGTAGTCTGGTGGGGTAGGCCCCCCAGACGATGCCAAATAAACGCAGAACCCACAGCCCCGAATTCAAGGCCCGCGTGGCGCTTGAAGCCCTGAAAGGCATCAAGCCGGTCCATCAGATCGCCTCCGAGAACGAGATCCATCCAGTGCAGGTGTCGCAGTGGAAGAAGGAACTCCAAGGCCAGATGTCGGAGATCTTCGAACGCAAGAACGGTCGCCGCAAGGAGACCGATGAGGAGCAGCGGCACATAGCTCGGCTCGAGCGCAAGGTTGGCCAGCTGATCATCGAGCGGGACTGGCTTGCAAAAAAGTCCAAGGAGTTGGGGCTAGACTGATAGGGAAATCCTTCATCGACACAGGCCATCCCCAGCTCAGCGTGCGCCGCCAGGCGAGCCTGTTAGAAGTCAACCGCAGTCGACTGAAGCCCAAGGCACCGACGGTAACGGCCGAAGACCTTGAGCTTTGCCGGACCATTGACGAGCTTTTCCTGCTGCGGCCGTACTACGGCTCGCGGCGTCTGAGCGTCGAGCTCAGTGCGAGAGGCATGTCGATCAGCCGTGGTCGAGCCCGGCGCCTGATGCGAAGAATGGGCGTGGTTGCGGTCTATCCCAAACCACGCACATCCATCAAATCGCCCGAGAACAAGGTCTACCCCTATCTTTTGCGCAATCTGGAGATCACCCGACCGAATCAGGTGTGGTGCTCCGACATAACCTACATCCCGATGAGGCGCGGCTTTGCGTACCTGGTCGTGATCATGGACTGGCACAGCCGAGCGATCCTCAGCTGGAGGATTTCGAAGACCCTTTCGGTTGCCGTGGGCTCGCCTGGCCTGGGCGCTCTTGTCATGCGGGCAGGGAACGGGGTCCCTACTGGGCCGCGTTCTCGTGCCACTCGAGGCCGGCGTCCGTCATGCGCACGAGGTCTGGGTCCCCGTCATTGTCCAGGTCGATCAGTCGTATGCCCCGGTCTGCGATTAGGGCAGGCATGGGGTAGGAGGTGTCGTAGTTGAAACCACCGCCAAAGACGCCCAGGTTTTGGTGCCAGCCTTGCCAGGTGCCGTCGCCAGAGGTGATCAGGTCGATGTTGTTGTCCAGATCAAGATCGGCGGCTGCAAGGGAACTCAAGGAGCCCGTTCCGGCGACCAATTCGCTCTCTTCCCAGATTCCGCCCAGGTCCAAGAACCCGCGGATTCCGGTCTGGGTTGTGTTGTGCCCGATGAAACTCTTGGTGAGGGTCAAGTGGCCCAAGTCGGCGAACTGCAATCCGCTCCAGGTGCCACCGGGGTTGCTGATGTCTTGGCTCCAGAAGAGGGAGTTGGCGTCGGAGGTGAACTGGGCAAGGAGGTCTGCGGCCATGGCAACCGAGTCCGTGTCCCCGTCCTCGGTCAGGTCGGCGCTGATGATGCGCGTGTAGGGCGGGTCGCCGGGGCCGGGGACATTCAGGGCGATAAAAGTCCCGCTGCCGTCATTTTGCTGCAGCACCAAGGCGACCGTATCGTCGAGGGCGCAGAGAATGTCCAGGTTGCCGTCCCCGTCGTAGTCGCCCACTTCTAAATCGTGCAGGCCGATGGGGCCGGAAGCCTGGATGGGGTGGGGCGCCCAGGAGGGATTTTCGAGCCAGACGAGTTCGCCGGTGGTGCTGGCACCCCAAAGGATGTCGAGGTCCATGTCGTTGTCGAAGTCCCCCGTGGCCACATGGCTCGCACCGCTCAGGCCGCTGGCGATGGAGGTGGCAGTGAAGCTGCCCACACCTCCGGTCAACAGCAGGATCTCTTCAAGAGGACTGGTGCTGGCCACCACCAAGTCGGGCAGGGTGTCCCCGTCCAGGTCGGCGCTGCAGAAGGCGCTGGCCTCGTCCCCGTCGCTGCTGGTGGCGTCGGTCAGGATCTCGGGCCCGAAGAACAAGCCATCGTCGTCCGCGATGGTGAAAGTGGCCTCGGAATTCGCACCGGTGACTGCCCCGATCGGGTTGGTGATGGTCAGGATGGCCTTCTCATGGGGAACCTCGGGGTCCAGGTCGTCGAGGATTTGCAGGAGCACCGAGGCTCCCAGTTGCCCCACGGGGATCGTGATCTGAGCAGCAGCAAGGGTGTAGTCGAGGTCGATCCCTTCGCTGGCGTCACCGCTGATCACGATGGGTACTACGGTCGGCAGGCCCGAGACCACACTGAGTTCGACAGTGAGCAGAATGTCCGCGGTGTCCGCTTCGTTCTCGGGACCACCACTGGTTGTGAAGGAGACCAGGGGCTCCGGGTCGTTGTCCACGATGGTCATGGTGTGGTTGTTCGCCAGGGGATCCGCATGATCTCCTGAGAGGAAGAAGTTGATCCACTCGGAGTCCTCATGCAACAGATCATCGTTGATGGTGATCGAGCCGATTGCGGATCCTGCGGGAATGGTCACGCTGACCACCGCGTCGGAGGAGTAGTCACCGAAGGTCGCGCTGCCCCCCAGGGAGAGGTTGGCGGTCAATGGATCGCCACCGGCGCTGCTCCTCTGTACAAAGACCTGGAGGCTTCCTCCTGCTTCGGAGCTGAAGCTGGATGTGCTGACGAAGCCCATCACTCCTCCGCCGCCACCGCCGCCGCCGCCGCCGCCGCCACCCCCCGCGTCAGAACCACAGGCCGGAAGGAGCAGGAGCAGGGGCAGCAGGGGAAGGGCGTGGGCTTTCATGATCTTGGACCGGTTGGTGAGGAACTCGATCCAGTAGCCTGCGTAGGGGAGCGGGCCGCGGTCAAGTCATCCCTCGCCGGTCTACCGACAATAAGCCCTATTGGAACAGGATTTCCAGACCGTTCGTGAAGTTTGAGGTCGTGCCGGGATTCGAATCCCGGTACCAGCACTGGAAGAACCAGGTCTCTCCAGGCAGCACCGAGACATTGCCCGTTGGGCGTGGCAGGCTGGTGAGGTCCACCGAGATCGCAAAGACCCCCGCTGGATCAACCATACCAATCTGGCCGTTGTGCCGTCCGATGGCTCCGGACAGGCACAAGTGTCCTTGGCTGCCGCCAGGGTTTGGAATGAAACCGGGGGAGGCGCTGTTGAGGAAGAAGGCGAATTTCCCCGGGGGCAAGTCGCTGGCCTGCAGCTCCAGGTTGTTCGCGCTAGGGGAGGAACTTCCCGAGGCCGACATGCTTCCAGGGCTGCCGCTGGAGTTTGCCACCGCGCTGTTGCAGTAGTCCGTGCCCACGGAGTTCCCATCCAGCACCGCCACGAAGACCGAAGTGGAAAAACTGCCCGCCGCACGGGCGTGGCCGATGAGGGTCTTGCCGTCGTCGCTGATAGCGGTCACCACAGCGGGCTCCCAGGCGCTCATGTCGATGCCGAGGCCCGTGAGCACATCGCTCAGGAAGCGGTAACCGTGGGCCGGAGTCCAGATGATGGCGTCGCCGAAAGGGCCAAACCCAAACGTACCACCGGCGACTTGGCCAGCTTGATCCACGCACAATAAGAGGGTGTTGTCAAGAAAGCCTCCCCCAGGAACCTGCCCGAGGTTGGTGGCGCCCGTGGTCTGATTCCAGATGAAAGCGGCGGATCCCTCGCTGCCCACAGCAAAGCTCCCGTCGCTCGAGAGACCGTTGATTTCTCCCGCTCCGGTGGGATTGCTGCCGCTCACAAGAATCAACTGTTCAGTCAAATTGGCGTCCCAAAGAGCTGCCCGCCGGGAGCCGTTGGTGGCCTCATCCCAACCGCCGACCCAAGCGCCGTCGTCCGAGATGACGCTGGCCCTGGCGCTGCCGGAACCTAAATGGGGGATCGGCATGAGGCCCCCGCCGACGGTCCAGCGAAAGGCGATACCTGTGCAGCCTAGCCAACCGAGTCCCACTGCCGTATTGCCATCGCCCGCTAGGTCGTAGGGATTGGCCACATCACTGCCGCAGCCCCCTCCAAAATTGCCCAGGTTTACCCAGCCAGTGGGGGAGGTCCATAGTCCGGCAACATTGTCGCCGGTCGCGGGATCATCCATCTGACCAAGCACTGTGGTTCCATCTTCAGAGACACCAACCGCGGACTGTTGACCCAGGGGTTGGTAGCCGCCGCTGGAGGTCCAGAGGAACGCGCCTTGGTTGTCGTTGCCGGAGATCGCTGTGCCGTCGCTGTTGGCGTCGGTAGAGTTGCCCGAAGCAATGATCGTGAAGGAGCTTTGTGCAGCGGCTTGGGGCAGGGCCAGGATGGCCGCGCAGATGACGAGGGTCGGGTTGAGGATTTGATGCATAGGATGAAGAGGTGGGGTTCTTCTTCATCCTAGCACATTCCTACAAATCGGGACCTGGATCGTTCCTTGCACCTCCGCCGCGCCTCACGGCTGGGCAAAAGGTTCAAGAAGGAAGCAGGTCCCGTATTTCGCTTTCAGGCGCTGCGGCGTATGGGCGGCCGTGCGCCCATGGATGCCAGGGTGT
>CALEMP010000189.1 GCA_937910685.1 uncultured bacterium
GCCCTTGCGCTGGGCCTCTCGTGATTTGACGGGGGTCGTCATTCAACCGATCCACGAAACCTGGGAGGATGCTCGAAACGCGGGCTATGGGGTGGGTCACGCGAGTGTGCGCAGGAACTTGTCGGGGCTCTTCGAAGTCGCACCACAAGGGCGCACGCGTTTCGTGATGGGGGATGAGCTCAGCGGTCGACTACGGGTGGTCCTACCCCCCAATGCGATCTCCGGCATTTTGGACGTGATGGACCGCGGGCACTCCACCCTGCCAGAGGGCGGCCCGCTGGAGACCATCGCGCAACTCCTCAAGGTACACCAACGTGGGGAGGGTTTTTTGGTCAGTGGTCTCGAGCCCGGCGAATACCGCCTTTGGGCGCGCTGGCGAATGGAGGATGGGTGCTTCGCCTTTTCCCGAGCACAGGCTACCTTTCCCGGGAAGGGCGAACGAGTGGTGCATATGCGCACCGACAACACCGAGCGGGTGAGCGTCGAAGTACCCTTTGTCTCTCATGGAGGAAACGTCTTGGGCATGCTTAACTCTTGCTCTGCAGAGATCTTCATTTCGGAAGCCGATCGCAAGAGGCCTATGTACCAGGTCATGTTCCCCGTGGACCTATCCAAGCCCGTGTACATCGAGGGTCTCCCAAGTGGCCGGAATCTCAAGATCCGCATCCAACCAAGTGAGGCTATCCGTTTCCCTGATGGTTGGACGATGATCGGCCCCCCACCGAGTCTCATCACAAGTGTCAGCGAAGGGCCCCTGTGGAGCGTTCCCTGCGAGCTAGTCCCCGATGAGCCCATTGTCATTCGACTCGCCACCAGCACCGGCGAGCCATTCAGTTCGGGCACGGTCGAGTCTCGGAGCGCCACTTCTGATCCGCTCGGACTTCACTTTGATGTCCAAGCAGATGGAACGGCCCTGGTCAAATTTTTGGGTCTCCAGCAGCCCGTGTTGCTGAAGGTCTGGGCTAACACAGAGGCAGGCACCGCCCACAGCGGGCTGCACCTTATAGACCCAAGCCGAACACAAAGGTCTGTGATCAAGGTACCGCCCGCGACTACCATCAAGGGCTGGATAGCCAAGGACGAGAAGACCGGCCAGGTACCGCCCTTGATTTTCTATCCCCCGCAGTATCGCGAGCGGTTGGGAAACTCGATTGAGAATCTCTTCCCAGTGATTCCCGGTAAGGGTGCAGCATTCCTTCAGACCTGGTTCCCCGCGAACACCACACTTGGTGTGAGGGGCTCTTCCCTAGTCATCACTACCCTAGGCCCTGGGGAGGTACTCGACCTGGGGCTGATCCAAATCGATTGAGCAGGCGGTCGGACCAAGTCGCGATCTTCGGCGGGAATGTTGCCGCCGAAGTTTCATAAAAGACGGGGAGCGATCTTTCACCCAGATTGGGCGTCGGAGTGCTGGGGCTGGAAGATCCTGGTGTCATTTGATTCAGTCGACTATCCCGTGCTCGGGGATGTCCTCCTGGAAGCAGAACGGGTGAAGTTGAACTTCAGGCAGGACCTCCTGGGGATGTTGCTGTTCTAGGATAACCAGTCGATGATTCGACACCAAAGGATATGCGCCGAGGCTCGCCCTCGCCCAGAGCAGATCGGGCTTGGGTGGCAAGAGGCCCAGACCTCTCATTCGCGCAATAGGGTGCAAGGGTCCCCATCCAGGAGGCCCAAACGGAGGGATCATGGGCATGGAGGGCATACCGGGGAGGGATGCGGGCCCGGGAGGCTCTCAAGGGCCTGTCTTTGGAGTTATCCACACTCCCACAGGGCCTCAAAGTGTGCCTTTCACCCCTGCACAACCTTGGGAATCTGCGATCTTGGAGAACCCCGGTCCTGGGCGGCCTAGGCCATGGAACAGCCGCAAGGGTCCTAAGGACCTCAGGGGCAGGGGGTTACAGCGGGACGCCCCCCCCCCACAGGCCCCTGCCCCTCCGGATTGCATGCGCCCGGCGGCCTGCTCCCCTAAATTCAGATTGTGCCCAGCGGGGCACTTGTGAGATGACCAACTCCCTCCCGACCCGATCCCTGATGTGCAGCCCCGGCCTTGGCCAGGGTGCGCCCCGGTTGTCGAGTTGGGTTTTGGCTAGCTCAATGTTGTTCTGCGTGTCCTATGCGGCTCCCTCCTCTTTTGGAGAAGAGCCCACCACCAACCAAGCAACCCAAGTCCCCGCAAGGACACTCTTACCCATGTCGGACCTTCTCGACAGGACAGACCTCCATGAACCTAGGATTCAAATGAAGCACCCAGATCCGGGGGTCGCTCGATTGCTCGAGCGCTTCCCCAACTCGCGATTTGTGCTCAACACGCTGCCGACCTTGCCCGACATGTTAAGTGTGGGCCCGGCAGCTGTTGTGAAACTACTCACCGAGGGTGAGGAGTGGCATGAGGCCGTTGGCCATCATTGCCGCGACCTTGCCCTCCTGCTCAATCACCACGAAGTGGCTGATGAAGGCGCGATTGCATTGGCCTTGGGCCTTGCCGAAATCGAAGAGGACAGCAGTCTTCTCGATTGGAGCAAAGAGCACCTTAGCAGCGCAACCAGCCTGATCATTTGGCGCGAGGAAGAACGCGTGGGGCAAAGAGGTGAAGTCCTGGTGCATAACCAACAGCACCTGCGCATGACCGCTGTTCTGGGGGTTCCGACCGCATCGGGCCCTGATCTCTGCTGCGCCTTCAACGGCCTGCCCTTGCCCCTCCGGCAACCCCTCTACCGGGTCGCCTTCGATGGACAATCGGTGACCGACCTTGCTAAGGAATCCGGCTGGGATCCCGCGCATATTCGAACCGCGATCAGTACCGCTTTGTACAGCCTGCAACAGCAGTGCCTTTTGAAAGAGGAGGTGACCTCATGACGATACAACCTAAATGGATGAATGACCCCGAGCTGAAAGACTTGGCTGGGGTCTTCTCCGCGAGAGAATCGACCATGTTTACTCAGGATCTTGCCGATGGCGACAACTGGGTAACTGGAGATGACGAGCGAACGAAATCCACCAGTGCACAGATTTCCGATCGGGTGCTGGAGTTCCAGGCAGATGACTTGGCTCAAGTGATTCGACAGTATGTTGGGTATGCGTTATTAGAGCGGGATTCCAGGAATCGGATGGTTGCTGTTGGCAAGGATGACCCTCGCAACGCCCCTAAGTGGCGGCGCTTGCATCCTATCGTGGACGCGATGGTCACCGCCTTCTCCTCCAATGGTGCTGATGAATCGCAGGGCTTACTTTGCGCATTGGAAGTTGCGCGGCGCCTTGCACCTGGTGCCCGGGTGGAGAACATGTTGGCTACGCTCTACTGCAACACAGGTCGCTTTGAGCAGGGAATCGTCCACGCGCGAGAGGCAGTGAAAGCCACAAGTACTCCTTACCTGAAAGCCATGGCTTGGACTTGGTTGGCCGTTGGTCAACGAGGCGCCAACGTCGAGTGCCCGGTGAGCTCTGCCCGTGAAGCGGTGAAGCTCGCCCCAGATTTCCTGTTCTCCTGGACTGAGCTCTTACGTTCTGGATGTCACGAGCAGGACATCCAGGCCATCGAGGATGCCGTAGAGAGCATGCGCAGCCATCCGCAGATGTGTTCAAGTGAGGCACGTGACACCCCCGACACGCCGCCAGACGTGAGCCATTTGCCTCCAGAGATCCAAAACGCCATTCCAGAAGGTCTCTGGCGATATGTCTCCTCGAATGACTCCGAAGGAGGTCAAGCATGAAACTCACAAGAATAAAGTTGTTGATCGGTGCGGCTGCCCTCCTAGTAGCCTTGTTCACGGTTCACCCCTTTGCATACGGACAAGCTGGAGGCGGTCCTGTTCAGCCATCAGACCCAAGGGAAGACCTGTCCGCTCGGGGCAGCACCGGGAGCCTCCCC
>CALEMP010000190.1 GCA_937910685.1 uncultured bacterium
CGCCCGCAGTGCTGAGCTGCACCCGCACGCCCAGGGAAATCACTGCAGCGCGGCCCACCGCTGCTAGTAGCAAGGCGCCGACCATCACATGGGCAGAGGCCAAAATTGCTTCGGTGACGGTCACATGCCCGTTAAATCCACCGGCCAACATCAGGATCACGATCAAGGTCGCAACCCCCAGAACGATTTGTGCTCCCACCAAGTGCAGGAGGCCCCGGCGCATGCTGCGCACAACAGGCGACCGGGTCTCGCGCTCGAAAGCGCCCAAGCGCACAAAGAGAAGCAAGACAATCCCCAAGACGATGAGCGCGAAGACTGCGTGCAAGCCAGCGGCCATCGTCTGGCCCGTGTGCCGCGTCCATGCACCAAGCACCGCTTGCCCCAGAACAACTACCAGGGCCACGATGGTCAGGAGGAACGGACCCTTTTGCAGGGGAGCTAAGCCCGCCCGGGTGGTCGCCCGAGCCGTGCCCACAAGAGTCGCGGTGACGGCCGCGATCAAGAACACCAACTGGGCAAGGGAACCATGCAAGAACGCAAGCTCCACGTTGTTCTCTAACACTCGCGTGCCACCCAAGAGTCCTTGGCCAATGATCGCCAAGTGGGTCAAGAGGGCCAACGCCCGGGTGCCCCGCTGGCTACCAAAGAATAGGCCTGCGACCAACACCAAGACCGCACCCGCAAAGGGTCCGGCGGGCGCCACCCAATCCACGGCCGCGCCTCCATTGATGCTGCCGCTTTGGGTGTAAAGCTTCCCGACCGCCACGACTTCAAGGCCAATGCCCACACAGCAAGCAATCATCGCTTGCCGTCCGGCGGGCCTGGCGACTGCAAAAAGCAGGGCAATGGACAAAAGCCCCACAACACTGCCCAGCAACCTATGGCTGTGCTCCAGGGTTAGCCCCAGGTCTTCGAGCATCTCCCCTAGGGGATAGGAAAACATCGTCTGACCAAAAGTCGTGGGCCAATCCGGCACCGCCATCCCCACCCTATAAGTCGTCACCAACCCGCCGACTCCTAGGAGCAGCAGGGTGGTCAAGACCAGCAGTTGCGCGAGGGAGCGCGCAAGCGGGGCGGTACGGATGGACTTAAACAAGGCGTTGGTTACTTGCTCTCGATGTCTCGGGTTTGGGCCAGGAAGTCCTCTTCAACCGAAGGGTCGGCGTACTCGTAAGGGCCTCGATACACGCGCAGGGGACTATCGAAGTTGCCGTGGCCGGGAGGCGAGGGCGCCTCCCATTCCAAGGAACAAGCATTCCAAGGGTTACGACCCACGCGCTTGCCCCAGAACATGGAGTGGAAGAAGTTCCAGACGAAGAAGATCTGCCAGACAAACAAGCAGAATGCACTGATCGTGATGAACACGTTCAGGGGCTGCAAGTGAGCATAGGACTCGTAGTCATAGGGGTCCGCTGTCCGACGCATCAAGCCGGCCATGCCGAGTTGGTGCATCATGTAGAAGACGCCGTTGGTGAAGATGAACGTGCCCACAAAGTGGATCTTGCCCAAAGTCTCGTTCATCACTCGGCCAAACATCTTGGGATACCAGTGGTAGATCGCACCGAAGAGCGCGAAGACCGAGCCGCCGAAGACAATGTAGTGGAAGTGAGCCACGATGATGTAGGTGTCGTGGATGTAGATATCCACCGGAGTGGCCGCCATCCAGATGCCGGACAGACCGCCGATGATGAACATGGCGATGAAGCCCAAGGTGAACAGCATCGGAGTGGTCAACTGAATGCGCGAGCCCCAAAGGGTCCCGAGCCAGTTGAAGACTTTGATTGCGCTGGGCAAGGCGATCATCATGGTGGCCACCATGAACGTCATGCCAAGGGCCGGGTTCATACCTGACGCGAACATGTGGTGTCCCCAGACGATGAAGCCTAGGCCCGCGATCGAACACATGGAGTAAACCATGGGCTTGTAGCCGAAGACTGGCTTGCGCGCGTGAACGCTCAGGATGTCCGAGGCAAGTCCCATGGCCGGCACCACCATGATGTATACGGCCGGGTGGCTGTAGAACCAGAACAGGTGCTGCCACAGGAGCGGCTGGCCACCCGCGGCCGCGCCAGCGCCCTCGGGGTTGATCTGGTTGATCACAAGGTTGGTAGGAGTGAAGAAGCCCGACTGAAACACGCGGTCAGAAATCTGCATCATGCTCGCTGCGGTCAACACCGGCAGGGCGAAGAGCTGCAAGAGCGCGGCGATCAGAAGAGCCCAAACGGTCAAGGGCATGCGGAACATGGTCAGCCCCGGAGCACGCATCTTGACGATGGTGGTCACATAATTGACCGCACCCATCATGGAACTGAAGCCGACCCAGGTCAGGGCCAAAAGCCACCAGGTCTGGGCCGAGAGCGATCCCGGGCTAGCACTGGCAATTGTGGAAAGGGGCGGATATGCGGTCCATCCGGCCCCTGGTCCTCCACCGGGCTGCAGGAAGGACATGAACACACAACCGACGGCGGGAATCATGGCCCAGAAGCCATACATGTTGAGCTTCGGGAAGGCCATGTCTGGCGCACCGATCATCAGGGGGATCAGGAAGTTGCCGAAAGCACCTGTCAACAGCGGGATGATCACGAAGAAGATCATGATCGTGCCGTGCATGGTGAACAGCATGGTGTAGAACTCCGGCGTAATCGCTTGCCCCGTGTTAGGGAACAGCAGATCACCGATGACCGGCATGCTCTCCCAGGGCCAAGCCAACTGGTAGCGGATCGCCATGGCGAAGAGGCCACCGAGCACGAAGAACACCAGACCCAGCAACATGAACTGGATGCCAATGACCTTGTGGTCGACGGAGAAGATGTACTTCCGGATGAATCCGAGCTCGTGGTGCTCGTGACTCGTGCGGGTGGTACCCGGTTCGCCCATTCCGGGGCGGATAGAAGATGCGTTGGGATCAGACATGATTCGTGTTCGGTTCAGTTCGCTATCAGGAGTTTCCGAATTGAAGTGCGGTCATCTCGTCCACCCACTTCTCGTATTCCGCGTCAGGGAGCACACGCACCCTGCCGCTCATTTTGTAGTGACCCCAACCGCATAGCTCTGCGCAGATGATGTCGAAGCTCTTGTCCTCCCGGTCGGCCATGATTTCGGCCAATTGCTCGTCATCCACCCCAAGCCAAATGCGCTGGGTCATGCCAGGAACGGCATCACGCTTGAAGCGCAGGTGGGGCACGAAGAACGAGTGCAGCACATCGCGTGAGCGCAGCAGGAAAATATTTTTCTTCTTGTCGTGATCCGGTTCCCGGTCACGCATGGGTATGACTAGCTCGTAGGCGCTCTCGAAGTCGTCGTTGGTACCGAAACGGCCGTCCCTGCCCGGATAGCGGAAGCGCCAATCAAACTGACTGGCCCAGATCTCGCAGAGCACCGGCAGCTCCTCGCCGTTTTCGTCTTCCATGGAGCTATCAAACTGCATGGCGGCGAAGGTGCTCATCTGGCTGAAGGCGATCACCAGCAGCATGGCTGCGGGAATCGCGGTCCAAAGCAGTTCGAGCTTGTGGGATCCGTGGCTAAAGACTGCCTTGTCTTGGCGCTTGGCCGAGAACTTCCAGATGGAATAGGTCAAGGCTCCCATGGTGATCACAAACATCACCGTGACCATCACCATGATCAGCCAAAACAGGTTGTCCGCATGTTGTCCAAGGGTGCTCATCTCTTCCGGCCACCACCAGGTGTAGTGGGACGGGGACGGCCCCATGAGCCAAAAGTCATAGTCCGCCCAGCTCACGAGCCCAAAGACCAAGAGAGCCGCCATCAACAGAGTTACAGTGATTCGCATTAGCATGATGTTTCCTCTCTAGTGCCCAGAGGCATCGTCGTCGTTGGTGTCGGTGTCGGTGTGATCATCATCATCATCATCATCATCATGATCGTTGCTGTGACCTGCATCCCCGTGCTCGGCCTCGTGGAGTTCCGCAAGGGCCGCGCGCTTATGCTCGTACACCCGTGCCAAGTCCGTGGAGTTCGCGAGCGTCTTGACGTAGATCACCAAGTCCCAGATGTCCCCATCACTGATCCCGGCCTCGGCCGCGGGCATGATCGTGCCGGTGATGCCGTACTTGATGCGCCGGTAAAGATCGATGGGGCGTGAGCCGCCGCGGAAAATGCTTTGGGTGAAGTTGCGCGGCATGGAGGGGTTTCCCCAATCGTCCGGCTTGATGCGGTAAAGGTCCCGCTTGGCGTGGCCTTCTGCATCGGTCAGAGTTTGCCCATTCGCATCCTTGAGCTCGACCCAGCGGTAACCACCGCGGGCCTCGTACTCGGGATCGATTTCGTGATCGTCCGCGTCCACCACTTCTGCCAAGGAAATCGGCAAGTTGGGTGCATCCGCACCTCGGCCGTCCATGCCATGGCAAGAGAAGCAGTTGGCCAGGGTGCCCATGAACAGCTCGCGTCCATGTTCTCCGCGGGTCACTTGGTCCTCGACGCTCATCTGGTCCCAGCGGGGAACGACCACGTCGGCCGCCACATAGTTCTCGTCCGCATCGCGCCAATTGGCCCAAACGGCCGAGTAGGTGCTTTGGATCGTATCCAAGGGCAGATCGCCGGAATCGGAATCCCCCATCTCAAGTACTAGGCGCGTTTCGGTCTCGCCGCGCATGGCCAAGAGGCGAACGTAGTCCACCAAGCCGTGCAGCTGGCCCGAACTGAAGCGCGCAAAGTTTGGCATGGCGGTGGTGTAAGCACCCTGCATCAAGATGTTGACCAGGTCCTGACGGCGCGGGCGCTTGCCGTTCTCCACTGCGATCCACTTGAACTTGCCCAAGCGATAGTCCCTCGGGCGCGGCTCCAAGAACTCGCCGGTGGGACCGTTGCCGCCCCCATCTACGCCGTGGCAATGCAGGCACTGAGCGCGATACATCTCGGCGGACTCACGCATGGATGGGTACCACTGGACGAAAAGCAGCCGTGCGGCTTCCGCCCAAGTGGCTCCGTCCTCAGGCAATCCCGGAACCCACAGGTCGTCGACCGGGAAGGCCGAAGCAGGATCGACGGTGGTGGCGGGACCGCCGTCTTCCGAAGCCTCGCCCGTGTGCAAGGGCGCGAAGTCTCTGGTCCAGATGGCCCACAGGTCACCAGCGTAGAGGGGCTCGGGCACCTCCGCAAAGCGCTCGGAAGCGATCAGGTCCAACTGACGCAAGAATCTGCGTGAGCGGTTGTCCCTGGCGATCGCCTCCCATTGCTCTTCCGTGAGTTCAAACTCCCCCGCAAGATTCGGGTTCTCGTCCTCGTCGAGCATGTCGCCGGTGATCAAGTAGTGCGGGTCCTGGGGCGTGCCGAAGAGCGTGGTCAGGGCACCGCTCACTTGCGGGCTCGAACTTGCTAAACCGACGTCGTCAAGGGACGCCATCGTGGTCTCGGAAAGGCCAAAAGACAGGTCCGCGTGTCCGGGGTCGTAATCGCAAGAGGCGAAAACGCCCACAAGCAGTCCCGCAAGGACGAAGGGGCCGCGGGAGGTCAAAGGCCGCAAGCGCATCGATCGCTGAGTTGCCATGAGGTTTAGGGCTTTGGGTGTTCCGGGCCCGAGAATCGGGCCAGGATGGAATTCTCTCGGACCCGCACGGGCACGAAGGAGACTGCAGGATCTAAAGAGGAGGCATGGGGTGTCAAGGGGTGCGGCTCGGAACGCGCAGACCATGTGCGACAATTCGCCACGGCGGCTCATGGGTAGGAGGAGCTATCATGGAAAGCGCGAATACCCCCCTAGGAACCACGGCAGAGGTGCAATACCCTGCATCCTCGCCCCATCCCTCCCCAAGCCCCTCTCCCTGGGGTCACACCCAGCCACCATGCAGCACTCACCACTCCTCGAACATCAGCAGGCCCAGGGGGCGCGTGTCACGGAGACGCAGGCCGGTACCATTGTTTTGGCACACACAGAGGTCCCCACGGAGTACCTCGCGGGGAAGACTTCCTGCTCTTTGATCGACGCCAGCACCAGCGGCGCGATCCGGATTCTAGGGACCGAAGCACCCGCCTTTCTCCATCGGCTCTTGGCGAACCATGTGCTGCCCCTGAAGCCCGGGGAAGGCAATCCTAATTTGCTGCTGAGTTCCAAGGGCAAAGTCCAAGCGCGCTTTGATCTCTTCCGTGAGGAAGAGGGGTTTCGCCTAGACACACCCCAGGGTGAAGCCGCGTCCCTGATCACGACCCTCGACATGTATCTCTTCGGCGAAGATGTTGAATTGCAGGACCTAAGCGCCGATTGCGCCCCCCTGCTTTTGGGTGGACCAAGAGCCCAGGAAATCGCCGAACAAGTCGTTGGTCCCCTGACCCATCAGGTGGAGACCCGGGACTGGCAGGGCTTCGCCCTACGCATCAGCCCCGCCGAGTGTGCCGGGGATTCCGGCCTGCGCCTGGACGCGGGGCCCAAGGGCTGCCTCCCCCTATGGCAAGCCTTGCAATCTGCTGGCGCGACCCCCCTGGGCCGCGTAGCCGAAAACTCCCTCCGCGTGGAAGCACTACGTCCGCGCTGGGGAGTGGACATCAACGATGAAATCTATCCTGCTGAAGCGCGGCTCGACAACGAATTCAACTTGGACAAGGGTTGCTACATCGGTCAAGAGGTGGCGGCCAAAATCGACACCTACGGAGGCCTCAACAAGCAGCTCTTTTGCCTAGCCTTGGACACGGACGACCCGCTGCCTCTGGGCACCCGACTGACCCGCGAAATGGACGGAGAAACCCGTGACCTGGGCCTGATCACCACCTGGGCATACTCCTTTCAACTCGATCAAGCCGTGGCCCTGGGCTACATCAAAAAACGTCACCAGGAAGTGGGCACGGAATTTCAGGTGGGCGAAACCGGGGCGACTGCCACTCTCTTGAAAGGCGTGCCCCTACGGGCGATTCAAGGGATTTGGGGCGCATCGCAGCCCTAGGGCAGGACCCCTAGGATTCGGCTCCGTCCGCCAGACGCAGGGCCGTGGCGATGGGAGCCGTACCGCTTTCTTGCGCTGCACTTAGCACCCGTTCCACGCTGCGCCGCACGCGTCCCCCCACCACAGCAACCGGCTCGCGCCGGCCTTCAAGGTGAAAGATCGAGCCACGAACCAGGGCTCCTGCGTTGATCACAAAATCCGGCACAAACAAGATGCCCCGCTGGTGCAATCGCTCCCCATGTTCCATGCGAGAGAGGGGATTGTTCGCCCCGCCGGCCACCACCTTGCACTGCAGACGCTCCACGGAGAGATCGTGCAAGATCCCACCCAAGGCGCAGGGAGCAAACACATCGCAAGCAGCCTCCATCTCGGTACCCGGCTCAACCATTTCGACTTCAAGAGAAGCACTCACAGCGTGCACGCGCTCCGGATCGATCTCACTGGCAAGCACCCGAGCACCCTGTTCAAGCAACCGACGGGCCAGCATTTCCCCCACCGCGCCAAGCCCCTGAATCAGAACCTTGCGCTGGGACCAGTCGACCTCCCCGTCGAGGCTCACCAAAGCCGCCTCGATGCCCTGGAAAACGCCCTCGGCGGTGCAGTTCGCCAGCTCGCCGGGACCTTCCAGCCCAGGGTCGGTGCAATAGGAGGTCTCGGCACTCACGTACCCCAACTCTTCAGGTCCCGTGTTCACATCGGGCCCCGTGTAATAGTGCCCATTGAGACGTTCCACAGCCCGCCCGATCGCCCCATATGCCTGCTTCAAATCCAGGCCCTCCCGATCAAGCATGACGATCTTGCCGCCACCACAGGGCAGGTCGAGCAACACACACTTGCGGGTCATGGCCCGGGCCAAGCGCAGGGCATCCATCAGGGCGGTGGATTCCACCGAATAGGACCAGCGCCGAATGCCCCCAAAGGCAGGGCCCCGGGAGGTGTCGTGGATGGCTAGGAGTGCCCGCATGCCCGATTCCGAGTCGTGCAAGGCAACTAGCTCCTCAAAGCCCTCTCGGGCCATGGCATCAAAGAGTTGCAGGGGCATGGGGCGCAACGATAACGGCCCGGGCCTCCTGGCACCATCCCCTTGCCCAGACTGCCCCCTTGGCCTCTGGGCCGAGTAGCCTGGATTCCTGCCCGAGCCCCTTGGAAGATTTCATCCCTTCAATCGTCTGCATTCACCATGTTCCCTAACTCCAGCTTCATCCCCGCAATCAGCCTTCTGATCTTGACCGTCGCCTGTACCTCACCCGGCGCGCAAGACACCGTCTCCGATACGGAGTCAGTGATTCCTCAGGACAAGTGGGACAATGTTGAGGACTGGAAGATCAGTAACCCCAAAGAGTCCACAAGGACCAGGGGTTACATCCTGATGGAAATGGACAACATGGTCACCGCCTGGAACAACCTTTTGCTGAGCGCCGGTCGGGGGGCAGACCAACAAAAGTTTCGGGTCCTGGATGAAAAAATCTCCCACCGAGCGGCCAAGGACCTGCGCATCTTCCTGGAAGAACTTGAAACCGGTCCCACCCGCAACCGCCAAGTGTCTGCCATGGCGCTCGGCTTCAGTCGATCCGAACGAGCCATGGCTCCCCTGTTGGCTGCCCTGGAAGACAATTCAAGCACCGTGCGCGCCAACGCGGCTCTCGGCCTCGGCCTGCTGAGCATCACCGACACGCCCCTTGGCGGCCTGATCGCCATGCTGGAAGCAGAAGAAGCCGGCGAGCGTGGCAACGCTTCCTGGGCCATCGCCGAGCTGCTCAAGTCTGGAGCAGATGGCGCCCCCGCCCTGGAAGGAGCCCGCCACGGACTGTTTGACACGGAACCATCCGTTCAGGTTCATAGCGTCTTGATTCTGGCCCGGTTGGGAGACAGTGAATCCCTGGGCGACATGAGCCTGATGCTGCGCAGTGATCGCCTCCTGGTGGTGCGCGCCGCGAGCCGCGCGATCACCAAACTTGGTCTTGATGATCCCCACTCAAAAGGCCGCGCCGCGCGAATCTTGACCGCAGCTCTACTGGAAAACAAAGAGGGGCAAAAGCGCGCCAGTCTGCTGCGCAACCTGCAGTTGCTCTCGAGCTCTAACTACGGGGACGAGGACACCGCTTGGATCGAGTGGGCAAACCGTCTTCCCGAAGGCTAAAACCCCCCAAACGCGGTCCAATCTCCTATCCTGGCACCCATGCGGTTTCCCCTTGGACTTGGAACTCTGGCCTCCCTGGGCCTACTGATCGCGGCTAGCCCTAGTGCTGCCATACCCCAGGAGACTGAAGCCGACCCGGCGCCCATGCGTCGACACCTGGGCGCCTGGACCCTTTCCATGCGCTCAGAGGTAATCTTCAAAAGCGCACCCGAGCGACCCCACACTCTTGGGCTGGATTTGGCATACCCCGCCAGGGGCCGCTGGATGCTGAGCGCCCGGGACCCCGGCGAGGATCGCCGCACCTTGATCTACCGCTACGGATCGAGGCTCTGGTCGATTCCATTCGGCACGGGGACCAGTCGCCTAGCCGAAGGTTCCAAGTCAAATGATATGCGCATGATGTTCGCCTTACGCCGCGCTCTCCTGGCTTGGCCTCATCAATTTGAATGGAAGGGAGAGGACCTCCAGCGCAAGGCTTCCTTAGGCAAAACAGGTTCGCTCCTGGCGCAAGTCAACGAAGAAGGTCAACCGATTCGATTGGAAGTACGGCGTGGAGATGGAACCGCCTACGAGACCCTGGTGAACATTCGCTGGGAGAAAATCAAAAAACAATTTCAACCCGTGTCCTTCGACATGGTCGTCGACGGAAAAACAATCTGGCATGAGAAAGTCCTTAGGGTCGACCGCAGCCTGCGCTTTCTCGACAGCTACTTCATGCCCCAGGACCAACGACCCAAAGCCCCAACACGCCCCCCCGAAGAGAGCCGGCGTTACTCCGCTCCGGCGGGACTAGAATGGGAGCAAGCGCTCGACGAAAAACCTCTCGATGCCGAGATGTTTGCCCGTCTACGGCTCGCTGCCCAAGAAGCCCTTGGCGCCCGGGGCGGCACACTGCGCCCAGGACTCGGACTCGTTATGGACGAGCAAGGCCAAGTGCAGGCAGTTCTTTTCAGCGCCAGCATGGGCGAAGTTTCTGCCGGAGGTGCCTGGACCCCAGCTCCCCCGCGGGAGGGCCTTCTGCGGCCCCTGGCCCCCGGGAAAGATCCAGATCCAGCCCTACTACGAGCCCTCGTTGCCCAGGCGGCAGAGGGGGGGCGCCCCGCGCGCATCGTGCTCTGGGAAGGCCCCGAGGGAGCCAGAAGCGTACGGGTGGAAGTCTCCGACGGACGCTCCCTGGACCCCCGCCGTCCCCTTGAGAGCACGCCCGAGATGTCTTCAAAATAGGTCAGGAGGCGACCCAGGGGCCCACCTGGGGCCCTGGAACGGGCTGGCACTCTCCTTGCTAGACTCTACCTGACCCCCGAACTCCTACCCGAGCGCACCATGAGCACCTCCCCCCTGATCACCACCACCCTGATCCTTCTGCTGGCCCTCCCCTCGGCCGATGCTTTTGCCCAGAAGAGCCGCAGCAGCTCCCAAGGCAGCCGCACACAGAGTTCGAGCCGGTCATCCCAGGGCTCGACGCCCTCTCGTTCGACCCCCTCTCGTTCGACGCCCTCTCGTTCGACGCCCTCTCGTTCGACGCCCTCTCGTTCGACGCCCTCCCGTTCGACCACCACCCCCTCCCGCTCAAGCACCCCGGCCCCGGTCTACACCCCGACTCGCACGACCAGCCCGACCCGCACGACCAGCCCGACCCGCGCAACCACCCCCAGCCGCACCACGACCAGTACGCGGCCGGCACCGTCCAGCACCACTCCGACCCCTACCAGCAGTCGTTCCACCTGGCGCCCTTCCAGCTCCCGCTCGGCTCCCTCCAAAGGCACCGCGCCCAGCCCCGAGCCGATCACCTCGACCCCACGCAGGGTGCGCTTCCCGCAGCCCTACTCTGGATCCAGTACGTCGAGCAAAGGCTCATCCGCTTCAGCTACCCGTAGCCAACCCGCTGGCTCGGGCCCCTCGGCCTCTGTCCGCAGCCGCTGGAGCAACGCCCTCCAAGCCCAGCCCGTATCTCCCAAGACTGCGTCTCCCTCCTCCACTCGCTCCGCACTCTTGGAGCGCTATCGCGCAGCGGAAACAGCAAGCCGAACCCAATCCGCCCGAAGTTCCAGCTTGGTGCAAAGGGTGCAAACCGCACGCCAGGGCCAGCAGGTCCGCACGGCACGCACGAACGAGGCGCGCCAGGACAATATCAAGCGCAGTGCGAGGATTGCCGAGGGCCGCAAGCAGCAAACCTTGACGCGGGTCAGCAATGCGCGTGGACAGTACAAACAAGCCACGAACAACCGACGGCGCCAGGCGGCTCTCGATGCCAAGACCAATGGCCTTGGAAACGGAACCCTGTCTGCAGGAGACGACCTCAACGGAATTCAATCGGAAGTGCGCCCCGGCCTCGATGGTGAGGGGAACGGAACCGGTGGTTCAGGATCCGGCGCTGGCGAAGGGGACTCTGGCCAGGGAGGTACCGGCGGTGATTACGACGAGGGCTATGACGACGGATACGACCATGGCTGGCACGACGGCTATGGCTATGGATCCCACAGCATCTTTTGGGGCTGCTACTCCAACTGGGGTTGGTCTTCCTGGGGTTGGTTCAGCGGTCCCATGTACTGCTCATCCCTGTGGTGGCACAGTTGGTGGTGGAGCGGCGGACACTCCCATTGGGGCTGGTGGCCTGCTGGGAATTCTTGGTACGGACCCTCTGTCCCCTACGGCTACTATCCGAACACAACCGTTGTCGTTGAGACCACACCTCAAGTGATCTACGTGGAGCAAGCTCCACAGGAAGTGATCTACCTAGATCAAGCCGAGGTCCCCGCAGGAGAAGTGGTGGTGCCCGCAACCAAAGCTAACGACCAAGCCAAGCAAGAGGAACTCAACCGGGTCGCGCACCATTACCTCACCTTGGGAGACGAAGCCTTTCGCGCGGGGCACTTCAGCGAGGCCGCCAACCACTACGCAAGGGCAGTAGAATTCGCCCCCAAGATCGGCATCATGCACCTGGTGCTTTCCGATGCGCTGATGGCGATTGGAGACTATCGCTGGGCCGCGGCAGAACTTCGATTGGCCCTCGAATTGGACCCGAGCCTGGCCATGCACGTCGTGGACAAGCACACCTTCTACGGGGACCCGATCCAGTTTGATCAACAACTAGCGACCCTTGAGCGCTACCTGAGCGATCACTTCCTAGACGAAGATGCGCGCTTGCTGCTAGCGGGAAACTACCACTTCGGTGGGCGCCCCGCAGCCGCGGTGGATCTGCTGGAAAGCCTATATAGCGGGACAGTAGTCAGCACAGGCCCCGGTGCGGTGCTGCTCCTAGCGGCCCAATCCATCCAACACGGAACGCCCGTCCAAAAGGACTAGGACAAGGGCAACTCGCGCGGCCCCTCGTCCCCGAGGAAAACCGCGAAGCCCGGGTCGCGACCAAAGCGCTCCACGAACCAGCCCTGCGCCCGCTCGCGCAGGGCCTCTTCTTGGCCACGGCGCACCAGCGCAACCACGCAGCCACCAAAGCCGGCGCCGGTGAGCCGGCCGCCAAAACTCTCTTCCCCCTTCGCAATCGCATCGACCAAAAGGTCAAGCTCCGGGACGGAAACCTCAAAATCAAGCCTGAGGGATTCGTGGGATTCAACCATCAAGGCCCCCGCCCCCGTGAGGTCCCCCTGGATCAAGAAATCACGGGCTTGAAACGTGCGCTGCACTTCACCAATCACATGGCGTGCGCGACGCTGAAGGACCGGGTCCATGCGTACGCCGTGCTCGGCCAGGACCTCTTCGCTCACATCGCGCAGGCACTCAGCGCCGGGAGACAAGGGCATCAAGAACTTCGCCGCAGCCTGACACTCCTGCACCCGTTGATTGAAAGCACCCGCCGCCAACTTTCGCTTGACCCCGGTGTCCATCACCACAATCGAAACCGCATCAGGGTCGAGGGGCAGGTGAGTGAAGCTGCCGTCCTTGCAGTCCAACCACAAGAGGTGCCCGGGCTTGGCGAAACCCACCGCATGGGGATCCATGATGCCGCACTGCACCCCGACAAAACCCCGCTCCCCTTGCAAGGCGGCCTTCACCCAACCTTCCCGTCCAACCCCAAGACCCCAGCATTCGTCCAATGCCAGGGCAGTGCCGACGCAAATCGAAGCGGAGGAAGACAGACCTGCCCCAATGGGTAGGTCACCACCAAAAAACAAGTCAAGACCCTGGGGGGTGCTGGAGCCACCCTTGAGCAACTCGATCAATACCCCCAGGGGATAATCGAACCAACTGCCGCCGGCGACGGTGGGAAGGTCGGTCAGGTCTGCGTCCAGAACTTCTCCCCCCAACGTGGACGCCATGCGCATGCGCCGGTCCGACCGGGGCCGGGCGGCGATCAGGGTGCCCCGGTGAATGGCCGTGGGCATGACCGGCCCTCCGTTGTGATCGAGGTGCGCCCCAAACAGATTGACCCGGCCAGGAGCAAAAAACAGCCGCGCAGTTTCCGAAGCAGACCCCAATTGCCGATCCATCTGTTCCAGGTGCCGCCGGTGGGTAGCGTTATCGAGGGAGGCTGATGACACAATGATTCTAGTTCTGGGGGGGCGTGGGATCCGTAAGGCCCACTTCTGAGGTTCTGTACCCGGGGTCAGGGGGCGGGTTTGCCCCCCCAGTAACGTCTCAGGATCCACAGGTTGCCCCATGGGAGGGGAGATCTTCAACAGAGGATTGCGGTTTCGGCACTTTTGGGACGATAGAGTGCTTGTCATGGTCAGTCAATCGCTCCCCAGAGGTCCCCGCCCACAGCATGCACTCCTAGGACTTGTCCTCGTGAGCCTGCTCTCCGCCTGCTCTACCCTTTCCTTCGAGCGCGAGACCGAAACCTCGGGCAGCTTCTACTCGGAAGCCTGGGCCTTCACGATTTTCGCCTGGGACTTCCCCACGGAGTCCGTCCAGATCGCTCGGGACAACGTCTTCGATGCGGGGCTTTCCAACCTCACGGTGACCACCGCCAAAACATCCCCCAACCTCGGCTGGTGGGATTGGCTGCTCGACATCATCGGCGTGCGCAAGACCGTACTCATCGGCACCTGGGGATTTTCCGGTGAGCAGTTGAGGAAGGAACGAGATTCCGGCGCGCCCTTGCTTGGATCCTGAGCCTCTACGGAAATCCAGTCGCCCGTCAACGTCGATGCAAAGGCAATTCGATACGGGCTTCAGCACCTATGTCGCCGGGGCCTGCCTTCAGGGTCACGCTGCCGCCTAGGTCTCCCACGATCCGCCTGACGATCGCCAACCCCAAACCGGTCCCGCTCGAGCGGGTGGTGAAGTAGGGGTTAAAGAGGTTCGACTCCTGATCCGGATCCAGTCCTGGCCCGGTATCAGTCAAGAGAATCACGACCCGATCCCCCTCTGTACTTACACGCGCGGTCAGGCGCCCACCCTGCCCCACACCCTCCAGGGCCTCTAAGGCGTTGGAGACCAAGTTCAACAGGGCTCGCTGCAGCTCCCCCGCATCGGCCAAAAGGCACCCGCCGTCACCTTCGCGTACCACTTCCACGCCAAGCTTTTCGGCCCATGCATGGGTCAACTCCAACACCTCGTCCATCAGGTCACCCGCTTCCACCGGCCCGGGCTCTGTGTGCTGGCCGGCAAAGGCGTGGAAGTCGCTGGCGATGTCGCGCATGGCGTCTACTTGACGCGCGACCAAATCCATGGTGCGTTCCAGAATAGAATCGGCTTCGGGGCTGTTTTCTTTCCGAGCCCGTCGTAAGAGACTGATCGAAAGAGATATGGGTGTCAGAGGGTTTTTGATTTCATGCGCCACTTGACGAGCCATTTCACGCCAAGCCGCGTCCTTTTCAGCCCGCACGAGTCGCGACCGACTGCGGGCCAAATCCTCGGTCATGCTGTCAAAGGAGCGCGCCAGATCCCCCAGTTCATCTCGCCTGGTCGACCCCAAACGGGCATCTAGCTGCCCCGCCGCAATGCGCCGGGTATGGCGCTCCAACTCCAAGATCGGTTGCAAGGTGCGCCTTGCCACGAAAAACGAAAGCACCGCTGCCAAGAACAAGCCCACCATGGTCGCCAGCAGCAAGGTGCGCGACACGGCCTCCACCGGGGCATAGATATCCCCATAGTCCACGCCAACACCTACAACCCAACCAAAGCCGCCCTCTTCCACGGGCTTAAGGCGTTTGAAAGCCGCCTTCTTCTGGACTCCACGGAAATTGTAATCCGGGTACATGCCCCAGGGCTTGAGCCGCGCAGCCTCCACGAGGGGAAGGAGAGAACCCTGCTCCAAGCCACTGACCTTTTGCCCGACGAGATGCCGGGTGGGGTGGGCCACGATGATGTCCGCATCGGCTCCCCAAATCCAAGCGTAGGACGAGGTGTACAAGTCCTCGGTGATCTGCGTGCCATCCCTTCCCAATCGGCGTACGCCAAACTCCTCAACCCAACCCTGCAAGCGGTCGGTGTGCATCAGGCCAATCACCGCGCCGCCCGCCGGAGCCTCTTCTTCTAAGGACTCTAAGCGTACGGCCAAGCCCACGTAAGGTCGCCCATCACCTTCCACGCCAAAGATCTCTGACAAGGTCCCAAAGCCGATGGCGGAACGCCCCTCTGACATCAGTTGAGCAAACCAGGGCTGAGTAGAAACGTCCACCTCAAGAGTCGACGGACTCGCTCCCTGTGATTCCGCATCAAGGCGATTGGTTACCAGCACCTTCCCATCGCGGCCCACCGCCACGACGATGCTGTAGTCCCCGGACAGGCGCACCATGCGATCGAAGAGATCCTGCACAGTGGACTCCCAAGTTTCCCGATCTTCGGCACGGCCACTTACATGCCAATTGACCAGAGGAATCCCCGCCAAGTACTCCAAGTCCTGCATGCGTTCATGGAGTGCCGTGTCCAGCTGGTCCGCCAGGTCGGTCGCCGTCGACAAGAGGTGAAAGCGCACGGCGTCATCAGCCAGGGGCTGAGAAACCTCGCGGTCGACCCAGACGGAGAAACCGATCAGGGGTACGGCCACGGCGACCAGAACGGCCAGGGTCCACTTGGTGGAGATACGACGGAACACGGAGGGCAGGGTCGGAAGGTGAGACAAGACCCCACGGGGACTTTGGTCCGCTGGGGTTGCCCCAGCTTATCCTCTTGGCCTGCTGAAACCCCAGCACCACCCCCATGGGCCCCAACTCTCCCACCCACCGCATCCTCATTTGCCGCCTGTCGCACCTGGGAGACGTGTGCCATGCCCTGCCCCTCTACCACGCCTTGCGCAGGGCGCACCCCGAGGCGGAGTTAGGCTGGGTCATTCAACCGGCCTTCGCGGACCTCATTCGAGGATTGCCCGGGCTGAAGCAGGTCTTTTTGTTCGATCGTTCAGGAGGGTTGGGGGCCTGGCCCCGCCTGGCCAAGTCCATGCGCGATTGGGGCCCCGACTGGACCATCGACGCCCAGGGCAACTGGAAAAGCGCCCTGGTCACGCGCCTCTCCGGTGCCCCCCGCCGATTGGGTTTTCACCGCCGTGATTGGCAAGAGCCCTCCGGAGCTTGGGCCATGACCGAATACGCCGAACGCGCCCTTGGAAAACACAGCATCCAACGGGTTCAGAAACTGGCCGAGGTCGTGCTTACTGACTGCGGGGAGCCCAAATTCCACCTGCCTATTTCCCCCGAAGCAACGCAATCGGGGGCCGCATACCTCGCGACGCGCCTCCCGGATCGCGGACGCCCGCGGCGCATCGTGCACCCCGGCTGCCCAGGAGATCGGCGCAGCTTGCCCCTTGACCAAGTCGAGGGATTGGTGCGTGGACTCGTGCAGGGGGGCGAAGATGTGTTGCTCCTCAGCGGCCCTGGGGAAAAAAGCAGCGGCCAGGAGCTCAGCCAACGCCTGGGAAATCTAGAAGCAGTGCAACATTGGATCGATCAGCGGGGCTTGCCAGAAGTCACCTCGCTCTTTGCCGCAGCTGCCGGCGAAGGCATCAGGCTCGTTGCAGGGGACTCAGGCCCCGCTCACCTAGCCGCCGCTATGAACATGGGCGTAGACATGTGGACCGGCCCCACGGATCCCGAAGCCACCGGTCCCTGGCCTCTGATTTCAGACCCCCAGAGTCAGCACACCGCGCAGCGCTCTCCAAGCGGTAACATCTCGGACCTCAAAGGCGGAGAGCTCGCCCAAGCGCTGCTTCAGCCCAAGCCACGCCCATGAGAACGCACCCATGAGAATGTCCCAATACTTCCTCTTTGGCAGCGTCGCCGCCATCCTCGCCCTTCTGGTCGCTGCCGGTCTTGGTTTCAGCGGCGACCTGAGCCTACACTTCAAGGTCGCCCTGCCCGCCGCGATCCTGACCGTTGGAGCGCACACCCTGTTGATCCTCTTCATGATGATCACCGGGCGCATCCTGCGGGAGGCCATTCGATGTCGTGACTTACCCCAAGAGTTTCTCGACGAGCTCAACCTTTTCTTCTCCCGCAAGAGCGCTTATCCCGCGGCAGTTTTCGGTTGCATGTCCATCACCGCGGCGGCGGTCTTGGCCTTCGGTGCCCCCGTGCTGGGGCTGCCCGCAGCAACCCACTGGGTCGCAGCCAGCTTGGCCCTGCTCCTGAACCTCTGGGTCCTACCGGTGGAATACCGCGCCCTACGGGAAACCCAGTTGATTGTGGACAAGGCCGCCGGCGCCCTCGATAAGCTCGATGAGGAAATCACATCCTCCGGAGGCGATCTACCCGAGGAAGAAGGCACAACCCCCGAAGGCCTCGCCCAAGGTGCCATGGCCGTGGCAATCGGCGCATGGCTGCCCTACATCTACATGGTCTTCATCATGGGCGAAGGCGACCTATCCGGCACGTCGATCCACCCCTTCATCGAGGTCAGCATCGGAGGCCTTGTGGTTTGGTGGCTCGGTCGTTCCGAGGCCAAGCGTCAAGCGTCCGAGTCAGCCGACGCATCCTCAAGCACCTGAATGCGCTTGCGGATATCCTGGTACTCGGGCCAAAACAGCTCGATCTGGCGCAACAACTGCAGGGCTTCCGCATCTTCTTCAGCAGCCAGGACTTGCTTGTAGAGGGCCTCCGCATCGCTCACATAGTCCTTGAGCGTTTCCATGCGTGCACGGGAATCCTCGTAGTAATCCTCCACCGCCAGAACCTGCTCAAACTTGGCGATGGCGGCCTGGTAGCGAAAGTCGTGCTCTAGTGAGATAGCCTTTTCGTAAGCCTGCTTGACCTGCGCCTCTTGAATCTCCGCGAGGGCCTGATCAAACATATCTGGACGCGCCACGGTTACCCTTTGACCTTCAAGCAAGATCTGTCGGGCTTCGCCAAATTCGCCCCGCAAGGTCGCCATCTTGCCTTTGAGCAAGAACTCGTCCGCCTCCGCTTCCACCCGTGCCCGATCCATCCCCTGCTGGGCTGTTTCGTTGGTCGGATCCAGCAGGAGGGCCACGCGAAAGTCATTGCGTGCGGCGGCATGTTTGCCAGCCTCTTCTAATTGGCCAGCAATTCGAGTGTGACGAGCAGCTATGTCTCGCTCCACTTCGCTCACACGCCGCATCGGGCGCGGATCACCGGGTCGGTATTTGACCGATGCCACAAAGCGGCTGTGGGCCGCGTCCAGCTGCCAGTTACTGACGGCTCGCACGCCCTGGTCATAGTAGTCCTCGCCCAACTCATCCCGATAGGTGATCTGTCGCCGGACTTGAATCAAGCCAGCTTCAGCCTCGACAAAATCAGGTCGGAAACCAAGGGCCTTCACATAAGCCTCGCGCGCTCCGGACAAATCGTCTGCTGAATGCAGCGCCTGGGCCACATCCAACCATTCACTCCCGAGCTTGCTGCGGGTTTTGAGATCCCAGCTGCGGACCACATGATTGTCGGGCTCCAACTCAAGGGCCAACTCCACTTGTCTCAGGGCCTCGTCATCCTGGCCCGCGAGGGTCAGAGTACGCGCTTGATCAAGGTGCCAGGCAATGGTGGCCATGCGGTGCTGCCGCTGGATCTCGACGTCACCTGGGTGGGCTTCGATTTCCATAGCGGCGGTGCGTACGGCCTCCACAAACTGCCCGTGATCGACAAGCCAATCGACGGAATGGGTGACAACAGGGGTGGTGGAAGCTTGGCAGCCGACAAATGCGGCGAGCAACAGGAGGGGGGCCTTCATGGATGGTTCGGAGACGATTGGGCCGGGGATTTCTTCCCAGGAGCCCCATAGAAGCCCCAACAGGGGCCTGCGGCAAGGATCAATCCGAAAGATACCCCTCAATCCGTCCTCAAAGGCCCCATTTTGGGGACGACCGATCAGGAGCGCATGCCCTCAAAGAGCACCAATCCCAAGCTGCCGAAGGCCAAGACCGGGGCCCAGGCCGCCAGCAGGGGGGAAAGCCCCCCGTTGATTCCCAGGTTGCGGAAGACGAAGTCCATTGCAAAGTAGAAGATGCAAAGAATACCCCCCACCACTAAACGCTCGGAACCCCCGCCGCGCTCGTAGTTGAACAGCATGGGCAGGCCCACCAGCAGGAGGATCAGATTCGCCAGGGGAAAGGTCAGGTGATAGTGCCACAGGGTCCGGAAGGCCGTGTCATCAGGCTCGCGACGCACCAACCGTTCCACCTCTGCAAAAGACAGCTCCAGAGGTTCAGCTCGGGCACGGCGATAGGTCAGGGCCAATTCGGGATATAAATCAAAACCCACGAGAGTACTGACATCCTCAGTGGCCGCCATGTCCCCAAGGATTTGCTTCTGGCCATTCTGCAAGTCCCAGTCCGTCCCGTTCCAGGTTGCACGCTTGGCATCGATGCGCACATAGTCATCCGCCTCGGCAACGATGGCAACCACGCCCTCGGCAAAAGGAGCACTGCCCTCTTCGTCACCGGGCCAGAATTGTTCAAGAAAAACCAAACTCCCCAACAGGTCGTGAACAACCACATCGGAATAGACCCGGGGCTGATCCCCTTCGCTCAATTTCCAACTCAATCGGTCACGCTGGTCGGCCAAGGTTTCCACCAGAGTCTCGCGCAACATGAACATGCCCAGGGACAGCATGCAGCCAATCACGAAGATCGGCATCAGCATGCGCCTCGCGCTGACGCCCGAGGCCAACACTGCGGTCACTTCGTTCTTTTTCAGCAGACGATTGACCGTGAACAAACCGGCTAACAGGGTCACGAACGGGGCTACCTGCAGAAACAGGAAAGGAATCTGCATTAGGTAGTAATGCAGGAGGTCCCCGCCTGAGGCGGCTGTTCCCTCATCACCCGAGCGAAGATACTGGCCCGCGTTATTGGCCATATCCAATACCAAATAAAGCCCCACCACCAAGAACAGAGCCGTCCCGTAGGACCCAATGAAGTGCGCCACCACATAGCGATCCAAGCGCCCCAAAAAGCGCAGGTGGGATCCGGATTGCCCCCTCATCGCCTCAATCCCCGGTAAAGGAGCGGAATCGAAGCCAGGAGCCCAATGCCTGTGGGCCCCCACGCAACCAACATCACGGGCAACTCCGTGTTCATCGCCAGCTTGGATCCGAGGTTCATCGAGATCGCGTAGTAGCCAATACCGAAGCCCGAAGCCACGGCCAATGCGGCAAGTTGATTACCTCGACGTAGAATCAAACCTGTAGGTGCCCCAAGAAGCAAGAATAACAGGTAGACCACCGAGCGACTGCCACGCTTTTGAATCTCGAAGTTCATCCTGCGTCGCTTGGTTGGATCTTCCTCCACAAGGAGGTCTTCGTAGATCTGTGAAACGGTGCGGTAGCGAGCTCTTGGCCGGCCGCCTACTTTGGGCGGGGCCATCAGATCCTCCAGGGGAATCGAGTAGCGCACATGAGCCTGCTCCGTGCGCAAGCCAGCTCCAGGGGCCAGAGCTCGCACACCTTCCAGGTCCACCACGAGCGCACCTTGCTGGGTGCGAATGTGCGCACGCTCGGCAAAAACATCGATACTCT
>CALEMP010000191.1 GCA_937910685.1 uncultured bacterium
AGCCCTCTACAAGTCATCCGTTCCCCAGACCGGACGCGGCAATTGGGGAATCCCCCGGGTTATGGGCTCAACCGTCCAGCAGCGCCGAGAGCTTGACGAGGGCGCGGGCGAGGAGTTTTCGCACGCTTTCCACATTGCGGTCCATGCGGGTGGCGATTTCAGCCTGGGATAGGCGCGCGATACGCGAGAGAGTGATCACCTCTCGGTGGTCGGGGGAGAGCTGATCGAAGGCTTGCTCCATGCGCTCGATCAATTCCGCCTGCATGATTCCCTGACTTGGGGATTCGAGGGCACCATAGGCGCCGACAAGTTGGGAGAGTTGTGCATCATCCACTTCACAATCCGGACGGCGACGCTCGGCAAAGTGATAGCGCCGCTTCTCGCGGATCTTGTTCAAGGTGACCGTGTGCAACCAGCCTCGGAGGGCGGCTTCTGAGCGGTACTCCAGTTGGTCAAGGTGTTGCAGGACTTCGCGGCAGGTGGACTGCAGAATATCCGTGGCAGATTCCCTCGCACGCAAGGCTGGGTCGGAGCGCAGGCGGACAAAAGCTCGCAGACTGGGTAGGTGCAACTCTAGCAATGCCTCTTGGGCAGCAAGGTCCCCCTCTTGGGCGGCGAGGAGGAGTTCGCGGGAGGATGTGGACGGGTTGTTTTTGGGGGTATTCACGACGATGCAGGCGCAGGTAGTCTACCATGGAAGCTCTTTCCGGAGGGGTTCGTTTCCTGTCCAATGGCTCGCTGCCGTGCCCCTGAGCAAGATCTAGATTCATGACTACCCAAGCGGATAATTCCCCGGATCCCGAGGCAAGTGTGGAGGGTCTCTTGGCGACGTGCTTGGAGGGGGATCCGGAAACCTGGGCGGATGAGGTCGAGCGGACGGCACGCCAGCATCCGGATTTGGCGGTAGAGTTAACGCGCAGATTCGCTTCTCTCGTGCAAACAGGACTGGCCTCTGATGAGGGATTAGGCGCCCGGGAGGGCCAGGAGTTTGGGGATTTTCGCTTGCTGCAGCCACTCGGTGGCGGCGCCATGGGGATTGTGTATTTGGCTTGGTGGGCACCCCGCAGCATGGCCGTGGCCCTCAAGATTCTGCGCCCGGGTCGTCAGTTTCAGGAGGAGGCTCGGCGGCGATTTGAGCGCGAGATGGTATTGGCTCGGTGCGTGCAACACGCTGCGATCTGCGAGGTGCTGGCCACGGGGGAACACGACGGTGTGCCGTACATTGCCATGCACTTGGTGGAGGGGGAATCCTTGGCTGAGCATCTTGAGCAAAGGTCCTTGCCCATAGGCGAGGACCTAGAGGTCCTTTTGCATCAAATGGAACGCATTGCCAGGGCCTTGGATCATGCCCATGGGCAGGGTCTTGTGCACCGGGATGTGAAACCCCAGAACATCATGATCGACGGGGCAGGGTCGCCGGTCCTTCTGGACTTTGGTTTGGCCCGGCGTACGGATTCGGACTCTAGTCTGCTGACCGCTGAGGGGGTACAGGTGGGGACGCCGGCTTACATGGCGCCCGAAGCGGTGCTGGGAGATGAGCTCGATGCTCGCAGTGATGTGTATTCCCTGGGGGCAACCATTTTTGAGGCCGTGGTGGGGCAGCGCCCCTTTGAAGCGGCCACGGCTGCGGGCTTGATGCATCGCATCTTGAATGCGCCGCTTCCCGATCCGCGGGTAAAAAACCCTGCGGTATCCTCGGACTTGGCCCTCGTGTTGCGCACGGCTCTGGCGAAGACTCCCGGCCGCCGCTACCAGAGCGCGGCGGCATTGGCCAATGACTTGGAGGCTATGCGGCAGGGCATGCCGATCCAGGCCCGGGAACCAGGGCCTTGGCAGCGGCTCAAGATCTTTTGCGTTGAGCAACCCCGATTGGCGGCTGGGGTCGTGGCCCTTGCCTTGGCTGCTGCGCTGATTACCGGGGCTCTGGTAGAGCTCAAAAGCCAGCGTAGAATTTCCACTGCAAATAGTCGTTTGGTGGATGTCTTGCTCCATCCCAAGGGTTCGGGTGAGCTTGGACTGGTGCGGGACATTTTGCGATTCCTCGGGGATCCTCTTGAGCCGGGGCCGCGTCTGAATATCTTGCGCGGAAACCTTGCCAGGCATCATCGGGTGAAGGACATTGGCCCCAGCGAAGCCTTAGGGAAGGAATCTGATGGAGGGCTGTGGGCCCTGGAGCCCACGGGTGGCAGCGGTTTTCTGGCGGGTGTGGGGAAACACTTACTCCACATCAAAGAAGAGGGTTCGCCGGCCCGGGTTTGGGATTCGGGGATTCCCACAGGGGCGCAAGATCCCCGGGCGCACCTGTGTTGGGAAGGCGCCGGAGCTTGCGTGATGTGGGACGCGGAGCCGGGCTCGGCCTTTGGCACTAGCCTTGAGGTGTTTGAAAATGAAGGTGACGAACCGGATCCGTGCTTTGAGCAAGCGCATTTACTTGCGGCACTGGGCACCAAGCGCGGTCCCCTTTGGATTAAGGCTGGGGTTGGCGGTTCCCTTTATCTTGGTCATTTGGAATTGGGCAAGACATTCACCTCGATCCTTCTGGCGGGCACCGAGACCAGTGCCGATGACATGATTCAGTGGGGTGGAGCGTTGATTTCCGCTGATGGCCAGATCATCTATGCCTGGGGGCGGGTTGCCTCGGAGCCCGCGCGCATGTGGGCTTGGGATGCCAGCGACGGCGCGGCCCTTGGACCTCCTGTGACCCTCGCATCTGAATACGGGGTTTATGCGGTTTGCTCACCGGATGGCGCGCTGCTTTTAACCGCCAGTCGTTTTGGCCTGGATGCCGCAAGTTCAAGTTTATCCCTGTGGCCGGATAGTCTGGGCGAACTCTGGGTCCTGCAAGACGGGGGGCTGCGGCATCAGGGGTTCTTGGACCCCAAGAGTTCCCAGGGCCAAGTGGCGGGGGCTGCGATCTCCCAACAACATGGGGTGGCGGTGATTCACGAGGATCGCACCTTGCGCATGTGGGGGCCGGACGGGCAATTAAAACGGGAGGTGAGCGACCTGATCGGACCCCGAGAGCCCGTATTTCAAGGGGCCGATGATCGCTTACTGGTCCGTTGTCGGGATGCGAGTGCCCGTGTGTTTGATCTGGACGGCCGCGGGTTAACCATCCCCTTGGGGGCTGCGACCCGTGTGTGCCTAGCACCCGAAGAGGACGCAGTTCTCATGGGCTCTTCCCTCCACAACCTGAAAAGCTGGGATCTGCATTCAGCGGGCGAAATTCACTTGGATGGTGTCACCGGAGGCGTGACCGGAATTTGTGCCACTCCCCAGGGGGGATTTATCTTGGTTACTTCTTGCGGCCGGATTTTCAGTCATGACCCGGTGAGGGTAGAGACCGACGAGATTTTGCCCCTGAACTGGGATCCGGGTCAATGGATCTTGGACGCGAGGTTTGTCGGAGAGCATTCCGAGACCTTGGCGCTCCTTTGCCGGGGAGAAGGGTCTGGGGCCGTTGCTCGGCTTGTGATTCTTCAATTTGTGATTCTTCAAGGCAAGGGTCAATGGAAGGTCGAGTCGGATAAGAGCCTGCCCGAGGATTGGGGACGCGCCGCCAAGATGGCCTTTGATGGGCAAGGGGATCACTGTTGGGTTTCCACCATCAGCGGGTTGCGCACACTTCAGAAGAGCAACAACGCTTGGCAAGCGTTGGGGCCAAGCTTGGCCTCCGGGAACGCCTGGGCTGTGGTGAGCTCCCACGGGGGGAGTGACCTCTTGGCCGGTGCGACGCGGGAGGGGCTGGGTTTTTGGCGTTGGCCCTCTAACGGGGATCCGGTTCTGTGTCCTCTCCCCTCAGACCTTGCCACTCGGGATATGAGCAGGGCTATCTTGGCTCTCGACCCCAGGAACG
Source organism: uncultured bacterium (assembly GCA_937910685.1). GTDB lineage: Bacteria > Planctomycetota > UBA1135 > UBA1135. The sequence continues at coordinate 3,857 of CALEMP010000191.1, forward strand.
AAATCTTGGCGGTGGCCACAAGTCCATTGGACTCCGCCGGATGGGAGCTCTGGCTGGCCGAGGCTTTGCCCGAGGTCAATGCACCTAAGCCCTTGCCCCGGGAGTTGCTCGCCCCCGTCAGCTGCTTGGCCTTTTCCCCGGATGGCAAGCAGCTGGTCCGCGCAGGCACCTCCGGCGAGATTGCCCTTATGGCAACTGATCCCAAATCCCTCGCCGCCGCAGGGCAAAAGTTACTGGGGCACCAGGCCACGGTCTACGCCCTTGCATTCTCTGCCGATGGCCATTACCTGGCCAGTGGCGACGAGAAAGGCATCGCATTCATCTGGCACATGGACGCCGCAACCTTGTGGCAAGAGGTGGATCGGATCTTGGACTCAAACCGGTAATAATGCGCCTGGCACGGTACTACCGGTTTGCGGCAGTCGCTAGGATCCACCCATGGCGGAAAACGTGATGGCCCGGGCGGTGATCTTTGATCTCGATGGGACCCTTGTGGCCACCGATCGGTTTTGGCCGGATGCGGCGCGGGCGGGGGCCTTGCGGGCATTTTTGGATTTGGGCTGGGATCGGCCTGTGCCCGAGGAGAGCGTTTGGATGGGGATGGTGGGGCAGCCCCTGGAGGAAGCGTTCTTGGCGGCGTTTCCGGAGATGGGCGAGGCGGACCGCAAGCACCTCTTTGACTGTTGTGTGGAAGAGGAACATCGCTTGTTGGACGAAGGGCGGGCGGGGTTGTTGCCCGGAGTAGAGGAGACCCTCGCTTGGCTTGTTGCCCAGAACATTCCCATCGGAGTCGCGAGCAACTGCTCGGCCAGTTACCTGGATGCGATCTTGGGAGGCCTGGGTGTGGGGCGTTGGGTGCGTGAGGCGCGCTGTTTGGATTCGCCAGGCATCGCCAACAAGGCCGAAATGATTGGGGACTTGCTGTCGACCTTTGACACGCGCCACGCGGTCATGGTGGGGGATCGCGCGGGGGATCGGGATGCGGCCTGGGCCAATGGGATTCCCCATGTGCATCTGTCCCGGGGGTATGCCCAGCGCGGGGAATCTGTGCAGGCGGAGGCGACGATTCCCGGGCTCGATTGTTTCAGTGACGTCTTGGACCAGCGTAGAGCGGCGGTGGCCCAGTTGATTCAACGCTTGGAGGTCCCAGGGAATGGGGCAACCATTGGCGTGCTCGGTCGGCGTTGCTCTGGAGTCCGGGATTTTGCCCGGGATCTCGCGGCGGGGCTCGCCGCCCAGGGGCGCGGGGTTGAGTTCATCGATGGATATCAGTGGCTGAGGAATCCAGACGAGGTCCCTGGCCTCGATGCTGGGGATCCCTTGGTGGCGGCCAGCGAGGCCTTGGACTTGAACCAGGCGGACCTTGCTCTGGCCCAGCGGCCGACGGGCGACCGACTGCGGGTGGTGGCCTTGCCCCTAGGTTTGCATCCCTCCCTCTTGAGCCATCTGGAGCGCGTCATTTGGACCGATGGGGCCCAAGACGTGCTGGAGAGGCGCTTGAGAGGCGAGTTCTTCACCCTCGGAGGCCCCCGCAAATGCGAATGGGTGCGCGATCAGATTTGGCCCCTTGAGGCCGCATTGGTCCGTGCATTCCCCCCCGCATTGCTGGCTCACCTGACCGTGGACCTCTCCAATGCCCTCAAACCGTTGGTTGCCCTTGCCCCCGGGCCCGGGTAGCGGCTATCCTGTGCGTTGCAGAGGCCGACGAGCAAGTCCCCCCGGACGCCGATCGGTCCCGCGATTCAAGCCCCCTTGGGGTTGTCCTCTCCCCTGTACCCAGCGACCCGCCCATGGATCTCACCTTGCCCCAGCGCCTTCAACAGGCCGTCCAAGGATCTTTTCACAAGACCGCATTGCTGCAAAAGCGCGTGCGCGAATTGATCTACGGTGCCTCGCCCTTGGTGGAGACCCGCGAAACCAATCCGATCAAGGTAGCTTTCCTTGAAATGGAGCGTGGGTTGATTGAACTCGTGCCGGACGAAGACGCTTCGGCGCCGCCCCCAACCCTCTGATCCAGGCGGGACGGTTCTCTTGGGATCCAAGGAACGAGACCCTGTTCACTGGCTTGCCCAGCGCGGAGGGGTGCGCGAATTATTGCGGATTCCGGCGGCCATCGTGGCCCGTATGGCACGGATTCGCGGCGGACTTTATGATCGCCGCTTAAAGACCGTGGAAGAGGTCGGCGTGCCCGTTGTGTCCGTCGGCAACATTACCGCTGGCGGTACAGGAAAGACCCCTATGGTGGCTTTGGTTGTGCGCACCTTGATCACCCGCGGGTACCGACCGGCGATTCTCTCAAGGGGTTATGGATCCAAGCCCGGGATGCCCAATGACGAAGCGCTCGAACTCGCGCGGCTCTTGCCCGAGACGGAGCATGTGCAGAATCCCAAGCGCGTGGAAGGTGCGTCGCGTTTGGTGGATCGAGGCGCGGATGTGATCGTCATGGATGATGGGTTTCAGCACCGCAGGTTGGCACGGGATTTAGATCTGGTGTTGGTCGACGCCACCAGGCCACTTGGTTTGCCAGCCCCCGATAAGGGCGGCGATGCGGTCGAGGCCTTCTTGCCCCGGGGCCTCATGCGTGAGGACCTTGGCGCTCTTGGACGCGCGGATTTGTTGCTCATCACAAGGGCCGATCAGGTGAGCCCAGAGGAACTCGAAAAGCTCGAAATTAGGCTTGCTGGGGCTGCTGGAGGCGTGCCTGTGGTTCTGAGCTGCCACCGCCCGGAGAAACTGTGGACCCCCGAAGGTACGCGCTCGGTGGAGACCCTTGCAGGTCTGGAAGTCGACCTGGTCAGCGCCATTGGCAACCCCGCGGGGTTCGAGCGAACCTTGACCGACTTGGGGGCAATCGTCTGTGAGCACCGGACCTTCCCCGATCACCATGGCTACTGTTCTGCGGACCTTGAGGGCCTTGGGCAGAGGCCCCTTGTGACCACCATGAAGGACGCGGTCAAGTTGGAAAGTGTCGGTGGACCTAAGCATTGGGTTTTGGAGGTTGGGCTTGATATTTATCGTGGAGTCGAGTGGCTCGATGAGTTGCTCTCCACCTTGCCGGAGCCGAAAGCTGCTTCCCAACGCGCAGGGTTGCGAGGGGGCTTGGTTGGCTGACCCTATGCTCGATGCGATCATCGGCGGTGCCCCCATTCCCTTTGCCAAGGTTGACCTTCCTGTGATGAATGAAGGTCCCGCCGGTTGGAAAGAGCGCGCCCAGTACTTGGCCCTACGCGGACTTGTTGGGGGTTGGGGTTTCTTGCCCGCTGGTCTGTCACGAGGTTTTTCCAGAGGGCTTGCCAAGCTCTTGCCTGGGATCGATCCACGCCATGCCTTGGGCGCTGCGGATTTCATTGGAACCGCTTTTCCAGCTTACTCCGAAACGGAAGTGCGCCAGTTGGTGCAGCAAGCCTATGGACATCTGGTGGATGTGAGCCTGCGTGCGGATCATCTGCGACGCAAGATGATCGGCCATCCGGTGGGGGACTTTTTCGACCTGGAGTTTTGCGACGAAGCTCGTGAGTTGTTCGAGGCCCGTGGTCATGGCAAGGGAGTGATCGGCCTGTCAGCCCACTTGGGATGGTGGGAGATCACCGCCCACGTGCTGAACCCCTTGGGTTTAGGCCCCTCCTGCGCGATCATGAAGCCGCCCAAGAATGCTTTTTTGACCCGCTACATCGTGCGCTCCCGGGCCCAGATGGGCGGAGGCCTGTGTCTGCCTCGACACGGGGCCATGAGCGCACTTCCGACCCTCCTTCGGGCGGGAGCCACGCTGCAACTCCTTGTGGACCAGCGGGCCCACCGGCGCTTCGTGGAAGCACCGTTTTTCGGGCGCATGGCCTCCTGTGACCGTACTCTGGGGGTCCTGGCTCGGCGGGTGCCTAAGCCCATTCTGGTCTATGCTTGCCTGGGCACCGAGGATCCCGAGCGCTTCCGGTTCGTGGCCCCCAAGGTGATTGACCCTGAAGAATTGAGCGGCCTTTCCGCCCTCGAAATCACAACACGAGTCAATCTCGAGATCGAATCCTTGATCCGCATGGCCCCAGAGCAGTATCTCTGGTTGCACGATCGCTTCCGCGATCGGCCGGCCAGCGCTCCCACCCCGCAGTCTGCACTCTCATGAACGGCTCTGATCCCCACCCCTTCCCTGCCATGCGCGACGTGCGTCTCGAGCCCCTGGCCGAGCGTCCGAGCCTGGTGAGCATCGACGACTTTTGTTCTGTCCCCGAACCTCTAGCTGGGTTTGGTGACTTCGTTGATTCCCTGCCCGACATTTATGCCGGTACGGTTTTCAAGAAACTCGTCGCTTCGATCGTCGCCGCCCGTCGAGCGAATCGCCCGGTGGTTTTCGCTATGGGTGCCCATGTACTCAAGGTTGGCTTGGCGCCGTTGATCATTGATCTGATGCGGCGCGGAGTGATCACCGACGTGGTGCTGAATTCCGCCGGAGCCATCCATGACTTTGAGTTGGCCACCGTGGGACGCACCTCGGAGGACGTGGCCACCCAGTTGCCCGCGGGCAAGTTTGGCTTCGCCCGGGAAACCGGCGAGGCTTTGGCCCGGGCGGCCAAACGCGGTGCCCATCCGCCCGAGGGCGAGTCCCTTGGTTTCGGCCGTGCTCTGGGCAATGAGTTGCTCGACGCAAAGGCGCCCCATGCGAGTCTTTCCGTGCCCGCAGAAGCGGTGCGCTTAGGTCTGGGAGTGACCTGTCACCCAGCGATCGGCGCTGACATCGTGCACATGCACCCCTCGTGCGATGGGGCAGACCTAGGTGCTGCGGCCCTCGCGGACTTTCAGAATGTGTGCGGCTTGGTATCGAACATGAATGGCGGCGTTTGGGTCAACGTGGGCTGCGCGGTGATCCTGCCGGAGATTTTCCTGAAGGCAGTCAGCGTGGCGATCAACTTGGGGCATGACCTTGACCAAATGGTGACTGCGAACTTGGACATGATTCGACAGTACCGTGCGGAGACCAACGTGGTGCGCCGGCCGCCCGGTGAGGGCTTGACCTTGATCGGCCAGCACGAGCTGCTCTTGCCCCTCTTGCGCATGGCGGTGATTTCCGCCATGGAAGAAAAGGGAGGTGACGCATGAGTCATGCCCAAGACTTGGACTTGCCCGCCATGCGCCAGCACCTAGCGCAATTGGGCAGCCCGCGCATTTGCGTGGTGGGGGACCTGATCCTCGACCGTTACTTAGTGGGCTCGGTCAGTCGTATTTCCCCGGAAGCGCCGATTCCCGTGCTCGCGGCCCAGCGCGACGAGTTGCGGCTGGGAGGCGCGGGCAACGTGGCGGCAAACCTCGTGGCCATGGGGGCCCAGGTGCAGATGGTGGCGGTGGTGGGGGCGGATCCCCTTGAGGGCGAGGTGCGCGGTCTTTTGCAGCAGCTAGGGATTGATGACTCGGGTGTCCTGGCCGATCCCTCGCGCCCAACCATTGAGAAGACGCGTTTCCTTTCCGGTGTGCAGCAAATGCTGCGGGTAGACCGGGAAGACCTGCGACCCCTTGACGGGGAAATGGAACAAGGGCTGCTTGCTGCGGCCCAAGAAGCTCTTGCCCAGAGCGATGCTGTCATCCTTTCGGATTACGGCAAGGGGGTTTTGACTGAGGAGGTCAGCCAAGCCTTGATCCAAGTCGCGCGGGCTAAGGGCATCCCTTGTTTGGTGGATCCCAAGGGTTCGGATTGGACTTGCTATCGGGGTGCCACATTGGTCACCCCCAATCGGAAAGAGGCCCAAGAGGCCCTTGGCCGTGAACTGCCTGATTTAGATGCGGTCCAAGCGGGCGCTGGTGATTTGATCGAGCGCAATCAGCTCGACGCGGTGGTGATCACCCTTTCCGCCGATGGCATTTATTACCGATCACAGGACGGAACGGATGGGCGCGTGCAAGCGGAGGCGCGCCAGGTTTATGACGTGACCGGCGCTGGAGACACGGTGGTTGCACACTTGGCCTTGCACTTAGCCTCGGGACTGAACCTGTCCTCGGCGGTGGGGCTTGCCAATCAAGCGGCGGGAATTGTGGTTGCCCGCCTCGGAACCCACGCGGTGACCCCCGACGAGTTGCGCAGTCGACTCGAAGGCCGGGACCCCGGTGGCGAGGGCGTGGTGCTCAAGGACAAGAGCGCGCTGGAAGCGCGCCTGGAACTCTGGCGCCGGGAAGGCCAGACCATCGTCTTCACCAATGGCTGCTTTGATATTTTGCACCGCGGCCACGTGGAGTACCTGCGCTTTGCCCGACGTCAAGGGGACCTGCTTCTGGTGGGGGTTAACTCGGACGCCAGCGTGGGTCGTTTGAAAGGCGCCTCCCGACCGGTCAACCCCCTCGAAGATCGGATGGAAGTTTTGGCCGCCCTCGAAGTGGTGGATGGGGTTGTGGCTTTTGACCAAGACACTCCCAAGGACCTGATCGAAGCCGTCACTCCGGCGGTCTTGGTCAAGGGCGAGGACTGGCGTGAAAAGGGCGTTGTGGGTCAAGAGTGGGTCGAGGATCACGGGGGCCGGGTGGTCTTGGCCAGCGTGCTTCCCGGTCGCTCGACCACTTCGATTCTTGAACGCGCGGCCAAGGGCGAGCAAGTGACCGAGGGCCAAGAGGATTGACTCCTGCCCCCGTTAGGCCTTCAAGGCCCTTGCTGATCTTTGGGTCCAGCGGCATCCTGATCGGCATGATCGGCGCGGTTTGCGGCATCGGCGGCGGGCTTTTTGCCACGCCCCTGCAACATTATGGTTTCAAGGTCCCGATCTCCCGGGCCGTATCCACTTCCCTGGTGTTGGTTTTTTGCACCGCCTTTTCCGCAACCCTGACCGAGAGCCTTGGGGCGGATTCCGCCCTGCGTTGGGGTTTGGTCTTGGCGGCGATGCCCGGTGCGCTGCTCGGGGCCCAATTCGGCATGAGGGTTTCCCGCGCCCTGCCCGCGCGCCACCTGAAGGGGATTTTTGCAGTGACCTTTGTGGTGATCGGCCTGCGCATGTTTTTGACATCCGCAGGAGTTCCGCCCGAAATGCAGGTCGATATTCCGCGAGCTGCCTACTGGAGCATGACGCTCCTGGGATTTGGTGCGGGAATCGTGGTGCCCGTGCTGGGCATCGGCGGCGGCCTAATCTTGGTTCCGGGTTGCTTGCTGCTTGTGCCCGAGGTGGGCTTTGGGGGAGCGCGGGCCCTGAGCTTAGCGATCGCCACCTTCACATCTCTGCGCGCCCTTTGGATGCACCACGCTGCGGGCAACGTGGATCTTGAGCGAGGCGTACAGCTGGGCCTCGGCGCCCTGCTCGGCGCTTTGATCGGAGTGCAGTTGGCGCACTTACCCGTAGCGGGCAGTGTGGGCCAAGGCCTGCTGGGCCTGATCCTCGTGGTTAGCGCCTGGCGCTTTGGCCGGGACGCCTTGGGTCAAGCGTAGATGCCGCGTTGGTGGTCGGCTTCCGACACTTTGCGCACCGCGTGAATGTGGGAGGCCTTGCGCAGGCTGCAGTCGAATTCGCTGCTCACTGCCAGTACGGAATCCCATGCCTCGCGCATGAAGCGTCCGAGGCGTTTGTCCACGACTTGATCCACCCAGCCAAGGCCCGTGCGGCTCTGGACCCACTCGAAGTAGGAAAGCACCACGCCGCCGCCGTTGGCCAGGATGTCGGGGATGATTGTGATTCCCCGTTGGGCCAGGATGCGGTCGGCCCGGGGGCTGACGGGGCCGTGGGCTCCTTCGATGATCATCTTGGCTTCCACCCGCACTGCATTGCCTGAGTGCACTGCATTGGCCACGGCGCAGGGCACGAGCAAGTCACAGGGCAGAGTGACGAACTCGTCCCGGTCCACTTGATCCGCCTTGCCAGGCCACTCGCCCAGGGTTCCGTGCTGGTTGCGCCATTCGAGGGCAGCGGGGATGTCGAGGCCGTCCTCGTTGAACAGGCCGCCGGTCACATCCGCAAGGCCCGTGATGGTGAACCCATCTTCGTGCAGAAGTTTGGCCAGGGTTCCACCCACTACGCCGGCACCTTGGACGTTGACCTTGAGGCCCTTGCGGGGCATGCCGAAGTGGGCCAAGGCCAAACGGATCACCGCGCGCAGGCCCTTGGCCACCGCATCACGCGATCCGACGCTGCCGCCCAAGGCCTGGGGTTTGCCGGTCACAGCCGAGGCCGCAGTGGATCGTTGGTGGCTGCTGATGGTGTCCATCAGCCACGCCATGACGCGCTCGTCCGCATAAATGTCTGGCGTGAACACGTCTCGCTCGGGGCCAATGTCCGCGATCATAGTGGCTGCGTAACGTCGAACTGCGGACTCTAGCTCGCTGCTGGAGAGGATGTACGGATCAAGGCGCAGACCGCCGCAGGCTCCGCCAAAGGGCACCCCAAGGAGCGCGCACTTCCAAGTCATCCAGCCGGCCAAGGCACGTAACTCGTCAAGCTTCAGATCCGGCTCGATGCGTAGAGGCCCGATGAAGGGGCCAAGCCCCGCGTTGTGCTGGATGCGGAAACCGTCGAACACTTCCAAGTTTCCCCCGGCGAGGCGCACGGGGACGGCGACGGAGATTTCCTTGTCCGCCTTACGCAGGACACGGTACTCATCGTCGGACAGGCCCATGGTTAGAGCAGCCTCGTCGAAGGTGCTCATCATGGTCTTGAAGGGTGACTCGTCGTCGAGGAGGGGCGTGCGGGGCATGGCGCCCCAGCGCTCTGCGCGTGGCATGGTCATGCGAAGATTCCTCGCAGCCGATAGACCGAGGCGACTCGATCGATGGACAGGATGTAGGCCGCCGTGCGCAGGGAAACTTTGTGCTCCTCCGCGGTCTTGACCACCTCGTTGAAGGCGTCGATCATGATTTGTTCGAGGCGCGAATTCACGATCTCTTCGGTCCAGAAGTAGCCCATGCGGTCTTGAACCCACTCGAAGTAGGAGACCGTCACGCCTCCGGCATTGGCCAGGATGTCGGGCACAATCACCACGCCTCGATCATGCAGCATGCTTGACGCGATGGCCGTGGTCGGCCCGTTGGCCCCTTCGACAATGAGCTTGGCCTTGATGCGATCGGCATTCAGGGACGTGATCTGATTCTCGGTGGCTGCCGGGATCAAGAGGTCGCAGTCCAGTTCGAGTTGATCGCTGTGGGAAACTTCCGCGGCGTCGGGGAAGCCGGTCAAGCGGCCATGGTCGCGCATCCATGCCATGACAGCTGGCATGTCGAGACCCGTTTCATTGTGAATGGCCCCGTACATGTCCGAGATGCTGGTGACTTTGTAACCTTCCCGGTGCATCAACAGGGCGGCCACGCCGCCCACATTGCCGGCACCCTGCACGATCACACGGGTGTCCTCGGGACGATCGCCGGTGAGTTGCAAGGCTTTGTTGGCGGCGATCATCACGCCGCGACCGGTGGCTTCCCGTCGGCCGCGACTGCCACCGAGGGCGAGGGGTTTACCAGTCACGATGGCGGTGGTGGTGCGTCGCACGTGCATGGAGTAGGTGTCCATGATCCAGGCCATGGTTTGTTCACCGGTGTTCATGTCCGGTGCCGGAACATCCCGGTCCGGTCCCAAGATGTCCATGATCGCCACGGTGTAGCGCCGGGTGAGTCGTTCCAGTTCCCCTTGGGACAACTCGCGCGGGTCGCAAATCACGCCGCCCTTGGCACCGCCAAAGGGCAGGTTGACCACGGAACACTTCCACGTCATCCATGCGGAGAGGGCACGCACCTCATCGAGGTTCACATCCGGCGAGAAGCGAATACCGCCCTTACACGGACCGCGCAGAAAGTTGTGCTGCACCCGATAGCCGGTGAAAACTTTGACCGTGCCATCGTCCATCAGGATCGGCATGGCGACTTTCAATTCCCGCTCGGGCTGGCGCAAGACTTCGCGCAGGCCCTCATCGAGGCCGAGGATATCGGCGGCTTGATCAAAGCCCTTGGCCATGGACAAAAACGGGTTGTATTCGTCCCTTAGCTGGGCGTCAGACAGGGTGGCTCCGGAAGACATGGGGGGTCTCTGGGGTGAGGTGATGGTTTGGAGGCGGGGTCAGGACGGCGATGGCGCCAAGTCCAGTGGATCAATCTTCGTGCCCCGAGGGGCATCGCGGAGGGATCATCCTAAGGAGATTTGATTCGTGATCAAAATGGAACGCCAAGGGATACTGGAATCTGGCGAGGTTTTGAGGTCCTATGGTGCCCTGTCTTACCACGATCCCGTTGCCCCGGCCTTGAGAATTATCGCTCCCCGCAGTTGTCTAGCGGGCTGGATCGATGTTGATGGGGGCGATGATGCGGTCCTTTTGAGTCTGCTGGAGGAGCCCAGTTCGTCCCGGATACGCAGTTTACCCGGGAGAATCACTCAATGCCCCGCTCCCGGATTGATCCATAAGTGGTTCGGACCAGGGGGCAGCCTTTCCCCGGCCGAGGCCCAGTCCGCAGCCCAGCTGGAGGGCGACACCCTGGAGCAATTAGCAACGGTCGGGATTCCCGTCCCCAGGGTCTTGGCTGTGGCCACGGGACTTGGCTCAAGCGCGCTGGTGATGGAGGAGATCCCGGGCAGGCGTACCCTGGCAGAAGTCCTGGCCTCGGCCAGTCCCTCGGAGCAGTGCTCCTATGGGCAGGAGTTAGGCCAACTGGTGGGTCGATTGCACGCAGCGGGTTGGACCCACCGGGACTTGTACCTGGAGCACTTTTTGGTGCGGTCGGGCGATTCCACGGGGCGCTTAGTGTTGATCGACCTGGGCCGGGCACGTCAGGGGCACGAGGCCCTGCCCCTGGTCATTGGCCGGCGCCAAATCAAAGATTTGAGCGCTCTCATGCACTCCGCGCCGCCGACCCTTTCGATCCGCGCGCGGGTGGCTTTTTGGCGAGCCTGGTGTGCTCAGGTCGGTAACACCGACCGCGCCACCAGCCGCCGGGTACTGCGCAGCATCGCTGGGCACAGGACACGCATGGCCCGGCACGTGCCCTTGCACGGGGAAGGCGCCCCCCGTCCGGGACATTTACTGCTGCGCCTGCCGAACTGGGTTGGGGACCTTGTGATGGCGACCCCGATCCTCCAAGAGGCTTGCCGATCCCCTCGCTGGAGTCGCGTCACGGCCCTGGTGAAACCGGGACTGGCACCCCTGCTGGAGGGCGGCCTATTTGAGGGGCTCGAAGTCATTGCCCGCAAGAACGCGGCTGAGGAGCGGCGGTTGATGAAGACGCTTGCTCCGGATGCGGTGCTGCTTTTGAATCACTCTTTGGGTTCGGCCATCGCCGCGCGGCGCGCGGGTATCCCGGCGATCATTGGGTTGGCGGTAGGGGGCCGTGGGCCCCTACTGACCCACGCCCTGGTTCCTCCTTCCCGTGGCGGACGGCGCCTACCCGTGCCCACCGCTCACCTTCAACGGGACGTGGCGGGCTTGGCAGGGCTCGTGGTTCAGGACCTCCATCCGCGTCTGGGTATCTCGCCCGAAGCCGTCCAACGGGTGACCGAAGTGCTGGAGGAATTGGGCATCGCCTCCCATCAACCTCTGATTCTCTGTTCCCCGGGCGCCGCCAAGGGGGCGGGAAAGCTCTGGCCCACCAGTCGTTTCGCCCAGACCCTCGATGGGCTAGTTGAAGGTTCGAATCGGCACGCCCTGGTGGTGGGGGGGCCGGGGGAAGAGGATCTGGTCGCCGAGGTCGTGGCCCAGGCGGGTCCGGGGGTTTCAGCTCTGCCGAGGCTGCAGGGACTCGATGGGCTCTGTGCCTTGGTCGAGCGCGCCCAACTCTTGTTGGTGGGTGACTCGGGGCCGCGCTGGATCGCGGCGGCTTTCGACACTCCTTGCGTGTGCGTCATGGGGCCGAACTTTCCTGAATTAACCGCCACCTCCCTGGAGTTTTGCAGTGTGCTGCGCTTGGAGGGATTGGAATGCGCGCCTTGCCTTGAGCGCACCTGTCCCCTCGGACATCAGCGCTGCATGACAGAGTTGCCCGTGGCTCCGGTCCTCAAAGCGGCTCGGGCCTGGCTGGACCAACCGGCAGGAGTCTTGCGGTGAGTCCGCGGCTTCTGATACGGCTGCCCAATTGGCTGGGGGATGTGGTTGCTTGCCTGCCCCTGGTGGAGCAGGCGGAGCGAGCCTTGGGTTCGGCCCTGACCTTGGTGGCGCCCAAACCCTGGCATGAGCTTTTGGCACAAGCTGCTCCCAGGGCGCGGGTGATAGGGAATCGCTCGGGCCCTCTTGATTTCGCATGGCGCGGCCATGCCCAGGCCCTGTTGCTTGATGGATCCATGCGTTCGGCTTTTCAGGCCATGGGTGCGGGCATCGGAGTGCGGGTGGGTCTGGGCGGGGGAGGCCGTTGGGCCCTGCTGACCGGGAGCGTGGCTCCGGCTCGGGAACGGGGTCGGGCGCCTCTCTCACAAATCCGACGCCTGGGTGGATCCCGGCGTTCACCCCGTCCATTTGGGAGTACCGCGGCGGAGTTACTGGCCCTCTTGCCCGGCCATCCCGCGGGACTCGTGCAGGATCCGAGGCCCCGGGTGACTGCGAGCGGCGACGCCCTTGCGCGAGCCCGGACAGTTCTCGCAGAGCGCAGGGTGGATCCCCTGGCACCCTGGGTGCTGCTCAACTTGGGGGGGCGCGTGGGCTCCACCAAGGGTTTGCCCACGGAGCTTTCGGTGGGCCTAGCCACTCAACTGGGCGCGCGGGGCATTCCCTGCTTGGGGGTCGCGGGACCGGGGGAAGAGGAGCGCTTGGACCAGTACGCGCAGGATCTAGCCCAGGGAGAAGGGGGCCACAAGCCCTTGGTGTTGCGGGATCCCCCTGCGGACCTGCCCTTGCTGGCCGCCCTGGGGTCCCTGGCCCCGGCTGTGGTGACTCCCGATGGTGGCGGCAGGCACCTGCTGAGAGCCGCCGGAGCCCCCTGCCTGACCCTGCTGGGTCCCACAGATCCACGCCACTCCGCCCTCCCGGGGCCCCCAGAAGCCTGCCTAGTGGGGCTCGTACCCTGTGGTCCGTGCCACCTGGAACACTGCCCCTTGCCTGGGAAAGAGGCTCTCGCATGCTGGCGAGGCATCTCTCAACAGGAGGCCCTGGATGCTGTTCTTGGCCTCCTGGCGCTGGATAGGCCCGAAGGCTGAAGAGGGCAGGACCTGGGAAATTTTGCCTCTGAGAAATAAAATCCCAATTAGCTTGTCCTAATTATCGGGTGGAACGCATTAGGGGGACTGGAGACGAATTCCCTGGTCCCTCTCGTTCCGCACGCTGTCCTCGCAGGGCAGTGTCGAGAGGGGCCGCCTCCCTCCCCAAGCTGCTACTTCTCGCCTTCGTCGTAGCCTGTCATCTCTCGCACCCAGATGTTGCGGAAGCGAAGGGGGTTGCCGTGATCCTGAAGTTGCAGGTGACCTCTCTCCCCATGGGCCGCGTACTTGGCCACGCTGCGGTGGGCCGTGGCCCCCAGGAATTCCTTGGCGTGATGCACCAGCACCCCGTTGTGCAGGACGGTGATGCGCGCGGGGGTCTTTAGATCTTCCCCGTCGAATTCAGGAGCCTCGAAGATCACATCCAAACTGGACCATTCTCCTGCAGGAAGGCAAGCGTTCACCAGGGGCGGCCATTGACCATAGAGCGCGGTGGCTTGGCCATCGGGATAGGTATTGTTCTCGAAGGAGTCGAGGATCTGCAACTCATACCGGCCCATGAAAAAGAGCCCGGAATTGCCTCGGCCCTGGGAGTTGCTCTTAGGAGGCGTGGGGCAGGAGAATTCCAGGTGGACTTGCAGATCACCAAACTCGCGCTTGCTCTGGATCGAACCGGTGCCATTGATGCGCATGAAGTCCCCTTCCAAATCCCATCCCGCGGGCTTGTCGCCGGAGCGCCACTCGTCCAGGTTCGTGCCGTTGAAGAGTTGAATCGCATCCGAGGGCGCGGCGGCGGCGTTCCCCGGCGTCACCACCCGGGGCAGGGGGCGTTCGCCGTGGACCTTGTAGGCTTGGCCGGGTAGCTCCGGCGTGTCGTCATAGGTCACCGCATGATCCTGGTACGCGGCGAAAGACAGGGCAGCGAGGGAGAGGGTCACAAAGGCCGCCCGGGGGAGAATGAAAGTCATAGAACTGGGAGTCGAGGTTGAGGGAAAAGTCGGTTGACCGGGCCAAGCAGCCCGGGTTGGAAGAAGTTCGGTCAGGAGAGGATGTTATGGACGACTCGCCCATGCACGTCCGTCAGTCGGCGTTTGATTCCGTTGTGGTAGTAGTCTACGCGGGTGTGGTCCAAGCCCAGGAGGTGCATGATCGTTCCATGGAAGTCATGCACGCTGACTGGGTCGACGACGGCCTTCCAACCAAACTCATCGGTGGCTCCGTGGGAAAAGGGCGCCTTGACACCGGCGCCGGCAAGAATCGTCGTGAAGCCTTTGGGGTTGTGATCGCGCCCTTGGGCGCCCGCTTGGAATGTGGGCATTCGGCCAAACTCGGTGCACAGAACCACAAGGGTTTCTTCAAGTAGGCCACGCTGCTTGAGATCACGGATGAGAGCCGCAGCGGGCTGGTCCAGGATAGGTCCGTGTATGTCATAGTCGGTCTTGAGTTGCTGATGGCCATCCCAGTTCCCCTTTCCCTCGCCCATGGCGTAGGCACCATTGAAGAGCTGAACGAAACGCACGCCCCGTTCGATCAGGCGTCGGGCCAAAAGGCAGTTGCGGGCGAATCCAGCCTTGAGCACATTGCTGTCATCTGTGCCGTACAACTTGCGGATGTGCTCGGGCTCTGAAGAGATATCCGCAACCTCCGGAACCGACACTTGCATGCGCGCAGCCATCTCGTAACTGGAGATTCTCGCAGCCATCTCGGTGTCCCCTGGGAAACGCTTGAGGTGCCTTTCGTTGAGTGTCTGCAGGAAGGCGCGGGTTGCCCGGTCCGTTGCTTCGTCGACTCCTTGGGGACGGCTGAGGTTTCTCACCGGGGTGGCAGCGGTGAAGGGCGTCCCTTGGAATGCCGCTGGCAAGAAACCAGCCCCCCAGTTGTTGAGTGAACTTTGGGGAACCCCGCGGGGATCTGGGATTGCAACGAAGGCGGGCAGGTTGCTGTTCTCGCTCCCGAG
The DNA here is from genome assembly GCA_937910685.1 of uncultured bacterium. Classification (GTDB taxonomy): domain Bacteria; phylum Planctomycetota; class UBA1135; order UBA1135. Next base: position 18,872 of record CALEMP010000191.1, read on the forward strand.
GGCGTAGGTGGCCCAGGCACCCATGCTTGGGAAGCCGTCGGGAGTGAACCCGGTGGACATGTAGTTTTCACCCGGACCGTGGGTGGCGGTCTTGGTGTGCATGGAATGGATGAAGCACAGATCGTCCGCGAGCTCGCCAATATGGGGCAACAAGTCGCTGGTCATCTTGCCGCATTCACCCCGTGGCCGGAATGGATAGAGGGGTTGATGGAGGTTGCCGTTGGCACCTTGAAAAGTGACGAGGTCATCCCCCCCAGGGAGCGGGGTGCCGTGGTGGCGAATCAGTGCGGGCTTGTAGTCGAAGGAGTCCAAATGACTCAGCGCGCCACTGCAGAAGATGACCACCACATTGCGCGCCTTGGGCTTGAAGTGAGGTAGGCGTGGGGCATGGGGCGCGCTGGGGTCAAGGGGGGGCGAGCCGTCCCTGGGAAGGCTCCCGGCTCCCAGGAGTTCGGTCAGCCCCAAGGCGCCCAGGCCCGAGCCCAGGTGCCCAAGCAGGTTGCGTCGGCTCCATTGCTTCATGGCAGGAAAACCAACTCGTTGGAGTTCATGATTGCGCGGCAAAAGGCGGCGAGGCTTTGCTCGGCGATGAATGACTTTGCCGCGCTGGCCTCGTCAGCGCTTGGTGAACGCCCAAAGGCACTCAGGTAGGCATTCTCTACGGGGTTATCGGGGAGCTCCGCGAGGAGCGTCGCCATGCGCTTTGCGTGGTCGAGGACAAACCTGCCGTTGAAGAGGTTGAGGGCTTGGATCGCAGTGGTGGATTGGCTGCGCTTGGGACACACTTGGCCGGCGTCGGGCATGTCAAAGGAGCCAAACAAGGGGGTTTGCTCCATCCTCACCTTTTGCATGTAGACCATGCGCCTCCACTCGGCTGGACCGAGGGACTCCTTTGGCCTGTAATCGCGCACATAGTTTTGATTGGGCTCAAAGGTGCTGAATCCGGGCCCTCCCATGGAAAGGTCAAGGCTTCCGCTGAGCTGCAGAATGCAGTCGTGGATAACCTCGGCTTCAAGGCGCCTTGGTGGGAAGCGCCACAGCAGGCGTGTATCCACGTCCCGTGCAAGCCCCCTGGAATTGGGTGTGCTTGCTTGACGATAGGTGTTCGAAAGCAGGATCCTGCGGTGGAGTGCCTTGATCGACCATCCGTCGTTGATGAATTGGCGGGCTAGCCAATCGAGCAAGTGGGGGTGAGAGGGGCTCCCTCCGTTGGCTCCAAAATCCCCGGGGGTGGAGACGATTCCCGTTCCGAAGTGATGGTGCCAGACACGGTTGACCATCACCCTCGCGGTCAGAGGGTTTTCCGGGTCCGCAATTCCCCGGGCCAGGGCGATCCGGCGCTCGTCTTCGGGTGTTTCCAGCGGGAGGTTCAACGACCCCAAAGCTGCGAGGGTGTCGGGAGCAACGACTTCACGCTTGGCCGTCGCGTCTCCCCGGTGGAGGCGATGGGTGGGACCCGGTTGCTCCAGCTTGCCGGCGTAGAGCATGGTTCTGAGTGTTGGCTCAAGGACCCTCGTTTGTTCTTCGGCCTGTGCTATGCGGGCGAGGTTTTCCTGGGAAGCCGAGAGGGTGCCGGCTTCGCCTCCTTCCGTGGCAAAGGGCAGGCGGTCTTGTGACCCCGACACGATGACCCATTGGTCAGCTGCATTGCTGATGGCGATGGTGTAGCTCGTGGGCGTGCGGTCCGCGAGCCTCAGCTGCCTGTCGCGGGCCCAGATCACGGAGTCGATCCGTGCGGGCCGGGCTAGGTCCAGTTGGATCCAGCCCTTACCCTGTTCGTCGGAGATCCAACTGTGCGCGTTCCCGACCTTGCCGTCGTTGATGTGCGCGAGTTTGTGCTTTGGGTTGTTTAAGTAGTTGCCAGAGGACGTAGGTGTGGCCGAGAGGGCGACATTCGTTTCACCGGACCATACCTCTAGCTCATCGATGCATGGTTCGACTCCACCCCCCGTGGCTTGGATACTCATGCGCACAGAGCGGGCGAGGATCGGTGCGAAGAGCTCCTCGTTGTGGCCGGATTGGACCGCGGGGCGGAATTCAGGGAGCTCGTTCCTGAGGGTATGGACCCTTGCACGCGCCTCATCTTGCAGGCTTTGGGCAAGGGTGTGTTCTGGGGAATTCAACGGGCGCTCCCCGTGACGGACACCGGCGAACACAGCGGTTAGGGCGTAAAAGTCGCGCTGGGGTATCGGATCGAACTTGTGGTTGTGACAGCGTGCGCAGCCGAGGGTCAGGCCCAGGAAGGCGGTCCCAGTTGTGTTGACCATCGCAGTCAACTCGTCCTGTCGCTGCAAAGCTGTGGCTGCGGGTTGTCTGCTTTCGACTTGGTCCCAGGCTCCCGCCACGAGGAAGCCTGTGGCCGCGTCAACTCCCACCGTATCCCCTGCCAGCTGTTCAAAAATAAACTGGTCGTAGGGCTTGTCTTGATTGAGGGCCTCGATCACATAGTCGCGATACGGATAGGCATTGGGGCGCGGGTTGTTCATCTCATAACCATGAGTGTCCGCGTACTGAACCACATCCAGCCAATGCTGAGCCCAGCGCTCTCCGTACCTGGGGCTGGCGAGGGCTTCGGTCACGAGGTGTTCCCAAGCATCGGGTCCTTGGTCCTGGACAAACTTTTCCACTTGGGCGGAGGTGGGCAGGAGGCCGTGAAGGTCCAGGTACAACCGTCGAATCAAGGTGATCTTGTCTGCTTCCCCTGCGGGCTCGAGCCCCTCCTGAATCAGGCGAGCCAGCACATAGGCATCCATGGGGGAAGTGCCCCAGTTGTCGCTGGTGAGGGGCGGAGTCGGATCGCCGATGGGCTGGAAAGACCACGGTTTTGGCTGCTCGGTTGCTACGGATCCATCGTCCTCCCAGACAGCACCTTCATCGATCCAGCGCTGGATCCGAGCGATCTCATCAGGGGAGAGGGGGGCGCCCTTGGGGGGCATACGGTCGGGCCCGGCAGGGGCAGTGATCCGGTGAAAGATCTCACTCATGGCGCTATCGCCCGCCACGATCCCCGCACTGCCCGAGTCTCCTCCGATAAAGGCTGCTGCTCGGCGGTCAAGGCGCAGGCCATGCTCTTGCTTCTTGGGGCCGTGGCATTGGACACAGCGCGAGGCAAGGATCGGCGCCACGTCCCGGGCAAAATCGACAGGATCTTCCGTTCTCTGACTTTGGTGCGCACTGGAGCCCGCAGCAAGTGCGCAGATGAGGATCCATGGAAGCTGCCGTGGGTTCATGGGGTCCATCCTAGCAGGTTTCCTCGTTATGCCCCTTGAATGATCTCATGCAGAAATCCGCTCTTCGGGCTGGCTCCGGTGTCCTCTCTCGCTAGTCTAAGCACACCCAAGCTTCAGCCCCTTTGACCCAATGCCCACCGTATTCGACGAATTCCCGCCAGAAGTGCCCGATCAGCCCGAACTGGTCTCCATGACCCGCGAGGGAGCCCTGGTGACCCTCCGCATCGAACGAGCAGAGGTCATGAATTGCCTTTCGTTTCCCACTCTGCGTCGTTTTCGCGGATTGCTCGAAGAGGTCGCCAAGGACCTTTCGATTCGTTGCGTGTTGATTACCGGCGCGGGGGAAAAAGCATTTTGCGCCGGGGCCGATTTGAAAGAGCGGCGCACCATGGACCCGGACCTGGTGCCATTGTTCGTGGCCAACATCCGCGCCTTGATGGATGATGTGGAACGCTTGCCCCAACCGACCATCGCCGTGGTCAATGGATTTGCTTTTGGCGGCGGTACGGAGTTGATGCTGGCTTGTGATTTGCGCGTGGCCGCGGAAGAGGCACGCTTTGGTCTGACCGAAGTCACGTTGGCGATCATTCCCGGTGCCGGTGGCACTCAGCGTTTGCCCAGGCTCGTGGGCAAGAGTCGCGCCAAGGATTTGATTTTGACCGGGCGTAAGCTCGATGCGGCGGAGGCCCTCCACATGGGCCTGGTTAACCGTTGCGTTCCCCGGGCCGAGTTGTCCAAGCACGCGGCAGACCTTGCAGCGGAAATTGCTGGCAACGGGCCGGTGGCCGTGCGTGCGGCGAAGCAAGCCATTGATCGGGGGGGAGACGCTCCCATGCCCCGGGGCCTGGAAATCGAAGCCGAGTGCTACGGCCTTGTCTTGCCCACTCAGGATCGCCTCGAAGCCCTTGCGGCCTTTGCCGAGAAACGCCGACCGGAATTTCAGGGGCGCTGATTCAAGTCATGGAAGAGCGCTTAGACATCGCCGGGGCAGCCCGATTGCTTGGTTCGGGGGAGAGCACAGTGGCCCGTTGGGTTCGGCAGGGGCTCTTGCCCAGCCGTGGCGCTTATCCTGAGCTGCGCTTCGAGCGCTCGGCTTTAGAGCGTTGGGCGCGGGCCACGGGCATGCGTGGCCGGACTGGGCAGGCCGCCCGGGTCGATTACGAAGATGACCTGCTGGCCGCCGCCATCCTGCGCGGGGCCGTGGGGCGGGCAAAGCCTCAGGATGCAGCCGAGGCCATTGGCCTCACGGTCAGCCAACTCACCGATTTACCCGATGGGGCGCGGCTGGAGATCACCGACGCGGTGCTCAATCGGGAACGCATGGCCAGCACCGGGCTCGGGCGCGGGGTGGCCTTGCCCCATCCCCGACGGCCTGCGGGCGGTTGGATCGAGGAGGCCAGGCTCAGTGTGCTGTTTCTTGAAGAGCCTCTCGATTGGGCCGCCATCGATGGGCAGCCCGTAAGCACCGTGCTGCTTCTCCTTTCCCCCAGCGTGCCCCTGCACCTTGAGCTTTTGGCGCGGGTCTCCATGGCCTTGCATGATCCAGAGCTGGTCGAATTGTTGCACTCGGGCCCCGATGCCATAACCCTCTTGGAGCGGGTGCGCGATATTCAGCGCGAAGGTTGATGCGCAGCGCACGGGAGACCATGGGTGCACCCTTGCACCGGATGATGGACCTGTTCGAAGCCAGGGAAGAGCGTTGGGGCACTCTCCTTTTCTTGGCGATCGTGGTGGGGGGCTTGGCGGGTTGCTTGGCCCTTATGCTTCACGCCGGAACCGAGCAACTCAGCACTTGGCTCGCGCTCTTGGCGGACGGGCCCAGCCGCATTGTCCTACCCGCTTGCGGTGCCCTGCTTGGTTCGTGGGTGGTGGTGCGCCTGATGAACGAGCCCCCCGGCCACGGGGTTCCCGAAGTGGTTCGCGCGGTCTGCCGGGAAGGCGGACGGATGCACCCCCGTTCGATTCTCTCCCGTTGGCTCGGCAGTCTGCTGCACGTGGGCGCCGGCGGCTCTGCGGGTCTTGAGGGTCCCATCGTCCACTCCGGCGCCGCCATGGGTGCCAGCATTGCTGAACTTGCGCACCTAGATGAACGAAGGCGCTCGATTCTTGTGGCCTGTGGTGTGGCCGCAGGCATCGCTGGCATTTTTCATGCGCCCTTGACCGGTTTGGCGTTCTCCATGGAAATCGTGCTGGCCGAGGTCAGTGCCCTTTCCCTTTTGCCAGTCGTGCTCGCCGCTGCCGTGTCCGCCGCCTTGGCCCAGGCGGTGCTTGGGGACTCGACGATGTTCAACGCTCCCTTGGAATTGTCCCTGAGCACCATGGACCTGGCCCTTTGCCTGGCTCTGGGCCTCGCCTGCGGCCTGGTGGGGGTGTTGCTTACCCGCGGGGTACGGGTCATGGATCGATTGGGAGGGCGCTTGAAACTTGGTCGCATCCTGACCCCGACCCTGTTTGGTTTGGGCGTGGGCCTGATCGGCTACTTTTTGCCCCAGGCACTGGGGGATGGCTATCCCCTGATTCATGAGTTGATCGCCGGGGACTTGAGTGTCGGACCCTTGCTCCTCGCTGGGTTGTTTGGCGCAAAACTACTGGCATCCTCGATTTCCCTCGGATCCGGAGCCCCCGGCGGTGTCTTTGCCCCGAGCCTGGTGCTGGGGGCCTTGACCGGAGCCATTTTCCACCGGTTGATCGAACCATGGGTTCCGGGGGATCAATTGGCGTCTGTGGGATCATTTGCGTTAGCTGGCATGGGGGGCATGGTGGCGGGAACTCTGCAGGCACCCCTGACTGGAATCTTGCTGGTGATGGAGGTCACCGGGGGCTATGGAGCGTCTCTAGCCCTGATGGCCACCACGACGACTTCCCTCTTGGTGGCGCGACGCTTTGAACGCTGGTCGATTTACATGCGCGTGTTGGCCGAAGCCGGAGACCTCTTGCGTCCGGGAACGGATCAACGGATCCTTGCGGACGTGCGCGTGGCGGAATGTCTGGACGATTCGGTGGTGCCCATGACCGAGAACATGACCCTAGCAGCACTGGTCCGCGCCGCGCGCCGCACCACGCGCAACCATTTCCCCGTGCTCGATGAGGACGGCGCTTTGGTGGGCATGTTGGAACTCAGCAGCGTGCGTGAACTGCTCTTGGATCCCGAACTCGCCCGGGTGACTCTTGTGGGCACCGTGATGCAAGAGGGGGGCCCGCAGGTCGCCGCTGACGCCACCCTGGCCGAAGCCCTGGCGCAATTCGACACGGCCAGCGCATGGGTGCTTCCGGTGGTGGACGGAGACCGTTTCCTGGGCCTGGTCTCCAAGAGCAACCTCTTCGGCATCTACCGAAACGAGTTGCGCTTGCAGACCCAGGAGGGCTGAGGAGCTCAGGCTTACCTAGCGAAACACTGGGGCTGGATTGTGTCCACCCCAAAGCCGAATTCCACCAGGGCTTTCTTGCCTGACGAGAGTTGAGTGACACTGACCGTGAGGGTTCCCTTGCGCACGTTTGCGGGTGGGGTGATCGACAGATAGACGATGGATAGGCAGTTTATGCGGGTCAGCTTCTTGGGCTCAATGATTCCCCTGCCATCTGGGATGAATGCCAGGGTTGGATTCCAAGCAACCCCGTCACCCAGGAAGTCGAACGTGTACTGATCTGGGCGGTCTCCTACAAAGAACAATGCCTCATTGGTCGCACCTGGCTGGAGCTTGATCGTTGCGCAGTGCCTCTCCGCTGCTTGCCCACCTAGGTGAATGTTGAAATTACCCGCCCAGACTGGTTCCCTCTTGGTCGGGGCTCCAAGAAGGGCCCGCGCTGCTGCTCCTGCCCTGGTCATGGCTCTAAGAAGGCCGCGCAACGGGGACGTGGAAGGTTCCTGATCAGCACGTGCCCAGCGCCGGAGACTCCCATCCTCATCGAAAAAATCCGCACCCACCCGGACCGAAGACTTGGGAGGAATCGGGGGGACCAGAATCCGTGCTCTAAGAAGGCCGCCCAACGGGGACGTGGAAGGGTCCTGATCAGCACGTGCCTTGGCTCGGAGACTCCCATCCTCATCGAAAAATTCCGCACCCACCCGGACCGAAGACTTGGGAGGAATCGGGGGGACCAGAATCCGTATGACCGGAGTCCCAGCCACAAAAGCCCCGAAGGGGGCATGCTCTACATGCATGTACTGGGCCTCTGAGGCTATCTGCCCATGGTTGTGCACCTCGATTTCTAGCCAGACCAGCCCATTCTTTCGCTTGCCGAAGTGAAGGTCCTTTCGCTGAACGCTCAATTTTGCGGTGGGAAGTGAGCGAGCAATGGGAGCTTCCCGGCGTGCAGGAATCGAAACGACGGAAGGAACGGATCTAGGTGCGGTGATCATGGGGTTTTTGGAAAGGCTAGGTGTGAAATGAACCCGCGCAAACGCAGGTGTTGTTGCGGATCATTACCGTACCGTGATTTTAGATTCTGTCAACCCGGCGCTTTTAGGATAGGGGAACCCACAAAAAAAGCCGCGGGGGCGTCGGCTCTTGGCCGACGCCCCCGCGCCTG
>CALEMP010000192.1 GCA_937910685.1 uncultured bacterium
CAAGTGGGTTTGTTTACCGCCGGACCCAGCCCCTGCGCCCGCCAGGTCGGCGGAGTCCAAGGGCGTGCTCGACTCGAGCCCTAGGGCTCCTGGGCTGGCGGATCCCAGTCCCGCAGCGGAATCATGGGGCCCCATGGACCGCTCACAGCTCGCGCAGATCAAACGGTCGCCGCGCCGATGGGCCCGTCCTGCGGCCAAATCTGGCGCGGGAACCGACTCGTTGCAAATGTCACAGAATTCTAGCTCGATGTTCATGTGCTCTCTTCTTGGGTCCTGATGGGCTCTTGCACTAGAGCCCATCCTAAGGATCCCTAGCGCCGAGCCATAGACCGGTGACCCCTGAGCGGCCCCGAGAAGAAAGAAAAAACGGGTTTTCCCCCTCTAGCCTTGCTGAAAGGCGTCCTGGCTACGCGCTGCGCTCCAGGCTTGCCAACGCTGAATCGCTGCCTCACGATCAGGCTCGTCCCCCTGGGGTTCAAAACCGAACTGCATACGGGTGGTATCGCGCAGTGCCTTCAGGCACAAGCCGCGCACCAGGGGCCTCTTGGAACCCAGGCCTTCGATCAGGACCGGCGCATGATCCCAGTCACCCAGGACCATGTGGCAGCGGGCCCGTTCCAACCGCAACAGCCCTGCTTCTGGGCCGGGGAATGGAATCTCATCGAGCACGGGCAAAAGTCGCGGATCACCGGACGATGCCAAAGCTGAGAGAGCGATCTGTGCCGCTGCGGGATTTCCCGTGGCAACGGTCTCCAACAAGAGCGGATAGGCCACTTCCCCTTGATCGGAAAGCCACCTCACCAAATCGTATTTTTCCTGGGGCGTGTGCAGATAGGGCATGCGCGCCCCCTGGTCCCGCAAACGACGGGACAAATCTGCGCTGGGCTTCAGCCAAACCCCCTGATAGGGGGAATCGGAAACATGCGATGCGGAACTAGACGGTGCGCGCATGCCGGTGGAGGTCACACTTGAAGCACAGGCTCCAAGGCCAAGGGTCAAGGGCAGCAAGAAGACGATTGGTTGGATGGTTTTGCGCATGATATCGGGGTCTCTAAAAGAGAGTTTCGACCGGGTGGCTCCGCATTCTTGAGGCCCCCTGCCATTGCCTAGGCCCTCGGCTGGGCCCAGCCTCCCAGCGTCCAAAACAAGAGGGCTAGGGCCAAGAACACCCAGGCCCAGGGGTGGGAGGACCCCATGGGCCCCGCCCGGTGCCCATCGGCAGACCCCAGCCGAGGCCAGGGAGGAGGCCTAAGGTCCGGGGGCAGGGGGCTTGCAACCCACTTTTGAGCCACATCTTGCCGGTTTCGATCGAGCACCCGGGCCAAGAGAAGAGCCCTCCCATGGATCCCGTGGGTCCCGGGCCAGGGAACCCCCAGGGGACCCCCGGGATCCCCCAAATGGGGAGCCAAGGGCAAGGAATCCAAGAATTTTTCCGGCCCCTTCTGCCCCAGGGAATCCACAACCCCCGCCCGGCTCCAACGGACGTGGAGAGGACGCTCCAGGTCGGTCAACTCCCCCACCAGCAGCAGCCCATCTCTACCCCGAACCAACTGCACTGAATTGTGATTCGAGTCCCGCGCCAAGGCCCCAAGAAGGTCTCCGAGCAACCCATGCTGCTCCCACCCCGAAGCAGCCGGTGCCCAGGGTGTGCTGGCGAACACCAGCACTTGCCCCTGGCCCACATCCTTTGATGCCAAAAGAGGTTCCCCGGAAGGCGCGCGCAACAGGACCTGGGCGCCCAGGTTCGCCTGGGCGCGCCAGGCCCCTTTTAGGGCCGGGCCTGCCTGGGAACTCCAACGTTCCAAAAAGCCATTCAGGATCCTAAGGGTGCCTGGGTTCAAATCCATCTGAGGCGCCAATTCTTCGGCCAACCGGGTGCTTTCGAAGGGCCCGATTTCTCGCTCCCCTTGCACCAGTTCCTCAAGCAAGGAATCTAGCCCCGTCAAGTCCTCGGCCACGCGCAACGTTTCCCCTGGACGCAACAGTGCCCCAAGGGCAACCCGATCGGCCTTGCGGCCACCACCTTCCACTGCAATCACCGCGAGGTCGCCTCGGACAGCGGTCAAGTCATCCCTCAAACTCGGGCTCGGACGGCCCCCTTGACTGGAATGCCCATCGGTAATCAGGATGCAAAGGGACCGGCGCTCGGCGGCCTGCCGGGACTTGACTAATTGGGCCAAGGCATAGGCCACATCCGTGGCACCTCCGGGCAGGTGCGTATCAAGCAGGGCCGAGAGGGACCGGGCCAGATCTTCCGCATTCCCGGGGACCACGGACAAGATCGGTTCCGGGAGACGGGTGGTGAACACGTGCATCACCAATCCATCGCTGGCCAGCAGACCGCGCCCGAGTTGGACCACCGCCCTCTGAACTTGCTGCCAAGGCCTGCCGACCATGGAACCCGAGCCATCCACCACCAGCACCACATCCCGGGGGCCGCCCTCGTCCCGGGCCGGAATCAAGGGCAGGTGGCGCTCTAAACCCGACTGTGTGGGCTGATTGTGAACCCCGGCCATCACGCTCCCCTCGCCCATCAAGAGCCAAACTCCACCGGCCCGCAAAAAGGCCTCCAGGGAGGGCGAACTCAACTGCCTCGGGGCCAAATCCAGGGTCACCAAGAGGGCCGCGGAATCCAGTTGGGGTGCGAACTCGGCGACCCCGGTGACATGGGGAACAAAGCCCTGATCCGACAGGGTCTGAACCCAATCCGAATCAAACATTCGGCCCCCCCGAGGTGCCACCAACAGGGCCACTTGCCCATCTCCCACCATCCCAGTCAAAACTCCCGAATCGTCTTCGACGATCAAGTCCCCCGGCGTCTGACACCTGGCCTCAATCCGAAAGGTCCCCGGGGCGAGAGGGCCGACGGTCGCCACTAGAGTTTGCTTCAGCTGTCCAGACCCCAACGGGCCAGACCCGGCAATCCCTTGCCAGCCATCTTTTGGAATTTCCAGATTCAGCACCGAAGTCCCCCCCGCATCTTGGACCTCCAAAATCACTTGTGCGGGCGCCTCACTTGACTTCAATGAACCTGTCCCCGCCAGCAACAGGCGCACTTCCAATTGCCGACCCTCTGGGACCCGCGTTGCGCCCTCCATTCCTAGGAGGGAAAGGTTGACCCGCGCACCGCCACCCACAGGCCGACGGCGAAAATGATGGCCCGCGGCCAACACACGGGTCAAACCAGGACGAGGGTCCGCACCCGTGGCAAAGCCATCCCCAAGCAGCACCACCTCGCCCCTCGCGCGGCCCTCCTCCTGCAAGAGCTGCAGGGCTAACTCCATGGCGTGCGCAAGGGATGTGTCCTGATCGCGGCCCCGGGAAAAATCAAAAGCGAGGGGCACGCGACCTGGTTGCAACAGGCGCTGAGCCAGGGCAGTGGGCTCGCTTACCGGCACCAGTAATTCCACATCCCGAGCGAACTTGAGCACGGCGATTTCCAAGCCTTGTTCCTGGGCCCGGTTGGCCTCATCCAAAAGGTCCTTGAGCACTAAACGACCATGGCGCAGGGAGCCCCTAGCCACGGACATAGATGCGTCCAGCAGCACCACCTTGAGTCCCCGCCGAGTGGCTGGGGTGGGACCGGTTCCAAAAGCCAGAAAAAGCCCACAAAGGGCCGCTAGGACCCCCATTAGGGTCCAAACGCGAGCCCGACGGTGGGTCCCCAGAAGGTTCATCCTTGGCTGCCGGAAGATTCCGGGTTGCCTGCACCTAAAGCGGATTCAGGGGTGGGTCGAGAATCAGGGATCCCCAAACGGGTTGTGCTTTCAATCCAGCCGCCGCCGAGCAAACGATCACCCCAATAGAAGGCCGCGCCCTGCCCCGGGGTGACGGACATTTCAGGCTGCTTAAACTCCACCCGGGCGCGGTTCCCATCTACGTGGACAATCGCCGGGGCCGGAGTGCAGTGATAGCGATGCTGGACCAAGACCTCGAATTCCGCTTCGGGATCAATCCCGATCCAATTGAGGTCGTCCACGATCATGGAGGTGGCCTTGCATTCCTCCCGATCGCCAATGATCACGAGGCCCTCTTCGGGGAGCAACTCCAGCACATAGAGCGGCCTTCCCGATGCCACCCGCAGGCCGCGACGCTGACCAACGGTGAAGTGTTCGGTGCCCTCATGGGTACCCACCTTCTTGCCTTGACTGTCGACGATCGATCCAGGGTGGAGGGCCACACCGCGCTCGGCCAAAAGTTCCCGGTAATCATTGGAGGGCACAAAGCAAACCTCTTGACTGTCTGCCTTATGCGAGGTGCGCAGGCCTGCTTGACTGGCCATTTCTCGCACCTTGGGTTTCTGTAGGTGCCCCAATGGAAACAGGGTGCGGGCCAGCTGCCCCTCGGGCACGCTGAACAGTTGATAGGACTGGTCCTTATGGGTGTCCACGCCACGGGAAATGTGCACGCGGCCGTCGAGCACTTCGAGGCGTGCGTAATGTCCCGTGGCCACCGCCACCGCGCCCAAGTCATCGGCGAAATCGAGCAAGCGTCCCATCTTCAGATCCCGGTTGCAGATCGCGCACGGGTTAGGGGTCCGGCCCCGCTGGTATTCGCTAATGAAGTGCTCGATCAGGCCGCCAAATTCCCCCGAAAGATCCACCGCTTGGAAGGGCAGCCCAAGAAAGGCTGACACCATGCGGGCATCCCGTGCGTCTGTTAGTGAGCAACAGCTTTTCTTGTGGGCCTCGGCCTGATCGACCTTGACCCCGTTGCGCATGAACAGCCCCAGTACTTCGAATCCCGACTCTCGCAGCATCCAAGCCGCGACAGAACTATCGACTCCGCCGCTCATGGCGGCCACCACGCGGGAACCGGGGGGTAAATGGGGTGCGCTGAACATAGGACAGGATTTGCTGGGTGAGTCCAATCCACAGGAGGAGACTCTGCCCCCCATTGTGCCCCTTCGAGGGCCCAATGGGCAGCCCGGAAGGTCCCCGGCCAAGAGGAAAAGCCCAGATGGGATGGACGGGCCCGGCGAAGGGCCCTGGCTTGGCGGTCCTCGCTTCTTGCCCCGTCTCCTCACTCGCTTGCGCAACCGGGTCCCCTTGCCCCCTATCCTTCTGCGCCCTATTCTTCTCTTTGCGGCCTCCCACATGCGGACCAACAGCGCTGCAAGGAAACCCAGTTGCGCCGCAACGGAACAAGCCAGCCAGGAAACAGTGCCTGCGGCCCCTCCGCCCCTCCTCTCCCATGATTCCCATGACCAACATCCTGCCCATCCTCCTGTTGACTCCCCAGGGAGACGCGAGCGACGCCTCCTCCAACAACACCCAAGCCAGCACTCTTGCTCCGATGGGCAATCCCGGCGAAGCAGCAGCGGAGGAACCGGGTCTGCCCGCCTGGTTCCCCTTTGTTCTGATCGGAGGTCTGTTTTATCTGATCCTGATTCGCCCCCAGGCCAAGGAACAGAAACGCCGGCAAGCGGTGCTCGACACCCTCAAGAAAGGGGACGAGGTCATGACCAATGCGGGTATCTATGGAAAAGTGGTGAAGGCCGACGGGGACGTGGTCACCCTGCAAGTGGCGGACGGGGTGCGCATGCGCTTCAGCCGTTCAGCGGTCAGCGGAGTGATCGGACCCAAGGACGAGAGCAACGGGGACGGAGACAAGGACATCGCCAAGAAGGGCTAAACCGCCTGGCCGGTTGGGACCCCTTTTTGAGGTTTCTGGAGCGTCTTGTTCCTGCATTCCCGGGTGTGACCTTGGGCCTAGCTGCGCGCTTGGATTCCCGGGGAAACCCCCTCTTGGGTCAGGCGGGAGAAGCCTTCGCCGCCCGACATCTGCGCCGCCGGGGCGCGTATATTTTGGGCTGTCGGGTACGCACCCCCGAAGGGGAGCTCGACCTGGTGGCCGAGGCCCAAGGCGTTCTGTTCGTGGTCGAGGTCAAGACCGGCCGTACCCGGGACCTGGAAAACCTGCCCGCGCAACTGGTGCCTAGTGCGGGCCAGGGCCCCGGCCGACGACTGGGGCCCGACCAAACCCAACGCCTCCGCCGGGCGGCCCACTGGCTCAGCCGCCGCTCGCGCTCGCGCCGCCCGGCAGAGCTGCTCCTGGCCGAGGTCTTTGCCGATCGGGAGGGATTCAAGCACCGTTGCGTGGTCCGTCCCCTCCCGGGGGGGTGCCCGACTCCAGACGACGATCACGGGCTCGGTCGCAGGGACGATCGAGATTAGCCAGGGCGAATTCCGTCGCTTGAGGGGCAGCGGAATGGGTCTCTTCCCGAAGTCAAACGAGCCGGATCCCGGCTCGTTTTCCGGGTTGAGGGCAAATAGATCCCCTCTCGCCCAAGTTCATGGACCTGAAGCATCGAATCCATGGGGCTCACCTGCCTACAATCCCGCTGCCCGAATCCTCCAGGCCCGTCCCCCCAGGCCAGAACCCTGGGCCAAACCAAGCCCCCCCATGTTACGCCTCCTCCAACACTACCTCCCGATCCGGACCACGCTGCTGGTCCTGGGCGAGAGCCTGGTGCTGCTGGCTGTGGTGGGTTCCCTGATGAGCATGCACCTTTGGGATTTGGCATCGGGCATTCGCGGCGCCGAGTTCACTTCTATCTGGCGCGACCTGGTGGCCCGCGAGCTCTACGCCCGGGAAGCCTTGGAAATCGCCCTCACCAGTTCGGTCGGTGTGGTCGTCTTGACCCAGATCACCCTAGCTTTTGCTCGCCTCTATGAGTTCTCGGTGTCCGCCTCCCCGTTCCGCCGGGCGGCGCGCTTCATCGAGGCTGGCGGAGCTGCGATCTTCGCCAACCTCTTGCTGCTGGTGATCGCCCATGCCTGGGATCTGGAACGGGTGCACACGTTCCCGGGTCTCTCGGGAACCCAGGCTGTCATGCTGATGGTCACGAGCTTGACCATCGGGCTGGCCCTCGCATGGATTTACAGGGCCATCTTTCACTCGCTCCTGCGCAGGTCCAACCTGCAACTGCGGCTCCTGATCATTGGTTCGGGAGGCCCCGCCCACGCCCTTGCCCGACAAGTCTTACGTCACCCGGAAGCGGGCTATCGAATCGTGGGCATGGTGCCGGAAAACAAGAACACCGATTCGAACTCCGCGCAGCCCAGCCAATGGCTGCGCGACCCAACCCATCAGGCGACCCGTAGCACCGAAGACTTGGTCTTGGAGAATGTTGAACTCCTGCGTGAGCGCCAATCCGCAGACAGGGACGAGCCGGAGCCCCCCGCGGGTCGGCTGCGTGCCCTTGTGCGCGAACTGGGGGCCGATGCGGTGGTGGTAGCCATCGAGGACCGGCGCCAAGCCCTGCCCACAAACGAGCTCCTGGATTGTCGCTTGGCGGGATTCGATGTGCGCGAACAAGAGGAGCTCTTCGAAGAAATCACCGGGCGCATCGCAGTCAGCGCCATGCGCCCCTCCTACCTGATTTACAACGAAGGCTTCCGGCGCCAAAGTTGGGCGACGCTCGCCAAACGGGTGATGGACATCGCCGCTGCGCTCTTTTTACTGGCGTTCGTCTGGCCCGTGATGCTGGCCAGCGTGTTTCTCGTGCGCCGTAGTTCCCCGGGCCCGGCTCTCTTCAAGCAAGAGCGCATCGGCATCCATGGCCGGCCCTTCACCCTGATCAAGTTCCGCTCCATGCGCGAGGATGCAGAAGCTGAAACCGGCCCTGTCTGGGCCGCTGGAAATGATCCACGCATCACCAAGCTCGGTCGCTTCATGCGCAAAACCCGGGTGGACGAGTTGCCCCAGCTGTTCAACGTGTTGGCGGGAAGCATGAGCATGGTGGGACCGCGTCCCGAGCGCGAACACTTCATTCGCTCCCTGACGGAGAAAATCCCCTACTACGATCAGCGTCACATCGTCAAACCAGGGGTAACGGGCTGGGCCCAAATCAACCATCCCTACGGCAACACCGAGGAAGACGCCCTAGCCAAACTGCAATACGACCTGTTCTATGTGAAGAACCAGTCGGTGCTGTTTGACATCTCGGTCTTGGTCACGACGATCCGCACGGTGGTTCTGCGGCAAGGAACCTAATACCCAACGACCCAAGTCATGGAAAAACTGGACCTACTCTTCGTGTTTGTCACGGCCCTGGCAGGGGGGTTTTTGCCCCTGCTTGTGCGCTGGGATGGGCGACGCCTGCACCTCGCCCTCGCCCTTTCCACCGGGATTTTCCTGGGGGCAGTGTTCCTGCATCTCTTGCCATCCCTGCCCAGCGGACACAGCCACAGGGCGCCGGTAGCAGAATCGGTAACGCCCGAATCAACCGCTGGGAACCCTGGGGAAAACGGTCCCGCAGAGGATCTCAACGCCGCGGCTGATACCCATGACCATGATCACGATCATGACCATGATCATGATCAAGGCGCAAAAGTCACTGCCGATGAGGACCACGCCAACCTGGTCTGGATGTTTGTTCTACTCGGGGTGCTGGCGGTGTACCTACTCGAGGCCCTCGTCTTGCGTACCCACGACCACGACGACCTACACCGACACCGGGCGGTGGGCTGGGCCGCCCTTTGGGGCCTCTCCGTGCACGCCCTCACCGCCGGCATGGCCTGGTCGGTGGCTGCCGGACATGACGATCACATGGGGCACGTGTTCCTTCTAGCGATCCTAGCCCACAAGGCCTTTGAGTCTTTCAGCCTAAGCACCGTCTTCCTACTGGGGGAAATTCCCCGGGGGCGGGTGGCCCTGATCGCGGTTTTGTTTGCCCTGGTCACCCCCATCGGCGCCCTCCTGGGTCAGTCATTGCTCGGCGTGTTGGGACCCCTGGGCCAGGACTTGCTGATGGCCCTGGCTGCGGGCACGTTCCTTTTCGTCTGCCTCTGCGAACTGCTTGGGGAAGTCTTTCACCACCGAGATGACATTGGACTCAA
>CALEMP010000193.1 GCA_937910685.1 uncultured bacterium
CCGATCAAGGCAGGGGTCCGGTTGGGTGAATCATTGGCCCCTGGCCCTAACTCCAATAGATGTCGCTGGGTGACGAGCAAGGCCGCTGATTGTGCACGCCGTTCGCGCTCACTTTGATCCAAGCGCAAGGCCAAATCCCGATAGAGGTGCTCCCAGGGCGCCCCAGGCTCCAAACTGTCCACCTCACCGATTTTGGAATCCCGCTGCACCTGGGCCAACAGAACTTCCTCCACAGGCGCGGGACCAGATGGCACTCCAAGATCCTCCGCGGGAGCCACCAGGGACTGCACGTCGACCCAGCGCACATGAACCACGCCCGGGTTCCCCGAGATCTGTCGACCCCCGGTTTCATGGAGCAACCTCCCCTCGTCCACCGCCAGCTGAAGCCGAGGAACCTCCACCCCCGCCGCGAGGGCAGCTTCGGCCAGGGTCAACAGCGCGTCCGGGCGCAGGGCCTCTTGCCCAGCACCCCGCCCCTCGACTGCGTTCTCTTGACCACGATTCTCTTGCACCCCTCCATTGCACAGCTTGTGGTCCCCGGATTCCAGAGACACCCGGCCAGGGATTCATGAAAGAGCGACCAATTCCAACCATTGCCCCTTGCAGGGGGCATGTTCTCGGGCATTCTGTGTCCTATGCCCAAGGCCGACGAATATTTTCAGAGTTACACAGACCCGGGCGTTCATCGCCTGATGATTCAGGACACAGTCCGTACCGAGGCCTACGAGCACGCTCTCAAAGAGCTGATTCGCCCGGGAATGGAGGTCATCGATGTGGGCGCCGGGTCGGGAATCCTCTCCCTCTTTGCAGCCCGCGCGGGGGCCAAAAAGGTCCATGCAATCGAGGCCTCCAATATGGCCCCGATCATCGAAGCCCTGGCCAAAGCCAACGGGTTTGAGGACATCATCCAGGTCCACCACTGCCGCGCGGAGGATTTCCAACTCGACCACAAGGTCGAACTCATCGTCTCCGAGTGGATGGGTTATTTTGGTCTCGCCGAGCGAATGTTCGAATCGGTTCTGGACGTGCGAGACCGTTTCCTGACCGAGGACGGCCGCATGGTTCCGGACCGTTTCCGCCTCAAACTATTCCCTATCCAAGACGAAGGCCTGCACCAGGTCCATGGACCCGGTTCCTGGGATGAACCAATCTACGGCTTCGATTTCAGCCCCCTGGCAGAGTACGAATACGGCGAACTCACCACCACAGCCCCCACAATCCTGCCTAGCGGGGCTCTCGGGCCCCATGTGAGCCTGGTGGACCTGGACTTGGAAGTCTGCAGCGCCGAAGACTTTTTCTTTGATGAGAAAATCAATCTGCCCATCGAATGTACAGGGCAAGTGCAAGGGATTGGGGGCTATTTTGAAGTGGACCTCTCGCCAGAGAACATCTTGACCTGCGCCCCGGAAGCTCCCGCAACTCACTGGCGCCAGTCCTGGTTCCCCGTCAGGCCCTTCGAGGTGCTCTGCGGCGATGTGCTGGAACTCACAATGCAAGCCGTGCCTCGCTTCGATGGGGACATCCGCCTGCCTGACTACTTGATGGACGGCGCCCTGATGCGAGCGGGCAAATTGGAACACAACTTCTTCCATCGCCACCTAGGTAGCTACGAATAGAAGGTCGCCCCACACGAAGATGAGGAGCCCCACCCCAGAAACCCATGAGCAGCCCCCAAACCACCCCTCAAGCCCCAAACCCCAAGTTGCCCAGCCCCAAGAAGGATTCCATCTGGGAGGTCTACTGGCCCAGCAAGTACAAGGGGCCCCGGGAAGCGCTCACCGTGGCATCCTTTCCCCCCATCATTTACTTTTGGCCCACCATGGTGATGCTGCTGGTGGGCGGCCTGCTCCAGTCCCTTGGTTGGACTGCAGACACCACGGTGGGCTGGCTGGTCACCGGAACCTTGAGCTTCAACCTGCTCGTCACCGTGGTCGATCTGGACCAAAAGAAATTCATCATCAGCCTTCTGCTCGTCACCCTGGGGTGCGTGGGCTTTTGGGTCGCTAGGGACAAGGAATGGGCCCTTCTCGGCAGTTTCACGGTTTGGCTGGCAGAGCTCGAACCGACCTATAGCAGCGACACACTGTTCTTGCTGCTCGCATCCATCTCGTTCCTATTCGTAGTGGGCATGATGCGCCCACGACTGAATTACTGGCGTTTTGAGCCCAACGAGTTCACCCATTACGTGCAGCCCTTTGGCAGGGAACAGAGCATTCCAAGAGCCGGCAGCACGGTGACCCGCGAGGTCCCCGACATGCTGGAGTTGCTTTTGCTGTTCGGGGGTGGTTCATTGGTGGTCCGCCGGGAAGGTCAGGTGGTGGCACGAATTGAACACGTCCCCTTCCTTGGCCGCCGGATGCAGACCCTTGAAGCAATGCTCGGCGTGACCCGCGTCCAGCACGTGGACTGATTCACACTCAAGAAGCCCAACACCAACCGACACCATGCTGAAACCCGACCTAAGCCAGACCGAAGATCTGGCCGCCCTGATTGACGCTTCCCCCAGTCCCCGCCTCGCCTGCAAAGAAGTCGCGCGCCGACTGACCGAGGCAGGCTTTCATGAGATCCACGATCGAGATTCCTGGGACAACATTGAGGGGGGCTGGTTTGTGCGTCGGGCGGGCTCACTGCACGCCGGCTTTGAACCAGCAAACATGGACAAGACCCGGGGCTTTCGGCTGCTGGGCGCCCACACGGACAGCCCCAACTTGCGGCTCAAGCCAAAGCCCGACAGCGGGCGCGTGGGCTACCGGCAGTTGGGCATCGAAGTCTACGGGGGTGCCCTGCTCAACTCCTGGCTAGACCGTGACCTTGGGATTTCTGGAACCGTATGGATCGACGGCGACAACCAGCCGAGCCCTTTGGATTTCCACTTGGACGAACCCCTTCT
>CALEMP010000194.1 GCA_937910685.1 uncultured bacterium
CGATCCAGGGATCAAAGTAGACCAGCAGCTCCTGCAGGCCCAGGAAGTACCAGGGTGCTTTCGACGGGTTGGGCGTACGCGCCATGGAAGCGGGCTCTTCGATGGGCGCTTGGATCAAGAGGGACCAAACCATCAACGCTGCCATGAACAGCAACATGCAGATCAGTTCGGAGTAGACCAGGTCCGGCCAGGTGAAGACCTTCTTCTTGGCCATCTCGCCTTCAAGGGTCGGCTGCCCATTCTTGATTCGCTCGTCGTTGATCACCGCCCGGCGTAAGGCCAACCAGGTGAAGAACACGACGGTCGCAATCAAAATGATGATCGGGATGTTGTCCGGCTTGGTGATGATCTGCTTGAAGTTCGGGTCCGGAAAAGCACCGATGAACCCCAAGATCCCCAGGGCCGAGAAGGCAATGAAGACCGTGGGTTTCGTGACCCACTTGCGGAAGATGAGGACCCCTGCCAAGAGGGCAGTGGCCAACACCGTATAGGGAATTGGCGCGGAGATTGCGTCGATCAGGTCCTTGATGAACTGGGGCATATTGATTGCTTGCTTGCTTCGCTAGTTTGCGAGTCTTGTTAGCAGGTCACAGGGGACCGGAAATACCGCCGTCCTTTCGAACGCGCCAGAAGTGAACCGCCATCAACACCGCCGCAATCAGCGGGAAGCCCAGACAGTGCAATACATAGAAACGCAACAGCGCGCCCTCGCCGACGAAGCGTCCAGCCAAAAGGCCGAAGCGCACGTCATCACCAGCGTGCACAAATTGCAATCCTCCGAACTGCAAGAGCGAAGCTCCGGGACCCTCGTGCCCGATGAAAGGTGTCGCGCGGGCCATATTCGTGCCCACGGTGATGGCCCAAATCGCCAGCTGGTCCCAAGGTAGGAGATACCCGGTGAAGGACAGCAGCAGGGTCAGAACCAGCAGGATCACACCCACGTTCCAGTTGAACTCGCGGGGCGGCTTGTAGGAACCGGTCAGGAACACGCGATACATGTGCAGCCAAACCGAGATCACCATCAAGTGAGCGGCCCAACGGTGCACTTCGCGCATGACTCCAATCGGCACGTGCTCGCGCAGAGCGAAGATGTCCTGATAGGCCAACTCAGCGGTTGGTCTGTAATAGAACATCAGCAAGAGACCCGTGATCGTTTCGATCAAGAACAGGAAGAAGGTCAGCCCGCCCATACACCAGGTGTAGGAGAGCTTGATTCCACTGCGGCGCACCTTTACGGGGTGCAAGTGCAGAACGACATTCGACAGGACCGCTAGGGTGCGGTTACGCGGTGTGTCCGGGTAACCATGTCGGATGATCGACTTCCAGATCTGGGTCCGGGCAATGTAGGCCAGGAGCTTGTCCATACCAGGTTTGTCTTGTGTGGGGCTGAGGGAGAAAAAAGAGGAAGGGCGTCGGCCTTAGCCGACGAAATCCAGAAAGGCGCCGGGCCAGGTCCACTGGCCTTTTTCCGACTGGAACTTCACGTTCTTGTCGATCAGCAATTGACCGTCTTCCGCGAAGGTGACTTTGTAGCGTTCAAGGGGCCGCGGGGCGGGACCCTCTACGTTGATGCCGCTCTTGATGAAGCCTGACCCATGGCACGGGCACTTGAACTTCTCATCAGCGGTCAACCAGTTCGGCGTGCAACCAAGGTGGGTGCAAACTGTCGAGAGCACATAAAAACCCGAGGCCTCGCGCACGATCCAGACCCCGTGGGAGGCCTTGTAGCGCATGTCCACCGCGTCCACGGCGTACTCCAGAGGCAAGCCCGCTTTGAATTCCTGGGGCGGCTCATAGAGCACGTTGGGGAACATGAAACGCCCCATGACTCCAACCATGCCAGCCATGCCAGCGGTGAAGATTGCCCAGCCCGCGAGCAGAACGCCGCGCCGCTTGACCTCACCGCGCAGGGGAGCGCGTACGAGGGAGGGGACAGAAGGAGAGACCTGGGTCTCTTTTTGGGGAGTGGGTGAGTCCGCCACGGGGATCGCTGGGAACGGGTTTTAGGTGGTCAAGGTCGGTGGATCGGTCCCGGGCCAATGACGGTCCTGGACGTGATCCTGAGCGAAGATCCTAGGGTCTGGAGGGCCAACACCGACAAGACAATCGCCGCAAGAGAATGGCGAGCGAAGGCTATCTTGGCAAGCCCTTTCGGGGTGTCTTGGGCAAGGCCTTGGGCCCCGGTGCGGCAATTGGTCGCAGCAGCCCTTTGGATAGGGCATTCATTCCTTGGGAATCACATTCCCTGAGAGGCCCCTGGGCTCTTCGCCACTGGGAGGCCCTGGCGCTGGGATTCCCCGCGTGCCCAGCACCGCACCCCCCGGGGCGCTCAATTTACAACTTCTTACTTTCGTAGCGCAGAGCAGCCCCGCGTACCTGGAGGTCGTCGGATTCCTTGAGCTCGACCATGAACGCCTCATAGGCCGGTCCATAGCGACCAATGGCCTCGGCGGCCCAAACCCGATAGCGCTGGATGTCCGAAGACCGGCGGAACTGGCCCGGAGTGTTTTGACGGGCGCTCTCCCAGAGTTCCATGCCGGTCATGTCCTTGAGCATGGGCACCGCCGTGGGATCAGGAGGGGTCAGCCGACTGAGTGAGAGGGCCGCTGTGGCGCGCACCTGCAAGTCCGCGTCCTCCAAGGCTCCCCCCAGGGCTTGCCGCGCCTTATCGCCCCCCAGAACCGCCAATACGCCCGCAGCGCCCATGCGCAGGCCGGAATCGGAGTGGGTCACGAGGGCAATGGCAATGGCCTCCACATCCCCAGGCACCGCGCGCTGGTTCTCAGCAAGTAGCCCCAAGTTCTGCAAAGCCCCCAGCCGAATGGCGCCACTTTCGTCCTGTTCGTCCGTGAGCCGAGCCAGTTCCACCAGGGTCTCGACACCTTGCCCATCCTCAAGGGAGCAGAGCAAGATCGCCAGCACGAGGCGAAACTCGTACTCGTCGGGCCCGAGACCTTCCATCGCCGCCCTGACCTCGCCGTTGAATCCAGGATCAACGCTCCAGGGAGCGTCCTCCCCCGTTTGGACCGCCGCCTGATTCTCTGCGGCTTGGCGGGCCAGGTTGAAAAGGGCCTGCTGGCGCTCGTTCTTGCCCCCGCTGACCACCAGGGCCAAATTGTCGGAGAGATCGCCTTCCGAACCGGAAAGACTGCCAAAGAGGGCAAAAATCCCGACGATGGCAAAGACGATGCCTGCGGGCACGACCAGCAGGGGAATCCAAAGGTTGCCGTAGCCGGCCTCCTTCGCACCCTCCCCATCGCTTGCATCCGCGATCTCAATCGTGCGCTCGGTGGGCTGGTCCGGACGTTCCGGATCGGGGGTGGATTGGGGGTCGGGGTCGGTCATGGCTGATGGTGGTGCGGGTTTTGGCACGGATGAGGGATTGGCCAGGGAAGATCGGGAGCGCTGCTTTTCGCGACCAGGGGTTCAAGCCTGAAAACCACACGCCATCCCTAGGTCTCCACTCTTGCTCAAGGCAAGCCTTTCAAGGCCCAGCACAATAACGCCCGACCCGGGTGGTTGCCGGACCAACCACCATTTCCATTCCCTCCCCATAAGCCCGCACCTGCGACAGAGTGCCGCCTTGGGAATCTTCAGACGAGGCCGTATTTCGGGGTCATCTTGGTTCTCACCCTTCTCGTTGGCCCTCCCTGGGTGACGAAAAGTGAGGGATCGGAGCACCAGAGGAGCCCGGGCACACCGAATGGAGCTGCCCAGAGGCGGCCCCTCAGGGTGCGCCCAAATCCCAAGGTCCAAGCCTACGCAGGCGGGATCGGATAGTGCCCCAAGGATCCGGTCCTGGGGAGATCGCCCACCAAGGGACGCAGCCACTCCAAGAATTTGGGACTCACATCATGGGGCCCGTTCAAAAAACGCTTGGGCATGACCTGGGTTTTTTTAGCTAGGTCCTCTAGCGGCGCCAAGTCATAGCGCACCTTGTACTCGCGACCCTTTTCACGTCGAATCACCACGGACCCGCTGGGTCCGCCATCCCCCACGGCAAACTCAACCGCCGCCAGGCCCACTTGCCGGGCTTCGTGCGCATCTACCTCGCTGACGGATCCTGGGAAAGATCGCTGCAAATACCCAAAGGTATCGGCTCGCGCACGGATTCCAGATCCAAGCGCTCCGCGCAGTTGGGCAACCAAGAGTTCACCCACCCCACCGCCAGACAACTGCACATTGCCATGACTGTCGCGCTCAGTTCCCTGGGAAATCAAAACCCCGTCCGCATCGTGAATCCCCTCGGAAACCGCAACAACGCAGCGCCCGTGGCGATCCATGCGATCACTCACAGACGACAGGAATTCATCCATCACAAAGTCCTGCTCGGGCAGATAGATCAAATGGGGACCGGAATCTCCGCGCCCCCGGGCAAGCCCAGCAGAAGCAGTCAACCACCCCGCGTGACGGCCCATGACCACGTTGACCTTGACCCCAAGCAAACTAAGGTTGTCCTGTTCGTCCCCCATATGCGCGAGTGCCACAAAGCGCGCGGCGGAACCAAATCCGGGACTGTGATCGGTCACCGCTAGATCATTGTCCACGGTTTTCGGCACATGCATGACCTGCAACTCTTGACCTCGCTCGCGAGCCGCTTCCAGCAACAGGAGCGCCGTCTCAGCCGTGTCGTTCCCGCCGATGTAAAAAAAGTAGCGAATCCCATGGGATTCGAGGGCCTTGACCACCTGCACCACTTGCTCGGGCGTTGGCTTCATGCGCACCGAGCGCAGGGCTGCCCCCGGAGTCACCGCCACGCGTTCTAGGGTCGCCGGCTCTTCGTCGGTCAGATCGATCAGGTCCCCAGCCAGAATTCCCTGCACCCCATGCAGCGCCCCAAACACCTGGTCAATCCCCTGGGCCTGGAGGCAACCCTGCACGACCCCCACCAAACTCTGATTGATGACGGCCGTGGGGCCGCCTGCTTGGCCAATGACCGCGCGGATGGGAGGAGGTGCCATAGGATGTGCTCGGAAGGTGTCTGATATCGGGTTTCAAAGGCCAAGAGGGCCCTGTCAGCTCGTTTCCGCCCGGGATTCTACCCTGCAAGCCCTCCCCACCCTTGCGGTCCCCCCTCCCGGCGGCTAACCTTCCGCCCCCGCGCGGGATTTTCCTCCCCGGAACCTCCCACCCGACGCAGCCTCCGGAGTCCCCTATGGACCCCTCTACCAAGGCGTCGGCCCGAGCGCAGGGACAACTTCGGTGCCCGGGTGGCGGAACTGGTAGACGCGCAAGACTAAGGATCTTGTGGGGTAATTCCCGTGCTGGTTCGATTCCAGTTCCGGGCACCATCTTCTCGCTCGCTCTCACGCCGCCAAGTCCGGCAGGGCAGCACCACCAGGTTCACTCATCCAGAGGCATCAGAGCTCTCAGGGTCAGGCTGAATTTTTTAGGGTCAAGGCGCAGACTCGCGAGCAGTGCCTTGATGGTACGCATGTAATTCAGCTTGCGTTCAAGGGCTGCCATTAGGATGGGCTTCTCCTCCCTTGCGTGGTCCTTGAACCAATCTTGGAGTTCCACGTCGATGGCGTCATCAAGACTGAGACGTTCCTCTGCGCTGATTTGGTTGCGTTGTTTGCCAGGGAACATGTCGGGGAGCACCCGGAGTTCCTGACGTCGGCGCTCTCTGGCCCAGTCCACGCGGCTACGCAGGTCCAAGTCCACCTGCATACTACCCAATGCGCGCAGGGTCTCGGTGGCAGCGCGGGGATTGACCCAAACCAACAAGTTCGATGCAGGGCTCGACGAGTTCAAGAGCGCCTGGAATACCGGGTCATCACTCAAGGAAGGTCGCTGACGCGTCATGCACTTGATCACTTGATCCAGCATGCGCTCATGGTTGGTGATGATGCATCGACCTTCCCCGTCCACAACCGTGGCGATCATGCCCGTGCCGGGAATGAAGGGTGACCAGAACTCACGGGTGTCCATGCCACCTACCTCGTAGCGGTAGTAGCCAGGATCCCCGGCCACGCCGCCCTGCAAGCCAAACTTGTCAGGGTTACGCCCGATTGCATCACGGATCGAGTTGACCGCCTCAATGCCTGGATCCCCACGGAGCCAAGTAACCAAGGTGAAAGCAAAGACCTTCGAGCCATCGCTCTCGGGACTCATCTCCTGACCCGAGGCCTCGTGCAAGGCGACGATGGGCCCATAGTCTTCCTCACGCACGATGAGCAGCAAGCGGTCGAGGGCCGCACCC
>CALEMP010000195.1 GCA_937910685.1 uncultured bacterium
AGAGCGGTGCTCTTGGGCTGCCTTGATCAATTCGAGCGCCCCAAGGGCTGCGGGAGTGAATGGGCCCTTGAGAGCCCCGGCCTTTACGGAGGCAAAGCCCAGGGGAAGGAGGCGCCAGGCCAATCGTCCTCGACGCAGGACATCCAGACGTCGCATGCCCAGCCCGCTACCCCGATGATCTGAGTGAAGCTGCCCAAAAATGGTAGACGCAATCGAACGCCATGCATCAGCTGCTGTATCAAACAGAACATCAGCGCTTGGCAGAAAGCTGCTGTCGGAGCGAGCTCGAAGGCATGCGATCAAGATCTCTTTCGTTGGAAGCGCCAGATTCTCAAGTCCTATCGGGTTGCCATGGGTTGGCCAAGCAGCGACGCGCGCGGCAAATGTCGATTCGAGTGTACCAACACCCGGGAGACTCCAGGTTGTGACATCCAAGATGTTCCTGGCGAGTTTGTGTCGGTCTTCTAAGCCCATACCGACGCCGTCTCCAGCCGCGCTTGATAGCCAAGTTACCGGCAATTGCAACACCATACTGAGCATCCTCCACAGTGCAACCTCATTAAGTTCAGACCAGTCAAGGTTGTGTACTCCCACCGTTGGCAGGGACGGGCGGAGGTCGACACCGCAGAGGAGTTGGCTGTTGGCTTTCAGCTCGAAGTGCCGAATCCACGGTTGGAGTGTTTCCAGATCATTTGGTCTGAGAAAGGAAATGTCAATGTGGAATCCAGGCCAAACTTTCGAGTATTGCAATACTAACGCATCAATGCGCGGCTCTATTCGCTGGCGGCTTTGAACCGGGTTCGTTGAGATTACATAAAACTCCACATCGCTACGGAGGCGAACTTGCCCATCACATTCTTCAATCGCGAGTTCTCCCCTTGCAGTGCTCCCTGTTAGCAGTGCGCTTATCGTATCGGATCTGTTGCACGCAATCGCTACAGACTTCAGCATTTCAGTGACCGTATCGGGCCAATTCCACTCAAGTCTGATCCAGTCGGGCAGGGGGGGGCTTGCGGGCATGCGTTGGCCACGCGTGTGTTCATAGGCCTGAACGGTCTCGTTCACGCAGCGGCTCCATGGAAAGCTGGCGGCGTGCTGCTGGGCCAGGATGCGGCATCTCTCAGAGTGGTCTGGGTTCGCGATGTCGCGACGGATGGCTCTAGCTGCCGCTTCGGTGTCAGCCAGAGACACCACTGTCCCGTGCCCTGCGGCAGTTTCTGGCAGGGCTCCGCAATCTGAGACCACGAAAGGACAGCCATTGGCCATAGCCTCAAGCACGGGAAGGCCGCACCCCTCGTGTCGAGACAAGAAAACGAGGGCTAGAGCGTGCTCATAGAGTTTCCACAACTCTCCATTCGTGACGCGTCCAAGGAATTCAACCCGCCCTGATAGTCCGAGCCTCTCTATCTCCATTTTTACGGATTTTGATACTGAAGGCTGGATCGACCCGACAATGCGCAAAGACAATCCTGGGACCCAAGGGAGAAGTTCAGCCAACGTGCGGACCGCCCCCTCGCAGTTCTTGTGGGGCCAGTGTCCAAATGTAACCAGGAAGGGCTCTTCAGTTGCGTTCCGAGCCCCGATGCTAGGGAGGTCTGGTGGCCCTCTAAACCCGTTTTGAATGACGATGCACTTCTTAGCCGCCTCAGGGAATGCCGTTACGAGGTGAGACTGAGTTGTCTTACTGATTGCGATGAGTGCTGCTGAGTGCCTCACGGCTGATGAGTGGGCGTAATAGCGGTACAGAGCCACAGCCCAGTTGAAGGCGAGAAATTTAAATCCGAGGTCATGGATGGTCGTGACAATCTTGCAAGGCCAGCGCAATCCGCCTAGAAAGAAGGCGGCTGGCGTATGAAGAATTTCCGCATCGAAAGATAGGCAGATTTTCCTGAGATGCCAAGCCTCGACCAACATGTCATAGGGTGCGGCTGGCATGCGGACCGCGTGCGTGGAGATTCCCAGAGCATTGAATTCCGGGGCGTCTTCAAGGCGACATGCGACAAGCAGAATGACTCTGCGATCCGTATGCAAACCGCGAGCTATTTCGTTGCGATAAACGGTGACCCCCCCGGGGAGGACCCTTAGGGCATTTAGGACGATCCTAATTGCCCCCTCGGGGCGGATACCAGCACCAGCCGTACCTAAACCCTCGGTACCAGATCCGAGAGGGGCATGATGAGAACGAGTTCGCATTGGAGAGTCGTTCAATACTTACAAGTGGTACTAGCGGAAGGCAAGCCTCCGCCCGAAAACGAATTAACACCGACTTCTAAGCCTCGGTCCCCGTAAGGTCGGTATGCACTCAGGACAAATCCGGAGCAGAACCACCTCAATCGCAGGAACCCACACAGCCGATCAAACAAAGCCACCAGGGCCCACGCAGGTACAAAGAAGGCGAAGTAGTCACTGGCCCCGTAGAAGGGGGTGATATTGATGCGATCAAAGCCGCTCCTCTCGCATAGGCGCTCCATCTTGTGTGGAGTACAATGATCAAAGTATGCTGGATAGCCGGTGACCTCCTCTGCTCCCGGCCGCAACCAATGAATTAGGAAGCTCTGCAGCCGGGGCCCCACTAGACGCAGGCATAAGGAGTAGGGATGATTGGCAGATGGGATGTAATGGTGCATGGATCCGCCCGGGGTCAATCCACCAAAGATACTGCGCATTGCAGCTCCATTATCGGGGACATGCTCGAGAAGTGTCATCGAGATCACCATGTCGACGGGCTCTGACAATGGATCCGACCGAAAATGTGTCGTAAACCTGAGCGCAACGCTCGACCGACTCGAGATCCAACCCTGTATAGCGAAAGTCTCCGGACTTGGTCAGGAGCGGCCTGTCGATCCCTCCGACCTCTAGCACCGAACGCGCTCCGGACAGAAGCCCCGTTTCTATGCGGCTTATGAGTTCGTCGTGATAACTACCCGATGACCCGTAACGCGACGCTCGCTTCCCAATAAAC
The DNA here is from genome assembly GCA_937910685.1 of uncultured bacterium. Taxonomy (GTDB): domain Bacteria; phylum Planctomycetota; class UBA1135; order UBA1135. The sequence goes on from CALEMP010000195.1 coordinate 2,963, forward strand.
TTGCATAAGGAACGATTGATACGAACGATTCGACGAACAAGCGAGCCTCCTATGGATCCTATCAAGGTCATCATCCTAAAGCACCTGCTTTGCCCGAGCCAGGCTCGGTGGGGGGAGCTTCCCCATATCCATATCCATATCCATATCCCCGCGTGGCCCGGCTCACGAACACCGCGTTAATAATCACCCCCAACAAATTCACATCCGACTGGCGCAGCTTGGTCACGGCACTGGTTAGCACCCGCCCCGGAACAACACCCGAGCGATAGATGAGGAGCAGGGCATCTAGGTTACTGGCGAAGTTCGCGACATCCGCAACGACGACGGCTGGAGGCAGGTCGAAGACAACGAGGTCGTAGGCCTCCTTCAGTTCATCAATAGTCGCCAATGCCCGGTCGCTGGCCAGGAGTTCTCCGGGGCTTGTGGTGGTTTGCCCGGCAGGGAGGATGGTGAGGTTTTCGATGCCGGACTCTCGGGTGCAGTCGCGCCAGGATGCGGTGGATTCGAGGACTTCGGCGAAGCCGGGGCCGCGGTCGATTTGGAAGAGGTTGTGGATCTGGGGTTTGCGCAGGTCGCAGTCCACCAGCAGGACTTTGCGGCCGGCCTTGGCAAAGACGATGGCCAAGTCGGCGTTGGTCACGGTCTTGCCTTCGCCCATGAGGCACGAGGTGCAGGCGAGGGTCTTGAGGGCGCGCTCACCGTCCAGGGCCTGGCGCAGGGCGGCACGGATGGAGCGATAGGCCTCGGCCTGGGGTCCATGGGGATCGTGACGCATGGGGAGGATGCGCTCGCCCTTCTTGACGCCTTTGATCCGGGTACGGCCCCGTTCGAAATCGGGGATGGAGCCGATGACGGGTAGGCCGGTGGCTTGCTCGACTTCGGCTTCCGTGTGCAGGGCGGCGCGCAGGGCGTGGCTGATGAAGGCTAGGGCGGAGCCTAGAAGTAGGCCTAGGATCAGGCCTAGGGCGATGAAGACGGTGGCCCGGGGGAAGGAGCGCGAGCGGGGCGGGACGGCGGGGTCGATCAGGACCGCGGCGGCGGAGGTGGCGGCGGCGGTGATTTGGGCTTCCTGTTCGGATTTGAGCAGGAATGCGACGATTTCGGAGTGGGTTTCGAGGGCGCGGGTGGCTTGGGCCAGGGCCAGTTGGGATTGGGGAAGTTCACCGAGGCGCTCGTCTTGCTCGGCGATCTTGAGCGTGACGGCGACGATTTGATCGGTGAGGCCGGCAACTTGAGAGGTCAGCGTGGCGCGCACGCGATTGCGCAGGGTGCCGACGGCGCCGTCAATGGTACCTCGCTCTGCGGCGGGCCATTGGGCGATGCTGGCGGTGTAGTCAGCAAAGAGGGCTTCGTAGCCAGTCAGGGTGGCTTTGGATCCGGCCAGGGAACCGGTGACTTGGGCGGTGATGGTGTCGATCAGGTCGACGCGGTTTTGGGTGAGCTTTTCGAGGGTTGGGTTGCCGGGTAGGAATTCGGCGCGGGCGCTGGCCAGTTGGGCGTCGAGGTCCGCTAAGGCGTCCAGGTAAGCCGCGAACTCGGACTCCCGTTCGGGAGTCAACCCTTTCGGGGCGGAAGCAAATCGGGCCACGGCGGATTGGTCTCCAGCGGCGATGGCGGCCAGGGCCAGCTCTTGGGATTGGATCAGAAGGGTGGTTTCCTCGATCAGGGCTCGCAGGCGCAGGTGCTCCGCCTGCAAGAGCTGCTTGTAGCCTAGGACATCGGTGCGTTCCAGGCGCAGAGACTCGGCTTCGAGGGCTCCGAGCTCTTGGATGTAACCCAACGCGAGCAAGTTCGGGGTCTCCTTTCCGAGACGCGCGAGGGCTTCGTAGTCACCCGCATTCAGGTGCCCAAGGGCCTGGGTCAAGACCGTGCGGGAGAGGTCGAGCTGGGTGCGCTGCAGCTCCAGAGCGGCCAACTGGTCGATCACCGCCTTGGCAGAATCTGTCAGGGAAATGGTCTCGGGATTTTGGCTTTGGAGGTCCGCAACGACGGTTTCGGCGGCTTTGAGGGATTCAAGCTGCAGGTCCAGTTGGCGCAGAATGAAGCCCAGGGTGCGCTCGGCCTTGAGGCGACCGATTTGCACGCTGCGGCGAATGTAGTTTTTAGCCAGAGCATTCGCGGTCTCTGCGGCGCGATACGGACAAGAGTCCTCGATCGTCACCTTGACCACGTTGGTCTTGCGGCCGGACTCGGATGCTCCAGTGGCCTCCATCAGGCGCAGAATGGACTCTTCCGGACTGCGTAGTTGCACGCGATAGGTTTGGCCCACAAAGGCACCACTGGCCTGAAGGCGAATGCGTGAGTCAAACACCTGGAGTTCCAGATCCGGGCCGTAAACGGCTTCAATACCAAGGTCAGAGATGCCATCCGCAAGGTCAGAGCTCAGGAGATAGCCCCCATGGGGAGCAATGCGCACGGTGGTCTCATCCACAAAATACACATCAAGCTCCCTGACTAAATCCAGATCATGTTCGTGCCCCGGGACCGGTTGCATCCAAGCGCGCAAGCGATGATCGAGTGCGCGATCGCCGGTCAATCGCCTCCAAATTCCAACCGAGGGCCGACGGTCATGGGCATCGACAATCGTCTCAAGGCCCATGCCCTCCATGCTGGTCGAATCCCCCTTGGCAACCGGATCGTAATCCGCGGCCGTGGCATCAAATAACTCCACATCCGTCAGCCACTCAGCCGCCGGTGCAGCGGTGACCTCGGCCAGGGATCGAGAACGAATCAGCGCGATCTCGGCTTCTGCTGCCGGGTCCGAAGTCAAACTGGCAAGCTCGCTCAAGACGCCGCCGGTGGACTCGTCTTGCTCCAACAACAAGGTCGCGCTGGCCTTGTACTTGGGCGTACGGGTGCTGACCCAAAACACCGTGAAGGCGGTGACCAGAATCGTCACCAGGGCAATCAGCCGATTGTGGCGCAGCAGAATCTGGAACAACTCGCCCAGGTGAATCGTGTCGTCGGGGAGGCCTACAGGGCCGGCGCCACGGATTGGTTGGCCATAGCCGTGGGCAGTGCCACCGTTGTTGGGCTGTGAATCGCTCACCAGGCACCTCTCAATGAGTGCATGGGACAGGGGAGGGGCGCTGACATGGAATTGTTGGTGGGCTCAAGCTAAAAGAGCCCTGCGAGAGGCAAGTGGCGGGGTTGGACGGGAGTCTATCCGCACCCCGGGCGCATTCCGGGCCTGATTATTGCTGAATTCTGAAACGGGGCCAGTGAGCTTGCAAGGCCAAATAGAGCCAAGATGGCTGGCTCTTAGGTCTGGGATGGATGTTGCAAATATCGAGGCTGGGGGCCCGAAGTTCTTGAACCGGGCTGAATGGGCGCTGCTCCGCTGCTGAGGGCGGGGCTTGACGCCGCGACCGAGGGCTCCATGGAAGGATGTCGCTTATAGGACCTCTAGCCCAGAACCGCCCTCGACTTGGACACGCCCCCCAAAATCCTTATGAATGCCCCCATGATCCGAATCCGCCGCGCCTCCGACCGGGGCCACGCCGACCACGGTTGGCTCGAAACCTTCCACACCTTTTCGTTCGCCGAATACTTTGACCACAAGCACATGGGCTTCGGTTCCCTGCGCGTGCTCAATCAGGATCGCATCCACGCGGGCAGGGGGTTTGCGGCCCACGATCACGAGAACATGGAGATCGTCACGGTCTTGCAACAGGGGATTCTCGAGCACACCGACAGCACAGGCACGGCCTCGCGCATGGTCCCCGGGGATGTGCAACTCATGTCGGCGGGAACCGGCATTCGCCACAGCGAAGCCAATGCTTCCAGCACAGAATCCCTAGAGCTACTCCAAATGTGGATCATGCCCCGCGAGCTAGGAACCTCGCCCCGTTATGAACAACGCAACTTTGGGCTCGACCCTTGCGATGGAAACTTGCAGTTGGTGGCTTCACCAGACGGAGCGAAGAATTCCCTCACCATCGGTCAAGATGCATGCCTGTTCATGGGCCGTCTCGCCACGGATCAAATGCTGCGGCACAGAATGACCCCCGGAACAATCCTCTGGGTGCATCTGGCCCGGGGGCATATGAAGCTGAATGGGAAACTCTTAGGCCCCGGGGATGGGGCCGGCGTGCGCGATGAAAGGGATCTAGAATTCCGGGCCACAGATCCAGTGGAATTTGTGGCCTGGGAGCTGAGCGACCAGGATCAGCACTAGCCGATTCCCCCATTGCTGGGCGCGAGGGCATTCCCTTCCCAAGGGGCCACCCATGGATTACCGTGCACCCATGAGCAACCCCAAGGTCCTGCTGCCCCTCGCCAACGGCTTCGAAGAGATCGAAGCGGTGACCATCATCGATGTCCTGCGCCGGGGCGAGATCGAAGTGACCGTGGCCGACCTGGGCGAAAGCAGCGCCCCGCGCGCGGCCCTTGGGGCCCACGGGATCGAGATCACCACCGATGCGTCCCTCGACCAATTAGACCCGGCTTCCTTTGACGCGATAGCTCTTGCTGGAGGCATGCCCGGGGCAACGAACTTACGAGATGACCCGCGAGTGATCGCGGCCTTGCATGTCATGGAACAAAAGAACCGTTGGACCGCAGCGGTTTGCGCGGCCCCCATCGTCTTAGCTCAAGCTGGACTGCTGGAAGGCCAACGGGCCACTTCGTACCCGGCCTTTCAGGATCAACTGGGCAACGCCACCGTGGTCAGCGACCAACGCGTGGTGATCAGCGGACGCGTGATCACCAGCCTCGGGCCCGGTACGTCGTTGGACTTTGCCCTGTGCTTGGTGGCCGTGCTGCAGAGCGCCGCACTGGCAGAGGAAATCGCAGAGGCCATGCTCGCTGGTGATTTGGCAGGGCGCGTGACGGCAATCAAGAGCCTCTGATCGGGCGACCCTGCTCCCCAAAACCCTGTGTTCCCAAGGCCCTGCGGTCATGGTTCACATTCGAGGCAGGCTCAGCCCAAATCACCATGCCAAGAGGACCCATATCCCCCATACTGGAGCCGCGAACTCACTCATGATTCCCCTCCCCCTCTTGATCCTCGGCCTCCTGGCTCCCCAGGAAGACCTTGCCCCGAAGGCCTACGCCATCCTGGCGGATCGTTGTTTCCCCTGCCATGGGCCGGACGCAAACACGCGCAAGGCGGGACTGCGATTGGACGAGAGGGCAGGTGCCCTGGCCATGGGTAAGCGAGGCGTTGCGATTACGCCGGGCGAATCACTCCACAGTCTGTTGATCGCACGGATTGGCGCAGGGCCCGAGGATGTGATGCCTCCCCCATCGAGCAAGCTGGTGCTCTCGGTGGAGGAACAGCAACTGTTGCGCGAGTGGGTCGACGCGGGGGCCGAGTATCCCCGGCACTGGGCCTTTGATGCCTTGCTACCACCACGGAATGAGTCGCGCGAAGTGATTGATGTGCTGGTGGAGGAAAGCCTTGCACTAGGGGGACATAAGCCCGCCGATCCAGTCAGCCCCACCGCCTGGCTGCGCCGGGCCAGCTTAGTGTTGACTGGCTTGCCTCCCACCCTTGAAGAGCTCGACCAGTTCGAAGCGGCCGACCCAAAGACGCGCAAGGCAACTGCCACCGACCGGCTCTTGGCTTCTCCGCGCTTCGGAGAACACCTGGCCGCGCCCTGGCTTGATGCGGCACGCTATGCGGACACCTATGGCTATCAGAGTGACGTGTACCGAGCAGTGTGGCCCTATCGGGATTGGGTGATCGGGGCCTTCAACAGGAACCTCCCGTACGATTCCTTCATCGTCGACCAACTGGCCGGGGATCTTCTGCCCAATGCAACCCGGGACCAGGTCGTAGCAACAGCATTCAACCGCCTCCACCGACAGACCAATGAAGGGGGCAGTGTCGAAGAAGAGTTCCGTAGCGAATATGTAGCCGATCGGGTCAACACGTTTGGCACAGCGATCCTGGGTTTGACCATGACATGCTCACGCTGTCACGACCACAAGTACGACCCGATTCCCCAAGAGGACTATTACTCCATGGCTGCTTTCTTCGACAACATCGACGAAAGCGGACTCTATTCACACTTCACCAACGCGGTGCCCACGCCCGCCTTGGATTTGCCCACGGACGACCAGGCCCAGCGAATCGAACAGTTGCGCGAGGTATGTGCGCAGCTCACCTTAGAACTCGACGATCTGACTCTGGACCCAAGCCTGCTGGCGGCGTGGCGCGCGGAACAGGAACAAGCCTCGGCGCCTCCGAAGGGGCTCGTGGGGTCCTATTTGATGGACGAGCGCGAGGGCGCAGCCCTGAGGAATCAAGTGCAGGGCAAGTTAGCCGGCGCAATCAATGGCCCGGTGAACTGGGTCAAGGATCGTCCCGGCGGAGGCCTGCGCCTTACCGGGGACCATTCGCTTTCCTTCGTTGGCAATCCCGCCTTTCGCCGCTGGGATCCCATGACCCTTGGCCTTTGGATCGCACCCAGTGAGCACATGGAGCGTGCTGTGATCCTGCATCGTTCCCGTGCCTGGCATGACTCGGGAAGTCGCGGCCTCCAGTTGCTCTTGGAAGAGGGCAAGCCGTCCTTTTCCCTGATCCACTTTTGGCCCGGCAACGCGGTCCGCGTGCGCGCAACAAAACCCGTAACCGTGGGAGAGTGGACCCACATCGCGATCACCCATGACGGCTCAGGGCGCGCTGCCGGGCTCAAGATGTACATCAACGGCGCACTTACGGAGTGCGAGGTCGTGCGTGATCATTTAACACGCACGATTGTCGGCAGCGGCGAAGGCCACCTGACCATCGGAGAACGCTTCCGCGACCGGGGTTTTCGCGACGGATCCGTGGATGACCTGCACGTGTTTGACCGGGAATTGAGCGCGCCCGAAGTGGTTTTCATGGCGCGCCTCGATGACCAGGGCTTGATCACTGGCTGGAAGGACCCAGAGGTGCGCAACGCTGATTGGACCGAGGCCTCCTGGGTCGCGGCCTTCGAAGCCAGCCCCGCCGACACAGTGCGCGAGGCCAAGCGCAAGCAGCTCTATGCAGCCCGCAAGGAATTAGCCGATCTGGTGGACAGTCTGCCCTCGTTGATGGTCATGGCCGAGATGCCGACTCCGCGCACGACCCATATCTTGGACCGGGGCGCCTACGACCAACCCGGGAGGCAGGTTCAACCCAAGGTCCTGTCCTGCTTGCCGCCGATGGATCCCTCGGCCCCGACCTCACGCCTCGGCCTGGCACGCTGGTTGGTACAACCCGATCACCCCCTCACCTCTCGGGTTGCGGTGGATCGCTTTTGGCGACTCCTTTTCGGCAGGGGCTTGGTGGGGACTCCCGAGAACTTTGGCGTGCAAGGGATTGGACCTTGGAACCAAGAGCTACTTGACACCCTCGCGTTTGAGTTTCAAGCCAGCGGCTGGAATGTCAAACAACTCTTGAAGCGCATTGTCCTGAGCGAGACCTTTGCTGCCCAAAGCTGCGCGATTCGGGGAGCCGACCCACGTAGGCGACTCTCCGCGGAAGCCCTGCGGGACCAAGCCCTCTTCCACAGCGGACTCATGGTGGAGAAGCTCGGCGGCCCCAGCGTCAAGCCCTATCAGCCCGCGGGTCTTTGGAAGGAGAAGTCCGGCCAGGTCTACACCGCCGACACGGGGGTGGGCCTCTATCGGCGAAGCCTCTATACCTATTGGAAACTCACTTCACCGCCCCCATCGATGCTGCTCCTGGATGCGGCCAAGCGAGATGATTGCTCGGTCCAGCGCCCCGAAACCAGCACGCCTTTGCAGGCCTTGGTTTTCTGGAACGATCCCCAGTATGTGGAGGCCAGTCGTGTGTTGGCCAGCGTGATCCTGAACCAGGAATTGAGTCAACCCGAGCGCATCGAGCGGATTTTCCGGAAGCTCACATCGCGCCGGCCCAACCCGGCCGAATCCCAGGCGATCGCAGGCCTTTTGCAGCAGGCCCAGACGGACTATGCCGCTGATCTAGACGCCGCCCAAGCCCTACTGGCCGTGGGCGCAAGCGAGCTGAATGCCGACCTGGACCCGGCCGCCCTGGCTGGCTGGACGGTGGTGATCTCGACCCTCTTTTCCCATCACGGGGTGATCTCCTTACCATGAAGCATCTCGATCGCAGAGCCCTTCTACGGGGCACGGGCGCGGCCATCGGAGCAGGCCTGATGGCCTCTTCATGGGGCCAAGGGAATCAACTGATCCGGCCCACGCCCCACCACCTTGCCAAGGCCAAGCGAGTGGTCTGGCTTTTTCAAAGCGGCGGTCCCAGCCAACTTGAATTGTTGGACCACAAGCCCCTGCTCAAGGAACGCCAGGGTGAGGACTTGCCCCCCAGCGTTCGACAGGGCCAACGCCTGACCGCCATGAGTGGGAACCAAGCGACCCTGCCCCTGGTTGGGTCCGCTTATTCCTTTGCGCGTTACGGCCAATCCGGCGCAGAGATCAGCGAGCTCCTGCCACACACCGCGCGCATTGCGGATCGACTGTGCATCGTTCGCAGCATGCATACCGAAGCGATCAATCACGACCCAGCGGTAACCTTCATGCAGACAGGGTCGCAGATTGCTGGGCGTCCATCGATTGGATCTTGGCTGTCCCTTGGGTTGGGCTCGAACAATCCAGACCTGCCCACCTCGTGCGTCTTGATCAGCAAGAACAAAGGTGGCCAACCCATCTACTCTCGACTCTGGGGTTCGGGGTTTTTGCCCAGCAAGCACCAAGGGATTCCTCTACGTGCTGGTAAAGATCCGATTCTGTACCTCAGCAATCCGCCCGGTGTCAGCCGCGAGCAACGCAAGCGCGCCCTCGACGCCCTGGCCCAGTTGCACACCGAAGAGGCCAGGCGCAATCCGTTGGCCCTTGAGCGTCAAGAGCAAGCAGAGCTCGCTTGGCGATTGCAGGCGTCGGTGCCTGAGGTCGCCGATTTGAGCGATGAGAGCGAGGAGACCTTCGAGCTGTATGGCAAAGATTCCCGGGACCCCGGCACCTATGCTGCGAATTGCCTGATGGCCCGGCGTCTCTTGGAGCGCGGCGTCCGCTTCGTGCAACTCTTTCACAAGGATTGGGATCAGCACGGCAGCCTAGTGGGCAACATCCGCCGCCAATGCCGGGAAACCGATCAGGGCTCCGCGGCGTTGGTGCAGGACTTGGCCCGGCGCGGCATGCTTGAAGACACCCTTGTGATTTGGGGCGGAGAATTCGGACGCACGGCCTATTCCCAAGGGCCGATCACCGCAACCGACTACGGACGCGACCACCATGGTCGCTGCTTCAGCCTCTGGATGGCCGGTGGCGGCATTCGCCCGGGGATGACCTACGGTGAATCGGACCCATTCGGCTACAACATCGTCCGCGACCCCATGCATGTGCATGACCTGCAGGCCTTGATCCTGCACCTCTTGGGCATCGACCACGAACGGTTGACTTACAAATACCAAGGTCGGCACTTCCGCTTGACCGATGTGTTTGGCCGGGTACCGAGAGCCTTGCTGGGCTAGTACCCCTCAGGGCAAGAAGTACAGCACGACCCGTCCCGTATTGGTGTTGGCGGGCAAAGGGCTCGGAACATCGTAGGTAGGATCCCCCAGCACGATTTGTTCACGACCTCCGGGCACGAGGCGCGCTGCGATACAGCCGTTGCCTAGATGGTCGGCTGAATTGGGGAGAGCTTGAAGAGTAGTCGGCGGACCACTGAGATTATTTCCATCCCAGATCAACATTGAGCGCGGCAACAAGACCAAGAATGCGAAGTCCAGCGCGCCGTCATTGACGAAGTCCCCAATCAAGCAGCGAAAACCAAGATAGTCTGAAGCGGACGGATTCGGACTCACATGTAGCGTCGTGTCCTGGAAGAAGGGACCGGACTGCACATAGCCCATACCCGCGTCATGAATCCCAGAGTGGTCCTTGCGATTGGCGCCCACAGCCACAAAGTGCTCACGCGCGTCCACATGCATTGAGTATCGCGGGGCGGGCAGATCATTGGGATCTGGATTGGGGTCCTCGATCACCAGCACCTGACTCTGCTGCAAGGGGCCGGGAAAACAGAATACCTGGCCAGCGACGGGAACCCCTTGAGCCGTGTTGCCAATAGCACCGACGATCAAGTCATCTATGCCATCAAAATTGGTGTCGCCCACCGCCAGATGGTGACCGAAGTTGCCGTGGACGACAGGGAAAGGGTTGACCAGTTCAATCACGGGTCCAGTGGGATTGAGCGGTCCGCCGGGATAGATGAAGACGCGCCCGGCTGGGACTCCGGCCACGGAGCCTTGGGGAGCACTGACGGCCAGGTCCAGATGACCATCTCCATCGAAATCCCCAAGACAAACGCTGCTGCCAAACAAGCCGGGCTCGGCAATGGGCGAAACCAGTTGCAGAGGTGTGCTTCCACCGGGACCTCCATATAGGTAGACCGAACCTGCCTGGGCAAGACTCGCCACACTCTCGGTCGGAGCTCCGACAATCAGCTCATCAAACGGATCCTGATCGAGCTGGCCCCCGACCATATCGTAACCAAGCTGATTGCTACTGGCTGGAGCACCACAGGACTCCGGCCCTGCACTGGAAAAGGTGCGACTGATGAGACGAAAAGGCCGCATGGCTGTTGGCTGGGCGCGTCCGAAAAAAACGTAAACGAGTCCCTCCCCAAAGGCTCCCACCGCCAGGTCTTGAGAACCGTCCCCGTCCATGTCGAGCGCCGCGACTCCATGGCCAAATCCTGCGCCCGACCGAGGACAGGGGTGTTCGACAACAAAAGAGCCAGCAGGGGGTGGCCGCAGCGCAGGGGCCACGGGGATTTGCAGGGTCAGCAATAAAAGGGACAGAACGGACATGGAATTGGCGGGCGGGTGCCTCGCCCTTGATCATAACCCATCAAGCCAGTGGGCGGCAAAAAGGGTCGCCTGGTGTTACACAAACCCCTAACACTCCCTGCACCTACTGGGCGGTCACCGTCAGAGCATCAATGTAGACATCATCGTCATCCCCACTGGCATCGCAGCGCAGGCGCAACTTCATATTCTGGCTGAAGTTCACGAATGAACTCAGAATCACAACCGTCTCATGCTGCCATTTTTTGTTCTCAAACTCTCTGCCCCGGGCCCAGGTCTGCACAGTCACCCAATTCGATCCGTCGAAGAGCTGCAACATGAATCCCTCACCCTTCTCCATGCCGAGTGCCATGAAGTGGAAGTCTACTTCGATTGAAGAATAACCTGGCGTCAACACATCGATGGGCTGCACCAGAGTCGAGGATGAGGCTAAACCGCTGTTGTCCTGCAGGTTCAAGGCCGCAAATCCCTGCCAGGCCAGACGGCCATCGGTGTAGAGCTTGCAGTCCTCGCCCCCACTATCCCAATTGCCAAAACCTGCCTCAAAATCGTCATGGGTCAAGACCACCGGTTGACCCGGTCCGGAACCATTGGTTTGAGGCGCAGCAGAAACCTCTGCGCTTCCAGCAGAGGTGTTGCCCCAAGTATCTTCGGCCTGCAGCACATAATAGTAGAGCACACCATTGATCACGGTCGTGTCGCTCCAACCTGTGCCCGTAGTGAGCCCAGCGTGAAGGGGCACATAGGGACCACCCGATTGGTCACTGCGCGACAGAACGTAGCCGGCCAGATCGGTCTCTAGATTTGCATTCCAACCCAGGGTCACCAGCGTATTTCCAGCGACTGCGTTCAGGCCCGTAGGCACAGCGGGGGCGGTGATGTCTTGGGGCGTGATCGAGACCTCTGGACTCCCCGCGCTTTCCTGACCGCTGGCATTCACCGCGGTCAGGTAATAGTGCACCGTAAGCCCGTTGACCACATCCATGTCCAAGTAGGACTCGGCAGTGATGAGGCCGACATTCGTTTGAACGTGCCCGCTGCCGGAGATGTTGCTGCGGTACAAGTTGTAGCCCGCGAGGTCGACCTCGGTGTTCGGCAGCCAGGTGAGAAGAATGCGCGAGTCTCCCGCCTCGGCGCTGAACCCCGCAGGAGCAAGGGGCGGGGTCGTACCACCGCAACCCCCATCAAAGACCTGCCCGCTGTTGGGCGATCCAGGAGTTTCAAGGGAGCCTGCGGTCCAGGAAAAGGCTGGGGAACCAGCACCGGCTCCCACCAACTGCAACGAGGTCCCGGCGGGGGTCACGCCACTTTCACCCACGCCCATGTCCACGGATGTTTGCCCCGCTGCGGGTCCGTCGGAGGCAACCATGCTGCCCTCATAGCTCAAGAAATCCAGCACGCTGCCGGCAGGGTTCACCAAGGCAACGCCATCGGGCGCGCCATTCTGAATCCCCTGCATGGCAAAACTTAGGGTGCCCACGCAACCGCCTTGATCACCCAACACTCCGCTCAAGGTGCTGCTCTGGTACTGCTGGCCAGTGCCGCCGTTGTAAAAAACCAATTGCCAACCGGCGAGATCCAAAGTCGAGGGGCCTGCTACCTCGACAAACTCCCCCGTGTCACCGCCGGAGTTGTCGTAGTGCATCTCATTGATCCAAGGATCCACCGTCCCCGGACCGCCGCCTGGATCCGTGGTGATTTGAACATCTGCGCTGAAAGCGGATTCATTGCCGCTCAAGTCCAGGGCCGTCACCGCATAAAAGTAAGCAGTGCCGGCGGTGGTGCCGTTGTCCGTCCACAGACTGCTGACAACAAGTGCTGAGTTCTGCGGCACCCAGGGCCCCGCCGATCCACTGGCGCGATAAACCATGTAGCCATCAAGGTCCACCTCGGTGTTGTCCAACCAATCCAGATCTACACTGCCCGCGCCACCAAGGAGGGCACCCAAACCAAGGGGTGCCTCCGGCGGAATCACGTCGACAACCACGTCGGGACTCGCGGCAATCTCTGCGCTGAAGCCAGAGAGGTTTCCGGATCCATCGATGGCCTGCAGCACATAGAAATAGGTGGTCCCGTTGGTCACAGTCACGTCATTCCAAACTGTCCCCAGAATCGGACTAGCACTCACCGGCGTGTGAGGGCCACCCCCTTGGGTCCCGCGGGAAAGCACATAGCCTTCCAAGTCCGCTTCGCTATTCGCGTTCCAGAAAATGTCCACGAAGCCGTCCCCGGCGCTGGCCCCAAGGCCCGTGGGGACTGCGGGGGGCGTGGTATCCGAGGGCGTCGCGCTCACTTCGATTGAAGGATTGCTCTCTTCCCCCGTGCCATTGACCGCTGTCAAAACGTAATGGACCTGCACCCCATTGGTGAGGCCCGTATCCAGATAAGAGAGCCCGCTGATCAAGCCCGTGTTCACCAGCCCGTGGCCACTACCCGCGGTTGTGCTGCGGTACAAGTTATAGCCCACAAGGTCGGGTTCCCCGTTGGCGGACCAAGTGAGGGACACTTCTCCGTCTCCGGCGTTGGCGTTCAATCCCGTCGGGGCAAGAGGCGCGCCGGAACCGACGCAACCCCCCGCAAAAACCTGTCCCGCATTCGGCAGTCCGGAAGTCGCCGCTTGGCCTGAGCTCCAGGTGAAAGCAGAGGGGTCAGCTCCCGAGCCAACCATCTGAAGGGAGGTCCCCACCGCAGTTGAACCGGTTTCCGATACACCCAAATCCACGGACGTCATGCCCACAGCGGGACCGTTGGTGGCCGTCAACTGTCCCTCGTAACTGATGAACTCAATCACAGCGCCGCTGGGGTCGATCAAGGCCAGCCCATCGGGGGCGCCGTTTTGCAGACCCGCGATCGCAAAGCCTCGCGCACCGATGCAGCCACCTTGGTCCGTCAACAGGCCGGTCAAGGAGACCGTCGTGTAGGTCGCCCCCCCATTGCCGTTGTACCCCATCAATTGCCAGCCAGCCAAGTCCAACCCAGCTGGGCCCGCGACTTCCACGAACTCACCCACGTCACTACCCGAGTTGTCATAGTGCAACTCGTTGATCCAAGGATCCGTGGCCACCGGCCCGCCACCACCATCCGTGGTGATTTGCACATCGAGGCTCAGGTTGGATTCGTTGCCCGCCCCATCCACGGCGCTGACCGCATAGAAGTAGGTAGTCGAGGCTGACACTCCAAGGTCGCTCCACGCGCTCGTCGCAACCTGGCCAACGTTTTGGCGTACCCAAGCGCCGCCACTGCTGGCCGCGCGGTAAACATGATACCCCGCAAGATCCGGCTCGCTGTTGTCCAGCCAGTCGAGCTCGACCGTACCAAGGCCCAAGGTGGCAGCCAGTCCGGTGGGAGCCACCGGGGCTGTGACGTCACCGCCGCCACCACCGCAAGTACCATTGAAAAGGCAATCCACCCATTCCGGATGGTCGACAAACGGGTTGCGGTTACCCTGGAAAGCCTGCACACGATCGTTGCGCTCGACCTCGCCCGCATCCACCGGGTCTTCCTGGTGCCACTGCAAAAGCACCGAGAGAATCCCCATGTAGGCGACACTCATGTTGGACCCCGTATTGGAGTTCGCGATCAGAGACTCCGTATTGGTCAAGATCAGGTCAGGCTCTGCAACGCCGGTGGATCCATGACTACCACCCTCGTAGCGCACATCCATGTAGAACATGGCCCGCGCGATGTCTCCTCTTCGTTCCATCCAGACTTCCCACGATCCGCTGGTAAAAGAACCTCCGGTCCAGTTGGAGTTCCCGGGATAAGCCCCGGAACCTCCGCCCGTGCCGCCGTTCAAGAGGGTCGTTTTCTCGCTGCAAGCATTGCTGCAATAGCGGAAAGGCTTGTTGCTGCGTGAGGAGTTGTAGCCCGAATCACAGAGGTACAACTGGTGGCAGTCGGTGTAGGCGTAATTGCTCGAATTATCCGTGGGAAAGCCGTAGGACTTGGGCCAGGTGTGCTCGCGGTTGTAGTTGGTGTTGCCCCCACCCACCTTGAGGTAACTGGCGTTGCGATACACATCACGAATCGAAGCGGCGTCAAGGGGATCCTCGTCCGCTTGCTCGAGAACATCCCAAGTGTCGGTACTCGACGCGGTGTAGGGAAACCGCACGTGGTCATCAATCACCCCGTGCAAACTGCTCCGCAGGGTCGCCGCATCACTGCTGTCCACAGCGTTGTAGTAACCAGGGGGCGCCTGTGCGCTGACGGACAGCACACAGATATAAAGCCAGAACACCGCCGAAGCGGATCCTCGAAGAACACTTTTCATTAGGTGGCGCGGGGGGATGCGCCAAGGGGGAAAATTACTGCGGTCGCAGGCACATGGCCCCGATTGGGGGCCAAGACTCCCCCACTCTAGCGCCGATCCTCCGATCCTGCCTAGTGCCCGGTCCTATTGTCAGCCTTTAAAGTCCTGCAAAGGGTGCTGAGGGAAGGCACAAGGCCTATTGCTGGGAATAGAACAGGCCGTAGTCGCGCCCGTAGACCCGCGCGATCGTGGCGTCAGCGGTTGCGTCATCAAAAAGCTCGGAGCCTCCCTTGGGGGTCACGTTACGCCGCTCGCCCACATCAATTCCCCACTGCTTGAGCGCCGCGCTGGGATCGAGGCCCTCCATGGGAATCACATGGGTCACCCGGGCGGGGGCCACGGGGATCAAGCGTTTGAAACGCAGCCGCTGCAATAGGTACTGGGGTCGCAGGTGCCCGTCGAGCAGGCGAGTCTTGGGGAGCAGGGCCACGAATTCCCCGAAGGTCATCTTGAGGAAGCGCGCCTGCTTGACCTCATCGGAGTCCGTCTCCTTGAGGCCCAGATGCTTGTAGTGCACCTGGTGGATGCGCTGCCAGCCGTGAAATTCGGGTTGCCCCAACACTCGGGGCTGGTTGCGAAACTTGTCGCGAAAGGCACTGATTAGGCGCGCCTTGGGATCGCGGGTCAGGAGCAGGTGTGGTATGCGGCGGCTGAGAATCGCGCGACCAAACTGAGCCTCAGAAACCTCTTCAAGGTGATCATGGGCGCAGAGACTCGAATACATCACCTTCATGTTGGTGCTGATCGCAAAACGGCGAGATTTTTCGAGGAAGCGCGGCATGTCGGTTCTGGAGGCTGGCTGCTGAGGGGATCAGGGTAATAGGCCCCAATCCACGGATCAAGGCTCAATCAACTCGCCACCGCCGGGTCCATAGACAAAGAGAAACTGCCGGCGCTCTTTGTGCTTACGCGAGGGCACCCATGTCTGCCGCGGACCGTTCTTGATAGGCCGGCGCCGGGCCGTGCTGACTCCCATACTCAAGACCTCGCGATCAAGGGGCAGCACCAGCTGCAAAGACACACCGCCCTGTTCCACTTGAGTCGGTGAACTCCAGGGCATACTCGGTTCTTCGATATAGAGCCAAGGCTCCAAAAGAATGCGCTCTGAATTGAGTTGTTCCTGGACCCAGCGCCATGGTTGCCGTGCGTCCCGGGGCAGAACCCGGCCGGCGGATTGACCACGCCCCCGAACCTCGCCCTCGCCCCGATGGAAAGGCAAGACCAGGCGCAGGACCGCGGGTTGATCCGAGGTTTCAAGAACTCTTGCGGCCGCATCTTCCAAGGAGGCTATTAATCCTGCCCGGGCCCCGCGCAATTCCTGACGGGGGCCGTCGGGCCCATGCAAGAAAGGCGAAGCGAACAAGAATGGCAAGCACAAGAGGGCCGCGCCAACCCGTAGATAGTTCGCGCCGGGCTGCACAATAAGCCAAGCGATGGCTAGGGCGATGATCGGCAACATGCTGTAGGCAATGCGCGGAAACCAAACCCCTTGGGCTGCGAGGATTCCCCCAGCTACCAGGATCCAAGCAAAAAAAGCCCAGCCCATGGCGCGCCCCGAGTGAGTCCCCGAGACCGCACGCCCTAAGAACAGGACCGGCAACGCGCTAAGCATCACCAGGGCCTGCCCACCCGTAACGGCGAATAGCCCTTGACCTAAAAACTCAAGCAGATCCGGCACTGGCAAAGCACGGCCCTTGGTGTCGTAGCCGCCGACCCGACCCAGGACTACCCCGCGCGCCACCAGCAGCAGCCCAGCGAGAATTGAACCCGGTAATAGGCGCCAAGTTGCGCGGGCGAGTCGCTGCTTGAACGTCAACTCTTGGTCCATAGCCCAGGACAGAACCAAGGTCCCGAACAAAAAGAAACTCGCGATCTCATGGGAAGCAAGCCCAAGGGCAAACAACAAACCCACAAGCAGGCCCCGTCCAAAACTGACCTGCGGGGCAAGTGCAATCCCCATGGCCGGTAAGCAGAATGCCGCGCACATGGTGTAACACCGACGCGGCATGAAAGGCACGATGTCATCCAGCAGTGGATGGGCCAGGTAGAGCGCAAGGGCCAACCACGCGACCCGGCGATCCTTCCCAAGGCGCAAGCCCACGGCAAAGACCCCCAGTGCAGCGGCCATGTGCAAGATGAGGTCCGTGCCCCGCAAGACCCCAATGGAAAGCCCACCGAGGGCCATATCCAGCGAAAACGAAAGCACGGTCAGGGGCCGCCAAGCCACGCCAAAGTGCGGCGAACTGAAGGCATAGGACAACCACCCTTCACTGGTGGGTGCGGCATTGCGCAGCAACTCGGGCGCATCCGCAGCCATGGGCGGCAGGGCAAGGCTCGAGAACCAAGGCCAGCTTGCACCGACAACCGCAAGCAGAGCGAGAGCCCAGAGGTGGCGCAACCTCAAAGGTTCAGAAGACCCTGTTGGAGAGGTCACTATTTGTCCCCATTCCCGCGTTGTCCCCCACCACGCCGATTGCGCTTAGGCTTGAATTGCTTGTGTCCGCGGGTGCGGGCTTTTTCCATATCAGTCAAGGCAACTTCCCAAGCCTTGCGGTCGTGTTCCATCAGGGCCGCTTCCATCTTGAAGAGTTGTTCAATGAGCTCATGCATGACTTTGGTGTAGGCCAAGGCCATGCTCTTCTGATCCCCCGCCGGCATCGCTTCCAAGGTTCGCGGCAACTCAGCCTTGGCCCAGAGTCCTCCCTGCTGCAACTCAATAACCTTGGCCAAGTGAGCATCCCAGTCATCGTTGGCATCCTCCTTAGTCCGGGGGAAAAGGCTGTCCTCGATAAAGTCCATGCTGTCGGCGAGAGTCCCCATGTACTCCTTCAAGATGCCTCCATGCTCGACCGAACGACGCCCCCCAGGCGTCTCACCCTGGGAGGGATCTTGGTTCCCGTGGGCCCGAACCCCGAGGGAAATAACGAGGAGAGTCGAGGCAGTGAGAATAAGGGTCAGGCGGTTCATGGGAGAGCGGGAGGTTGTGAGTAACAGAGTAAAGAGAAAGGGCTCATCGGCAGCAGAGGCCATTGGCTCGCTCCTGAAGGCCACAATTTGACCCGAAGTTCTCGGGCTGATAGGGCCCCAGGAGCTCCCTGGCACCCCAGGTCCCCCACCAGTGCATCAAAGTGAGACCCAAGGATCTTGCACGGGTAGCCGAATCCGAGCCCTGACGCCAAACTTGGTGTGTGTCGCCCGCTCAACTCAATGGGGTGGACTTCCGTCGCAAACTGCCAGCCCGGAAGCCCGCCAACAATATTCCGCTTCGAGGATCTGTCCTGGTCGCGCTTACCCTTTTCGCCTGCGCATCGCCCGTGCGGGACGAGGCCCCGCCCCCCAGCCAGCCCGTCGAGGCCAGCGCAAACTCAAACGGGGCCCGCTTGGTACAGCGCATCAGTGATCGCTGGCATGCGCGTTTGCAAAATGCCCTTGTACGCCACGAGTCCCCAGGGATTTCAGTGGCTGCCGTGTTGCCCAACGGCATGCTTGTGACCTGCGCCGTGGGACACGCGGATCAGGATCGGGGAGTCGCTCTGAATCCATCCCACCGCATGTTGTCGGGCAGCATCGGCAAGACCTATGTGGCAGCCCTCGCAGTACAGCTCGTGCAACAAGGGCGGCTGAACCTGGACCGGCCGGCCAAAGAATACCTGCCCAACACCGACTGGTTGCTCCACGCCCCAGGCGCGGGTGAAGCCACTGTGCGTCAATTACTGCGACATGCGAGCGGCTTGCCCCGCTGGATCTTCACGCGCAATGTGATGGAATCGGTGGTCAACGATCCCGATCGGATTTGGACCAACGAGGATCGCATGGGGACGGTTCGCGACGCCCAGCTGCTATTTGAACCCGGCGAGGGTTGGGCCTATGCGGACACGAACTACATCGTAGTAGGGGCGATTCTTGAGCGCATACTTGGCGAAGACATCGAAACCTTGATCCGCACGCGCATTCTGGAGCCCGAGGGTCTGAGTAATACGATCGCCCTCGACGGTCAGAGCGTCCCAGGTATGGCCCAGGGGCACGTGGTCACGAGCCGGACTTTTGGAGTCCCCACGCGCCTTCTCAGCAACGGCGACTTCGCGGTCAACGTGCAGTTCGAAGGTTGCGGCGGTGGCTGGGCCAGCACGCCAACGGACCTAGCCCTCTGGGCACGCGCCCTTTGGTCCGGTCGCTACAACGGGGAAGCGCTGCTGGGGATGATCGAAGATGGCGTTCCGGCAGAGCCCCTTGGGGCCGGAGTGCGCTACGGCCTCGGGGTGATGCTCGAGGACACCGTCAACGGTCCACTGGCATTCCACGATGGGTTTCAGTTTGGCTTTCTGTCGAGTGCGGGTTACTACAAGGATTTGGACTTGGCCATCGCCGTGCAGTTTGACACGGACGATTTACGAGCTCCCGGGGGACCGGTCAGCCTCCTATTGCAAGACTTGGCGACAATCGCATCCTGGGAAATGCGCCGCCTGGGCCCCCTCACGGGGCTTTGACACCATGGGGGGTGAGACTTTGCTATATTTGACCACCGAACAAGAGGGCATTCCTGATGCCTCTCCTCCCCCGCACTGCGATCTCCCAAAGCCCCTTCCCAACAGCAGTCCAACCCTCGAGCAACCCCCGCCCCCTGCCCTTTCGCCCAGCGCATGGCCACCCCGTTGCTCACCCCCGTATCCACCTCGAAAACTCGTGGTGATAACGACCCCAACTTCTGGAGTCGAGATTTTTAGAACTTTAGTTTAGTAGTGATTAGATCGTGAGCAAACGGCTCTTCATCGGGAACCTCTCTTGGTCAACAACCGAGGATTCCCTACGTGCCGCCCTAGAAGAAGGCGGCCGCACCTGTGAAAGTGTGCGTATTATTATGGACCGGGAAACCGGTCGTCCCCGTGGTTTCGCATTCGCCGAGATGGCGAGCGAAGAAGACACTCAAGCAGTCATCGGTGACCTTAACGGTCAAGAACTCGATGGCCGTCCCCTGCGTGTCAATGAAGCAGAAGAACGTCCCCCCCGCCGTGAAGGCGGCGGCGGCGGCGGCGGCGGCGGCTACCGCGGTGGCGGCGGCGGCGGCGGCGGCGGCGGTGGCTA
>CALEMP010000196.1 GCA_937910685.1 uncultured bacterium
AGAATCTACGGATCAGGGCAGCCCTGCTGGACTTAGGCCGATCACTCTTCACAACGCCAAACGCAAGTTCTCGAAGGGTGCCGCGCCGCAATGCCAAAGGAGCGGCTAATTCAAATGCATCACATCCACGTGGCCAACTGTAGGAGGAATGCGACCCCTCGTCCGTCTCGCTGCCGCCCGCCTGTAGGATGTGGCGTTTGTAGGCATACTCTTCCCAGGCTTCACGCCGCTTGTCGGGAGGAGTACGCATGACTTGATCGGCTTCGCACAAAGCAAGGATTCCATAGAATTGAGGGGCGAGCCCTTTACGCTGAGTCAAGCTCTCCCTGACTACATTCATCAGATGTCGCATACGCGCAAGGCGGGCTGCTTTTTCCTTTTCACCTATGCCCACAACTACAATCAGGTCAGCTCCATCACCCAAGATCCTAGTCAGAGCCCTCCTTGCGGGCACAGGATCTTCTGCAGCGAAGAACTTCCGGAAGGCCAAAACTGCAAGGCCACCATTGAAGAGCGTCGGCGATTCCAAATAGGCGGCCATAACCGCCAAAATTAGCTCCTGAGAAGGAAGAGAGTCGGTCCTCAGCCCTTGAGCCAGGTCACATAGTTGTTGGTGTTGCTTGGAATCCATCACTCAACCTCAAAAACAACCCTAAAACCCACGCCTAGGGATGTCTCGGCGAGCTGGCCTTCAGGAAACACACCCACTTTCTGGTTCCACAAATTTGGATTCTTCGGCGAGGTCACCCACTCGGTTCCCCCACTGCTGAACTCATGGTGACTCTCGACTCCTTTGAGTTCGGACAAGCGAGGTAGCCGGCATACGGGATCGCCGTCACCGGCCCCAAACAGTTCCGGGTGGACCTTCAGAATCAGGTTGCCATAATCCTTACAGTATCTCCGCGCGCCTTCGTAGGACACATGGGCCGCCAAGGACTCCGAAAGCTCTGGCGGCGTGAAACTCCGTTGCAGGACAGCAAACGCCTGCTGAGTGACTGAGCCCGCCTGCACCCAAATGGTTGAACCGTCAGCCTGGGCCGTTTTGAGCAGACCCAAACTCTCGGGAGTCGCACTCCCGGACTCCCTCCCCACACCAGATTCCCCGCCGGCCGCCCCATCCAGAAGATCTCCACCACCCCAGGCTTCTCCTTCCCAATAGACCGACGTTAGCCAGAGGCTCGCCCAGAGGAAGAACCCAACAACAAATGTGGGGACCGTGAGCAGAATCTTCGCGGCGTTTACTTGCTTGGACCATCTGTGGGCCAAGGGCGGCCCAGCGTTGGCCAACGCCTTCAGGCGCGTTGTGCGTCCGGCTCGGCGTAGCTCCGTTCTGAAATAGGCTACGTCCCCCCGAAAGAGGGCCTCGGCCGCTGGGTTGGTGTCTTGAGGGCTCTTGAGGATCTCGCGCTTGACATTCCGCAACCTGCTTTCGATGCCGGCCTCATCGGAACCCAAATCCGTAATAACCTTGATGTTCTCGTCCAGCGCCTCCGTGAGGAAGGTAACGGCCCCTGCGTGAGTAGAGGAATCCCAACGAAAACCATCCTCACCCTTCCCGGGAGAGGACAAGACCACCTTTGCAAGCTCAAGCTGAATGGGAGGACCTGCTTGAGACAACACGCCCGGATTGCAGTCCAGAAAAGCAGCACGGACGTCATTATCTTCGATCCAGTCGAGAAGAAGGCGAGGGGTAGAGCCACTCCTACTGGAAAATGCCAATTCCATCGCAGGCGCAACCATCCACTGGGCGTTCGGAGACAACTCAACGGAGTTCAATACATGGGCTCGAATGGCTCCATAGATGTTCTCCGCACCAGCGCACTCCGCTTCCCTTAGGCCAGCCACTCCCAGAACTAGCACCCGCTCCATGCAGGCCCGGTACTGAACACCCATCTCCATTCCGGCGAGGGCTGAAGGATCCTCGCGAAGATGAGCTTTCGCCACCTCTAGATCCTCACGACTCAGTCCAAACTCGTTCGCGCGGCGTACCGCGTCATCAATCCCGTGATTAAACCAGCGAACAAGAAGGCCACCCAACAGCAAACTGATCGGACCCCCTGCGTTCAAATCCAGACCACTCTGCAATGCCAGTGAAACCTCTTTCACGCAGGCCTCGGACTCTTCGCCAAGCTCAGCCGTCCCTGCCCACCACAGATCGAAGTGACCCGCCCGACGCCACATGTCTTCTTTCTCGAGTACCCCCAAGTTGTCCGCATTGATTTCATGCTTCTGGGAAGCGGCTAACGCCCTTAGCCCCCCCAAAGCAACCTGGAACCTTGCACCCGTAGAGTGAAGGGAATCTCGGGTCATCCGTACCCATACGTCTTCCGATGGCGGCAATTGGACCTTTCCGAGCCCCCTCTGGATTGCCACGGCCTCCCGATCGATCTCGAAACCCAACATCCCAAGAATCTTGTCTGAATCATTGTTGCCAACGGCGAAGTCCTCATCGGGCCCCAACGAATCTACTGAGCCGATGTAACTGAAGTCCCCCTTTAGCGCTATCCGTTTAGACGCCTGTTCCACGTCGGCTGATTTGAGGCCGAGAGACTCCATGTTCTGTTCAAAAAACAGGCGGTCCTCGTACGGGCTGGGCTCCAAATGCATGACCAGCCCCACAAGCCTCTGTTTGCCCATGGCGGTGAGTGGTCTATCCGCAAAAGCCCCTCTTACGGCGGCTCCCAGTAGCGCAATAAGCTCAGGAACAGGCTTGTTGCTGCCGTCGAAAAGCACAGAGCGCCCGGAACTGCCCCGTAGGAGCTGACGCGCACAATCCTTCGGGTCATGCTTAGACAGGAACTCCTCAAGAGAAATATTGAAGGCGGCCGGATCGGTCTCACCGTCGTGCTCGACGACCCAATCCACAACCTTCTCCAAGGTACTGTCCAACTCCGGCGACATGAGACTCCGGCTACCGGCGCTGGGTGGTTCCCAAGTCTTGCACGCAGTGATTACAAGTGCCTCCTCAAAGGACCCTTCACCGCACAAGGCCACACGCTCCTCCAGGCAGGCTCGGACAACCTTAGTCAACATCCTCGTGCGTATCCCCAAGTTCTGAAGCCCATCCTCATAATTCTCTTGATCACGAAGGATTGGCAGAGCCCAGGAAGCCTCAGTGAGCAACCCTGTCACCTGCTTGACGAAAGACTTATCCCCAAGCTGTTGGGGCGTTAGCCCGCCGCCACGAACAAGCCACGTCCCAGCATCACCCAGGTTGGCCCCATCACTCATTGGAGCCTCCCTCGAGCCGATCTGGCCCGGAGCCGAGATGGACCAAGATTTCGTTCAACTCTTCGTTTCCTGGAGCAATTTCCGGGGCGGCCGCCACCACATCCCCGTAAACCTCCGGAAGCCTCTGCTCCCAGTGGTCTAGGATCCAATACCACGAAGGGTTGTTGTCCTTGTTCTTGAGCGACGGGGGCAGG
Source organism: uncultured bacterium (assembly GCA_937910685.1). Taxonomy (GTDB): domain Bacteria; phylum Planctomycetota; class UBA1135; order UBA1135. The sequence continues at coordinate 3,426 of CALEMP010000196.1, forward strand.
TGCGGGTCCTCCGGCCGTTCGGGCACAATACCCAACTCAATGAAAGCTCGATTGAAGGTCCAGCAAGCCGTCATGACGAGCCCCGATTTCAGATGCAGAGCCCCCAAACCGTGCTCCAGGAAGGGTTCAAGTGCCTTCTGCATTTTCGGCTGAAACCACGACGATTCAATCACCCCCATCAGGTTCGTGCGGAGAGAAAGCAGGGTCCGCTTGTGCTCCTCGCAGCCACTCAGAGCCTTAGAGATGTCCCCGGTATTGAACTCGTCCTCGACGCCGGCTAGCCACGCAGCCCGTAGTCGGGACCAGAAACTC
>CALEMP010000197.1 GCA_937910685.1 uncultured bacterium
TTCCTCGAGCCGTGCTTAGTGACTCGGAAGTGACTAAGCAACTCCCGTGCCAAAGAGAGGTTTCCATCTTGTACCCCCAGCAAAACCCCCAGCAAGGGCCGTTCCCAGGGGTGGGAAGGGGAATATCAGGCTAATGGCCCACAATGGACCCCCATGGCCCATAATAGACCAGCCTGCCCCCCAGTCCCGACCCCCTGCAACCATGACGACCTCCTTACCCAGCAACAACCTCCTCCTAGTAGAAGATGACCCAGCCATGGTGGCCCTGGTGGAGTTCGCCCTTCAGGCCGTCGACGTGCAGGTTTTCTCCGTCCCCTCGCTCAAGGAAGCCCGCGCCCTTCTTGCCCACAAGACGGTGCAAGGGATCCTCTTGGATCTGGGTCTCCCGGATGGGGATGGCCGTGACCTCTTGGATGAATTCAGCGGCGGCCCCCTTTCCATAGTGGTGCTCACCGCCCAGAGCGACGCAGTCACCGTGGACGATTGCCTGGCCCGAGGCGCCGTGGATTTTGTTCACAAGCCCTTTGACGAAGTGCGCTTGCGCGCTTCTGTCACGAGTGCCTTGCGGCAAACCCATCAAGCCGTGTCCCTCCAAGAGCTCGAGATCCAGGAGGGCGCAGCCCGGGGTCTTGCTCGATTGATCGGTAGTTCCACCGCCATGGTAGACGTGTGCAAACTCCTTGGGCGGGCAGGTCGGACGGCCATTACCGTTTTGCTCACCGGAGAAAGCGGCACGGGTAAGGAGGTCGCCGCCCGTGCCTTGCATGAGGAAAGCCCACGCTCCTCCAAAATGTTTGTGCCCATCAACTGTGGGGCGATTCCTGCAAACCTGATCGAGAGTGAGCTGTTTGGGCACGAAAGGGGTTCCTTTACCGGGGCCCATGCCACCCACCGGGGTTGCTTTGAACAAGCAGAGGGGGGAACGCTTTTCTTGGATGAGGTGGGCGATCTTCCCCTTGAGATGCAGGTCAAGTTGTTACGCGTGCTGCAGGAACAGGAGGTCATGCGGGTGGGTGGCTCTGCCCCCATCCCGGTGGACGTGCGGGTGATTGCCGCCACCAACCGTGACCTTCAAAAAGACATGCAGGATGGAGTCTTTCGGCCCGACCTTTACTACCGCCTTGCGGTTTTCCCCGTGCACATGCCCCCCCTGCGGGATCGGCCCGAAGATGTCTCCGTGCTGGCCCAGACCATGCTCCACCAGCTTGCGCGCCGCCATGGACGCAAGACCCTGACCCTGGCCCCCGAGACCAAAGCAGTCCTGCGCTGCCACTCTTGGCCCGGCAACGTGCGTGAGCTAAAAAACACCCTCGAACGGGGGGTCTTGCTTGAGGATGGCCAGGTACTGCATCCCGCGGCTTTGCAACTGTCGAGCAGCTCGGGCCTGCAACCGCATCAAGCGGACGGGGCCAATGATGTATTCCAAGTCCCCCAGACCCGGGATGATCTATTGCCCCTCGACACGGTCGAGCGCATCTGGCTCCGACGCGCCCTCGACTTGTGCGACTGGAACATTCGCGAAGTCTCCAGAAGGCTAGGCGTCGGGAGGGCCACCATCGCGCGCCGGATCGATCTCTATGGCTGGGAAGCGCCGGGCGTGGCCGAGTCATCCGCAGCGGACAATTGACGACGAAGACGCTCCACATGCACGGCTAAGAGAGCCACATCGGGGGGACGCACCCCTGCCACCCGACCGGCGGCTCCAAGAGTCTGGGGCTGCACCAATTCGAGTTTCTCGCGGGCCTCATGCCCGAGGCCACCAATCGTTTGGAAATCGAGTTGCTTGGGGATCGGCGTGTTTTCCTCACGCGCCATGCGTTCCACCGTGTCCTGCTGGCGACGCACATAGCCCTCATACTTGATCTCAATCTCAAGGGCCTCGGCCACGCGCCGATCAAGCCCCGCCAATTCCTCGACGGGATGTTCTTCAAGCAAGGACACAATGTTCACCTCGGGCCGGCGCAGGTAGTCGAGCAGGCTGCGGGAGGGGCTCACAAAACGCTGCTTCAAGATCGCCCTGGTGCTCTTCAATTGCTCCTCAAACCTACGCACTTGCTCAAGGGCCGCGTTCTCCACCAAGCCCGCCTCCCGGGCCAAGGGCACCAACCGACGGTCCGCATTGTCTTGGCGTAAAAGCAACCGGTGTTCCGCTCGTGACGAGAACATGCGATAGGGCTCTGTAGGGCTGGTCAAAATGAGATCATCCACCATCACCCCGATGTAGGCCTGGTGACGGCCCAGCACAAAGGGAGCCTCATCCTGAATCCACTTGGCGGCGTTGGCCCCGGCGATCAACCCCTGGGCGGCGGCCTCCTCGTAACCCGAGGTGCCATTGATTTGTCCCGCAAGAAAAAGACCCGGGGTTTGGCGTAGGGCCAAGCTGGCGTCTAGTTGGTGGGGCATCACAAAGTCATATTCCACCGCGTAGCCGTGCTGCAAGAAACGCGCCTTTTCCAGGCCTGGAATCGTGCGCACGAAGGCCTCTTGCACCCCCGTGGGCAAACTGGTGGAGACCCCATTTACATAGATCACAGGGGTGGACAGTCCCTCGGGTTCCACGAAGACCTGGTGTCGGTCCTTGTCTGCAAAGCGAATGATCTTGTCCTCTACCGAGGGACAGTAGCGCGGCCCGATCCCTTCAATGCGCCCGGCCACCATGGGCGACAGGTGCACATTGTCCTGAATGATCTTGTGGGTTGCCCCGTTCGTCCAAGTCAAATGACATGGAACCTGGGGCTGCTGGGGAAAGCTCGCCCCATCCGTGTCGAAGGAAAAGGGTTGCGGGCGCGGATCCCCCCACTGTTCCTCCATGGCGCCAAAATCCAAACTGTCCCGGTCCAAGCGGGGCGGCGTGCCGGTCTTGAGTCGGCCCAACTGAAGCCCCAGGGTGGCAATATCCGCGGCCAGCCCTTCCGCCGAAGCCTCACCTACTCGGCCTCCCACGGACTGTTCCTCGCCCCGGTGCATGCGGGCCCGTAAAAAAGTGCCCGTGGTCAAGATCACCGCCGACGCTCGCAATTCCCGGCCGTCCGTGAGCCTCACCCCGCGTACCTCAGGGGTGGTGTCCCCCTCCAGAATCAAGGATTCCACTCCGCCCTCGATCAAATCGACTCCTTCGGTGGCGCGCACCACCCGCGTCGCCTCTTCGCGATACAGATGGCGGTCGGACTGGCAACGGGGAGCGCGCACGGCGGCACCCTTTCCGGTGTTGAGCATCCGGAACTGAATGCCCGTGCGGTCGGCAATCTGACCCATTGCGCCCCCAAGCGCATCAATCTCTCGGACCAGCTGCCCCTTGCCCAGGCCTCCGATCGCTGGATTGCAGCTCATCTCCCCCACACGGTCCGAATCAAAAGTTACCAGGGCCGCCCGCAAACCGAGGCGAGCCACCGCTAGGGCCGCCTCGATGCCCGCATGGCCGCCACCCACGACGATCACCCCGTGATTCGCTTTGGGGTCGGGACGTGGGGTGGGGTGGGCATGCATGGGGCTGTGGGTGGATTTGGCCCCCATTGAACCCGCATGCGAGGCCCAGTTGGGGATTGCTCCCAAGATCTTCAGTAGCCCCAACGGGAAAGCTTGGGTACCTTGGTTGCCATGGCCGCCGCAAATCGAAAAGTACTTTTGAGAATGGGCCCGGGATCGATCCCCCGGACCTTAGCCCTCCTCTGCCTAATGGGCACCTCTTTCGGCCAGACGCCCCCGCAAGAGGCACCTGCGTCCCAGCCCGATAAGGGATCCCAGGGAGAGTTCGAGCTTCTGCGCTCCCGGGCGCGGCGCGAAGCCGCCCTGGCGGAAACCGCCGCCCGGCGCAAGGTGACCGATTACTTGAGCTCGACCCTGGGCACCAAAGTCGCCGTCAACTCCAGCCTCTTCGAAGAGCAAGTCGCGCGGCTCGTGGACTTGGGACCCGCGGCCGTCCCCGCCCTGATCGAAGCCTTGACCCCCGAGGTCATCCGACTGCCACCCCTTGAAGAGGGGACCGACAAGGAATCCATCGCCCGCCGCACGACCCGACAGCGCGAACAAGCGATCCTGAAAGCCTCCTCTAGAAACCTCTCCGCTTACCGGGCCAAGGTGGCCGCCCATGCCCTGCGCGAACTCGCCACGCCCGCAGCCACGGACCCACTGCTGCTCCTCATCAATCAATCCGAGGGCACGCCACGCATCAACGCCCTTTTGGCCCTTGCCACTTGCCCCGAGCCGCAGCGCGCCGCCCCGAATCTAATTCTCTTGCTCGACGCCGCCACAGACCCCGCGGAGCAACAGGCATTTCTTGTGAGCCTCGCGCGCATGGGAGGCACTACCGCCATCGCCCGGGTGCAACGCAGTCTCGACCCGAGCGACCCGCAGCAAGCCAACGTGGCCCTTTCCGCCTTGGCCGCCGCCCAAGTAGCCTCGGTTGCCCCACAGTTGTTGACCATCCTGCGGAGCGACAACTGCGGCGCGGCCATGGCGGGAATCCTGGCCTACTACCGAGCCTATCCGGACTTGCTCCAGGACAACGATCACCTTGAGCCTTTGCTCGCCGTCCTTGTGGAACGGCGGACTACCCGCAACAACGCCACCGCTGCTCTGCAGCTGCTGCTCGAATTGCGCGTCAAACCCTCCTCACGGGGCAAGAGCATGGCAGAGGATCTAGCCGAGTTGCACTCGGGCGACGTCAAGGAGGCTGCCCTCAAGTGGCTGGCCTCAACGGGCAACAAGCGCGCCTTGCGAACCCTGCTCGAACCCTTGGACGAAGACATCAAGAAGGTCCCCACCTATTCGGCTTTCCACAGCCGCCGGGGGGATCTGCTTTATGAAGTGGGCGAGTACAAGGACGCCCTTGAGAGCTACGAACGCGGGATCAATTGGGATCGCACGGGCCGCACCAAGGAACCCTATGTGGGCGCAGCCCGCTGCCATGCGTATCTTGGCAAGTTCAAAGCCGCGGCCGTCGCCCTCAGAGAATCGCCCCTCAAGCGCACAGACCTGTCGGCCCTTGTGGACGACCCGGCCTTTAAGGAGATGGCCAGCAAGAAACAGTATTGGGTAGGGACTTTCTACCGCAAGGAAGAGGATATGCCTGAATGAATGTTCCCCTTGGGCTTTACACCCATCCTGATTGCCTGCTCCATGATGCGGGCCCGGGGAATCCGGAACGGCCCCAACGCCTGCAGGCCTTGACCGCGCACCTCAAGCGCACGGGGATTTGGCAGGACCTACAAGTCCTCAAGGCCCAACCTGCCAGCGCCGCCGACCTCGAGAAGGTTCACACCCGGGAGTATCTGGACCGGGTCGAATCCCAGTTTGCCGCCGGAGAGAACTTTGTGGACAGCGCTGACGCCAACGGCAACCGGGAAACCTTTGCCGCCACGCGCTTGGCTTCGGGGGCGGCCCTGGACGCCGCCGAACAAATTCTCGCCGGTACCCTGCAGCGCGCCTTCGTCATGCTGCGTCCCCCGGGGCACCATGCGGAAGTCGACCGGGCCATGGGTTTTTGCTTCAGCAACCACGTTGCCCTGGCCGCCCGCTCAGCCATTCAACAGCACGGGCTCGAGCGCGTGGCCATTGTGGATTTTGATGTGCACCACGGAAATGGTACCCAACACATTTTCGAGCGAGACCCCTCCGTGTTCTACGCCAGTTTGCACCAGTCCCCGCACTACCCGGGAACCGGTGCAAAGGAAGAACGTGGCCTGGGCGACGGGGAAGGCACCACCCTCAATTGCCCCATGCCCGCGGGCAGTGGCGACGGCGCGTGGCAAGCAGCCTTGGAAGAAACCGTGCTGCCGGCCCTCGATGGGTTTGAGCCTCAATTGCTCCTGATCTCCGCGGGCTTCGATGCCCACCAGCGCGACCCCCTTTCGGAAACGCTCCTCACTTCCGAGGCATTTGGACGCATGACCCGTAGCCTTTTGGATTTGGCCAAGCAGCACGCCAAGGGCCGAGTTGTCTCGATCCTCGAGGGGGGCTATGACCTCGAAGGCCTCTCGGAAGGGGTCGCGGCCCACCTCGGAGAGCTGACGGCCTAGAAACTCCTGAAACAACCGCGGGCGCTTTGGACACATGGCCCCGCGTGACTGCCTCCTGAACCCAAGGGCTCCGGGGCCACAAGCCCGCCTGGGGAATCTACACTGGGGCCACCATGAAAGAACCAATGCACATGCTGCGGCGCACTGCCACCGGGCACACCCTCCTTGAAGAGAACGCTGGGAACGACCCCTTTGCTCTCTTTGAAGCGTGGGTCGCCGATGCCCGCACGGGCGATGAAGAGGAGCCCACCGCATGCAGTCTCGCCACGATTCGCGAGGACGGGGGCCCGGCGGTGCGCATGGTGCTGCTCAAGGCCCTCGAGGACAGCGCCTTTGTTTTCTACACTCCCTCATCGGGACGCAAGGGCAGGGAACTAGCCCTCCGGCCCCAGGCAGCCTTGTGTTTTTTCTGGCATGAGATGCACCGGCAAGTGCGTGTGGAGGGCGAGGTGAGCCTCGTTCCCGAAGCGATTGCGGACGAGTACTTTGCCACACGCCCCCGGGAAAGCCAGATAGGTGCCTGGGCCTCGCCCCAGAGCCAAGTACTCCCCGACCGGGCCACCCTCGACGAGCAAGTCACTTATTGGACAAAGCAATTTGAGGGGGGCGACGTGCCGCGCCCGGATACCTGGCGCGGTTTTGCATTGCATCCAAAACGGATAGAGTTTTGGCAAGGCCGCGAGAGCCGCTTGCACGATCGGTTGCTGTTCGAAGAGAACGGGGACGATTGGACCCGTGTGCGCCTGGCTCCCTAGAGAGCGACGCCGGGCCTAAAGGGCTTCCGTATAGATCCCGCCGTTCTCTTCCGCCAATAGACGCAGAAAACGCGACTTGCGACCCACGGAGACGCAGTGAATCAGCACTTTGCGGGTTCGATTCATGCGTTCAATGCGAGAACGTATTTCCTGGGTGTCGGTCACTTCACCCACGGACGGTTGTCCGTCCGTGAGCAGAACAATCGTGTCCACCCGGGGATCTTCAAAAGCAAATGATAGACCGCCCCAGACGTTGGTCCCGCCCCCCATGGGAGCTCGGGCCACGTGCTTCAGCATCCGTTTGAGGGTCTTTTCCTCCAGCCGCACTAACTCCCCCTCCCAGGGGAACAGGCCCGTACCAAAATAGACGAGGTTCACGAGGGCCTTCTCGGAAAGGCCGGGAAGCACGTTCAATATCTGCTCCCGGGCCACCTCGAAACGGGTGGAGGCCTCTGGCTTCTTGCGCTCGGGCCCAGCGGGCAACATGGCCCGACCGTTCATAGAACCCGATCGATCCACCACGAATACGACCCGTTCACTGAGTATCTTGAGACCATAAAACGTCCCGCGGGTGGTGCTCTTCTTCTTGCGCTTGCGGCGGGCGACTTCCGCCTGATGGGCCGCCTTGGCCTTGGGTTGCTCGAAGGCCTGCCCTTCGCCCTCCCACCAAGCACGCCATCGGGCACTGCGCGGGCCATGGTCAGCACCCGTGATCAGCCGCAGGGCCAGGTGCATGTCCCGGGAGATGCGCGGGGTCTCTTGATCCATGCGTTCGATCAACAGGGGCACGGCACGCACCCGGTGCAGGAGTCGCACCTGCTCGACCACTTCGACGCGCACGCGCCAGTCCTCATCGTCCAGCATCGCCAGCAATCGCTCGATGGCCTCTTCCGTGCGGATTTCCAAGAGGGCAACAGCCGCCCCCATGCGAATCGCAGCATGACGGCTGTTGGAATACTCCAGCACATCCTTCAGCCAATAGGGATCCCCATCGGTCAAACGAGTGACCGCGATCAAGGCCTCGCGCAAGACTTCTGCTGGGCCGTTGCGGGCCAGGGGCTCCAGCTCGCGCACAAAGTGTGAAAAGCCACTGTTGCCCAGGATCTCCACCGCCTTGGCAGCCAGAACCTGGTCCGAGGAGTGAATCATGCCTGCGATCAACTCGCAGGCACTACGGTCCTCCCAGGTGCTCAGCACATCCAACAGCAGGAAACGCCAGGCGTTGCTGAGTTCTTCATCGTCGAGGGCTTTTGAGTACAGGCGCAAGATCTTTGAGCCCCGCAACTTTTCGAGCACCCGCCGAATCCCAGTGGTATTCACTCCGGTGGGCTGGGCGTACTCGAGCACCGCCTCTGCGGAAGCCAAATCCGCACGTTGGGCATAGACTGGCAGGAGCGCAATCACCGCTGACCCGCGCGCCTCGAGATCCTCGGCCCGATCTACGATCTTGTCCAACTCATCGGACACCCGAGCCCCCATTCGGGCCAAGGCGGTGGTGGCCGCCAGACGATTGATTTTACGCCGATGACGCAGGGCCCCGTCGATCAAGAACTTGCGCGAAGCTTTTTGGTGCGGCGTGCCCTCAAAAGAAGCAAACGCCCGGTAAGCCGAACTCAGGGGCCAACGCTCGCTGAGATGGGTTACCCCCTGCTTGAGTGCTTTAAAAGCTCCCGGGTCCCCGGATCCAGCGATAGCAGCAAAGACTTCGCGGTCTACCGCGTCTTTTTCCAGGGCGATGCGCCGAGACAAGGCTCGCACGTCCACCCCACCGCCGGGCCCCTGGACAAGGAGCTCCGCCGTGTCCATGACTCTCTCAAGGGAAGATCCCTGCAAAGCAGGACCGACAACCAGGAACATCAATAGGAGCCCGAGGAATTTCGTTCGATTCACGTCTTAAGGATGCAGATGGGAAAGCGAATGAGCAAGGAGCAGTAACGCTCCCATGATCTTGAATCAGGGTAAGTCCACCCGTACCCGCCGAGTGCGCCTGGCAGGAGCACCCGCCGTGGAACAAGCCCCCACGAACCGGACGCTGTCCAGCCCCACAGGAGGAACCCAAATGTGCGCCCCAACACCAGTGCCGGGCAGAATGCTCTGGTGCAAGAGCCTTCCGCCCCCGCCAGTCGTACCCACGGGAGACCACATGGAGCTGCCTCCCTCCACGTAGAACAAACTCAGTGCATCCATCGGGCGCCCCATGACCCCAAGCCTTTGCCCGTTGGGGGGGAATGCCGCAGGCCGGGTCCATAGCACCGGCCGCATGCAGTCTCCCTCTCGGGCCACGGGCTCGGCACTGATTCCCTCGCCGACCAGGTGATAATAGAGGTCCTCCTCGCCCGATAATTCCGCACGCAAGAATCCCGTGATCAACCGCCGGTGCAAACGGTTTTGGGTCGCGTGGGGCAAGCTGTTGAAGGCCGTCGAAAAGTCCAGAGAACCATTGTGCCCACCGCCTTCGATCAAGGCCCATACCCGGCGCCGCGCGTTGCTGGCTTCGTTGTAGTACCTCCGCGCATTGCTGCCATAGGGAGCCAATGAATCTTCGCTCGACCCTACCGAAAGAAAGCTCCCCTGAAACTGGCCTACTGTGGGAAGGGAAAACCAATTGCCCTCGGTGGCAGCCACGGTTTTCACCCGGGGCTCCCAAGCCAAAAGCTCAAAGATTGCCGCCACTCCGTTGGAGTGGCCCACCGCAGACCACGGGCCGGGTAGAAGCATGCCCTCCAAAAAATGCCCCCCCGCTTGATTGCGATCATCGCACCAATGCATCAGAGCATGGGCATCATGGGCCTCCGCAATAATGCTTTGAAAAAAACCGGTCTGGGTGCTGACCGCGGCCACCACAAACCCGTGGCTAGCCATGTGGCGGATCAGACCGCTATAGAAGGAGGGGGGCGCAAAGTACCCGTGCAAAAACGAGGTGAATGGATAGGGGCCACCGCCCTGATCCGGGGGTGCGTTGTTGCCCGCGCTCAGGGCCGGGTAGTAGATATCCGCTGTGACCGTGGTCGCCGAAGACAGGGGGTGCTGGAAGCTCACAGAACGCACGCCCACAGGGTAGGGCCCCATGTCTTCGGGGACCTGAGCCCCGAAGGACCAGGTGAGCAGGCAAAGGGCCATCCATGACTGAAAAACTCGACGGAAGAAGATCATCACCAGCGATCATACTTTGATTTCCGCGGTTCTAGGCCAATTATCGTCCCTGCCCCATAAGAGCCTCATCCTGGACCGTTGACAGCCCCAGGAATCACCAATGTTCAGTGTCTGCCAAGGTCCCCATGACTCTTCTCTAGAGTCCGGCCCCTCCCGACCGTACCCTCGGACCCCCATGAACCTGGAGAATCTAGCGCGCCTCTTCGTGCCCTGCCCCGGTGGCACCGAACAACAACGCCGTGAGCAACGAGCACGCCTCCTGCGCGCTGCCCTCGCCCCCGTCACCGATGATCCCCGGGAATGGCCCGATGACTGGATTGTGCTCGCGAGTCGTCCACCCAACGACGCCGCCGAGAGTCAAGCCTGGGGCACAGGCAACGTGGCTGGCGCGATGATTCCCGCGGGCGAGCCCCTCTGGTCCGGCGGCCCCCCGCCGGTGGTGGTCTTCCCAAGGTCTCCCACCCTTTCGGAGTTGAACGACCTGGTGGGTCATGCGGGTGCTGTGGTCCTGCCCGAAGTGGACGAGGATTTACTGATGTCCAGCGCAGGGGTGCAAGATGAATTGGTGCTGCTCATGCGCGGCTTGGATTTGGCCGAGGGCATGCGCATGGGAGCCTGCGGCGCCCTGGCCCCCGAAGCTTGGCTGGCCCCGGACCTGTTCGTGGAGTGGGCCCTTTCCACGGAGGAAGACCCGGACGGGGCAGTACGCCGTGGACGACATCTACAACGATTGCTCGAGAGCGCCCTGGAGGGCCCCGCCCGCCGTAATCAATGGAACGATGAACAACGCACCGCAGCCCTAGCCTTTGCCGCCGGGCGCAACCGCTTGGCCACCGCCCCCCCAGTGGGCATCGCGGACAGCACCGCATTGGCCGAATTAGCGGTGCTCTTCACTGAGTTATTGCGAGCCTAACCAGCCCGTTCATTTTTCCTGGAGCAGGCCCCAAGCGGCCCGGGAAGATGCCAAGTGTTCGCGGGGTGGCAATTGAATACCCCAGGCCTGCAAGCCTATGGGTCCGCCCCAGCCGAGCCGGTCCAAGCTATCCAGAAACCCGCCGAGGTCATAGTCCCCACTGTCCAAGGGCTGGATCAACCGGTCCCAACCTTCCGCGTCCCGGTCGGCACCATTGATCGTCACGCTCATCAAATGGGGCTGGGACCGTCCAAGTAACGCGGTGGGATCACTGCCCTCGTGCTGACTCAAAAAGTGGCAGAGGTTGAAGCAAGTCCCAAGGCTTGGGTGATTCACGAGACCGCACAAATCAAGGGCATCCTGGGTGTTCGCGATCCAAAACCCCGTGTGGGGATAGAGGGCGATTTCCACGCCGGTTTCCTGGGCCAGTTGCAGGAGAGGGGCCAACAGTTCCCGGGCTGCTTGTTCCCCGTTGTCACTTTCATCCTTTGTGCTTGGATGCTCTAACCCAAGCCAAATCATCCCGGGGCCTCCAGCCAGAGCCCTCATGGCCTTTTGCAACTGCCTGTACTTGCCCGAATCCCCCTCATCGAGACGCAACACGCAATAGATGCTCCACAGGTCTGCGCCCCGCTGCTCACAAATGCGACGCACCTCCGGTGCGCGCCAGATACCCCAGCCAATGCCGTCAAAGCCCAGATCGCAAACCATGCTGGCCTGTTCGGAGGGCGTCCCATTGCCTTGTCCTGTACCCGTGTTCATGGCAAAGAAAGGCCGGGGAATGCGTGGTGTGGTGCCGCTCTTAACCAGAGTCTGCTGCGGCTGCCAAGCCTGCACCCGCCATGCTCCCTGTTCATCCTGGCCCAGGACAAGTTCACCCGCGGGCCCGGGCGCGGGCACCTCGGAATCACCCAAGACCGATTGGGGGGAGAAAAAACCTGGGCGCAAAAGGGGCCCCGCCAAGAGGTTCCCGTCCTTGCCCGCACGCAACTCCAACTGTGGCCCTAGTAATTTGGGCGCCTCCCCTTGGGACAAACCCACCCCCCCAATGAGCTCCGTCCTAGACAAGACCAAGTCCCCCCCTAAGCCAACCTTAGAACTCATGAACGGCCCCAGACCCATGGCATCCCGGCGCTCAAGGGCACGCAAGAAACCGAGGGCCACTTCCCGGGGCTGATGCCGAACCCCTGGCTCTGGCGCCCGTTCAAACACGAGGGCATGCTGCCAAGGCAGTTCTTCGAAGGACTCAACAAAGCGCATACCGTGGGCTGCCATCTCGCGCACGACCTGGGCGCGGTCCATGCGGTGCAAGACCTTGATCGGCACAGATGAATCCTCCCCGCGATACTCGATCAGCACCATGCGTCCATCCGCTTTCAGGGCCCCGCGCAAATGCTCCATGACCCGCACGGGATGGGAAAGCTCGTGGTACACGTCGACCATCAAGATTAGGTCGAGTTCCCCCTCGGGCAACCTGGGGTCCTGCAGGGTGGACAGCACAGGAGTGGTATTTTCCACGTTCTCGGCGGCCAAACGAACCCCCAGTAAACGCAGCATCTCGGCCTGTAGATCCACCGCGAACACACGTCCCTCGGCGCCTACCGCCTTGGCCATGGGCAAGGTGTGGTAGCCATTGCCGCAACCAAAGTCGCACACCCGTTGCCCCGCTTGAATGTTCAGCCAACGGCGCAGGACCGAAGCGCTTTCCTCCTGTTCGCGACGTTCACGCAGAAGCCAATTGGCCCCAGAGGAGTGCATGGTGCGCGCAATGGTGCGGCCCAAGAATTGCTCACGGCCTTCGGGGCGATCTTCAGGATCTTGGGTTTCCTGGGCCCAACTCCCCGGCGTAAGCAACGCCAAGAGCAACACCGAAAAACCGAAAGGGGCACGTGGGGCTTGGACCAGAATCATGCCCCTATTCTAGGGCACCGTCGCGCCTAGGGCATTGCTTCCAGCTCGACCATAAGGGCCAGGGCCCCGTCGATTTGGAAATACTCGGTCACCAGGTCGTGGCTGCCCGGGGCCAGATCCAGCTGGACTTCCCCGGTCCGCGGAGCATGCCAGGTCCAGTCTTCAAAGACGGGTTTGCCATCGATCAAGACCCGCACCCCATCATCCGACGTCACCCGCAGGAGGTACGACCCACCTGAAACCTCAACCCGCGCATGGGCAATCAGCCCAAAGTGATCATTCCCCACGGCTTTCCTCGTGGCCTGCCCCAGGGCTGATGTCGGTGTTCCCCCATGGGGACTGATCAAACCGATACAAGAGCCCTGGGCCAAGGGCTCCCGTGCCAAGCCCCGCCAAAGCTCTAGCTCTCCCCGGGGATCCGTGTCCTTTTCGCTCCAGCGGAACCAACGGCAATCGAAATTCGCGTCTGCCAAGAGGCCACCGGCCTGTCGCTGTTCCGGTTTTTCTTCGCCGCTGCGAAAGTCCCAGGGACCAAAGGGCCCCATCAGGATGGTCTCGAGCCCGCCGTGTTCCACGCCCCTTTCCTCGGCTCCGATCACCTGGGAACCCCACACCTGGGGAGTCTGCATCTTCATGACCACTCGCAGCAACTCCGGCTGACGCCCGTCGTGGGGAATCAGGGATGTCTCACTCAGGCTGCCCCGGGGCAGGTCCCCATCATTGCCCTGCACCCAAGATCCGACGGTGGCTTGATTGAGAGTCTCGTCGAGGGCAGCGCTGACCTTGTCCAGAGTCAGGTCCTCTCCGTCGCTTTCAAAATCGTTGTTGGCTAGCACAATGCGGCTGCTTTGGCGCAGCAGCAAATCTCGGTCATTCGACTTGAAACGATTGAGACCGATCCAATGGTCCCTGGATGAAGTGTCACGCTGCTCCCCAAGGGGTCCACCCACGAGCTCCGGGTCCTCGTCCCAGTAAAGCTCAAGGGCGAGATCGTTGCGCGAAAAATCATTGTCCGCCAGCACGCAATCCTGGCCATGTTCGATGGTGACCCCAGAGCCCTGAGTGTCGTTAATCTCGTTACCCACGATTGCCATGGACGAGCTATAGCCCCCCCAAACCCCATGCTGGTGGCTGCCCGAGAGCCGATTCTGCACCAGCAGATTGCCCACGGAAAAAGTCCCTTCAAAACTATTGGCCACCGCATAGCGCAGGTCGTTGCCCCAGAACACGTTGTTGTCGCAGCCCACTGCGGTTTCTCCCCGGTCTCGGGCCCTGCCGAGGGTCAGGTCATGGCCTGCGTACAAAAAGACACCGTCCCCTCCGTGGGTCGCGGAGTTGAAAGCAACCACGTTGTTGCTGCAGGATTCAAAGATCAAGATCCCTGCGGAATCCTGGCCGCGCCAATAAACCCCATGGCTGTAGCCGCGCACGCAGTAGTCGAACAGGTTGCGGGTGATCGTGTTGTGATTGGCGCGCCAGAGAGCCAGCCCCCAACCCGAGAGAAAGCTGAAGTCACAGTCGTAGACCTTGGCACGGTCCACGCGGCTCATCAAAATTCCGTTTTGGCCATGCCGCCCGCGGCAGCGGCGAATGGTGGCGTCCGGGGTTGCGGTCAGACTGATCGCCGCGCCATAGTTCTCTTGCCATTGGCCATCGTCGTTCTCATGGGGCCAAAGCCAATCCGCCTCTTCTTCCGCGGCAACGCTAGACAGCAGGCGCATGCCGTACCACCCATCAAAACTCAGGTCCTCCAGCACCACGCCGCTGGAATTTTCCACGCTAATGCACGTTTTCCAGCCCCCCAGGGAGCCATTCTTGATGGTCACATCGCTGCAGTTGCGCACGAGGATGCCAATACCGGTGAGCTTGTCCAGGTCCGTGCCCAGAGTTGCTCCGCGCAAGCTGGCTCCAGACAGATCGAGTTCCACCCCATGTTGGTTTTCGATCAAGAGGCCGGGCTGCTCCGCCCTGGCCGCGAGCAAATGGTCGCCCGTGGTCAGGCGCGTTGGCCCCTGCATCACATAGGGACCCGCGGGCGTCCACTCAACCATGGGGCTTTGCACAGGGGCCGGGCCTACGGTTCCTTGGCAGGAGACCACCAGGAAGAGGGCTCCGAGGCAGGAAGCGAGCATGCCGTGGCCAGTGAGTTTGAGATGATCTATCAACATGGAGCGTCGGGACTGCGCAAGAAAAGAGCGTGGCAGACCCGCCCGCTTTCTCTTGTCGCCCTTGAGGGTAGGAATCTGAAGGCCCCCCCGCCAGCCTGCCCGGGACGAGACAGGGGGGATCGAACCGGGAACCAGAAAACTCCCGCCCTGGATACCTCAAGGGTCGAAGCTGGGGCCTCTTGGGCTTATCCTGTAGGCCAACCCGGTCCCTGGACCACAATCCGACCATGCCCTCAGACCCTTCCTTCGCCAGCCCCAGCCCCAGCGGCATCACCCTGGCCCCGCAAATCCCCATTTGCCAAAGCGACATCCCTCTGGACTGGTACAGCCAGGAGTTCAAACCCTACGCGGAAGAGTACCTAGCTCTGCCGGACCGAACCCCGGAAAGCGTCCTGCCCTGGCTCGACTCTTATGTGCAACCGGCCCTGGAGCACTTCGGCGATTCCCTGTTGTTGCTTGCGCATTATTACATGGGCGGCGAGATCGTCAAGTTGGTGGAGCGTTACGGAGGCGGCGTCTCGGATAGCTATGTGCTCGCGCTCCAGGCGCGCCAAAACCCCGAGAAAAAAATCATCGTGGAATCCGCCGTGCACTTCATGGCCGAAAC
>CALEMP010000198.1 GCA_937910685.1 uncultured bacterium
TGAGAAAAGCGCAAAGACGCGGGCGCACCGAGGGTCCGTTGTGGGGGAGGTGTGCAAGGCGCCCCGCAAGTGGCTGAATGCGGAGGATGTCGGGACGCCGCGCGCGCCAATTTGGGGTGCAAGCGCGGCGCGCAGGTGGGGAGACGGCGGGATCTGGGGGTGCGGAGCGCCTGGAGGGTGGTCCCAGGGCTGGCGGAGGCCCTTTGGATCTCTTAGAACGAAGCCGCTCCGCGGCAGTTGCTGCGATAGAAGGCCAACGGTCTTGCTGAACGCGCCCGGTCCATGTTCGTCGCTGATAGCCCTTGCCTGGCGGCGCTGTGGGGTTTGCAGTCCAGCTCGGCGCATCTCACTACTCTTGATACCTGGGGCAATCTCGCCCCGACCATCAAGCCAAAGGAGGTCACCATGACTGCGTTCAGTCAGAGAATGCTCGATGACATGCGCATCCGCAATGACTCACCGAATACTCGGAAGAGCTACATCTGCTACGTTCGCCGTTTCGCAAAGCACTTCAACTGCTCTCCGGACCGCCTCACACCAGAGCAAGTGCGGTCCTACCTGGTACATTTGGTAAACGACGGCGTCGGCGAAGGCGTGTTGACCAACACCGTCTGTTCCCTTCGATTTCTCTACCACATCACGTTGAAGCGTGACTGGTCAATCACCTCTCGAGACGTGCCGTTCATCAAGAAGGCGAAGAGGCTCCCGGTCGTTCTGAGTCTCGAAGAAGCCCAGAAACTCCTAGTGAGCCTGAGCAATCTCAAGCACCGTACTATTCTGGCAACCCTCTACGACTGCGGCCTTCGCGTATCAGAGCTGCTGGCTCTGACTTCAAATGCGCTCGGATCAGCCGATGTGCAGGAGACAGATCGCACGGATTTGCGAGAAGGCCGCCAAGGCAGCAGGAATAGGGAAACGGGTCACTCCGCATACGCTCAGGCATTGCTTCGCCACCCATCTCCTGGAAGCTGGGACCGACATCCGAATCCTTCAAAGACTCCTGGGGCATTCCGGTCTGAATATCACGGCAAGGTATCTGCACGTTGCCGAGAACTATCTCGATGCCAGGAAGACGCCGTTAGAGCTTCACGGCCAGGACGTCGATCAAAACGGCTGAACGGTGATGGGCCGCTCCACCCTGGAGATGGCCGACATCGTCCATTGTCGAACCGCCTTCTTTGGCGGCCACCTGCTTCGTTGCAACGAATGCGGACACGAGGACATCTCCTACAACTCTTGCCGAAATCGTCATTGCCCCAAGTGCCAAGCCGCGGCGAGGGTCGAATGGCTGGAGCAACGTGAAAAGGAATTGCTGCCGGTGCAGTACTTTCATGTCGTCTTCACGATCCCAAAGGAACTCGCCCCGGTCGCGTTCCAAAACAAGAAGGTGGTCTACGACACCCTGCTCCAGAGTTCGGCTGAGACCCTTCGCGAGGTCGCCGCTACGCCCAAGTATCTCGGCGCAGAAATCGCCATCCTGTCTGTTCTGCACACCTGGGGCCAGAATCTCCAGCACCACCCCCACGTGCACTGCGTTATCCCCGGCGGTGGCCTCGCGCTTGACGGGTCGCACTGGAAACCGTGTCGAGACGGCTTCTTTCTCCCCGTGAAGGTCCTCGGCAGTCTCTTTCGAGGGAAGTTTCTCGCTCGACTGCGCGCTGCCTACGACAAAGGTCTGCTCGAGTTCCACCAGAGCATTGCTGAGTTGGCTGAGGGATCTAAGTTCAGAGAGTTGCTCTCTGTGCTCTACGAAAAGAACTGGGTCGTCTATGCCAAGCGCCCCTTTGGCGGTCCCGACAAGGTGCTGCGCTACCTGGCGAACTACACTCACCGAACAGCGATATCCAACCATCGCATCATTCGTCTGCACGACGGGAAGGTCTCGTTTCTCTGGAAGGACTACGCCCACGGTTGTCGGCGGCGCGTGATGACGCTGACCGCAGCCGAGTTCCCGCGGCGATTCCTGATGCACGTCCTACCTAAGGGCTTTGTCCGCATCCGTCACTACGGCTTTCTTGCGAACCGCCATCGGTCGAAGAAACTTGAACTGTGCCGGGAGCTGATCCGCTGCGCTGAGGACGCCCCGGATTCTGCGGGGTGCGATGCAGGTCAGGATGTGCTCCTGGGGCCTGCGCCATGCCCCGTGTGCGACAACGGTCTCATGCAGCGCGTGTACCGCTTCGAGGCGGGGGAGACACCGCCGGCACTTCGACATCTACCCCCATTCGAGCCGCCATGATCCTCGCGTCTTTCATCGGTCCCATGGCAGTCCCTGTGCAGTGCGGGGCCTGGAAGTCGTGTCTGCACAGCGAGGCACTGGCTGAATTGCATCCTGCGCCTCGCCAAGAGTCCGTGGCAGCAGCGGTCTCATCGGTCGCTCGCCTCAACGGGCCACGACTTCGACCTAGCGGAGCGTCAGTGCGCTGCGCTCCCAGGGCGCGAGCAGCGATCCAACTCCCATAGACTCGGCACGGCACGCGGCTTCGTCTAGTGGCTTCTTAAGGCCGTGGCACAACGGCTCGCCGTCCGCCAGGGACTGTCGCAGGCGAAAACTGGCACCGGGCCTCCCCTTGGGCTGGGCCACAACCCGAAGAACCCTTAACCTATCCTCCGCGGGTCGCGTAGGGCAACAATTCACCGGATCGTTCGACTCACCAGGGGAGGGGTGTGCTCATGCCCTCGCACCGGCCGTCCTCGGGCGTGCTATAGTGACCCCGGTGGCGGCTTTGGGAGCTGTTCGCAGGGTTTTCGGTCGGCACAGGGGTCTGGATAGTTTGCATGGCGTAAGACACGCAGAGTGTGGGCCAAGCGCAACGCGACTTTTCAGGGGCCTGACACAAGTTGAACCACAAGCAGCATGGTGATTGTCGGTGGGCTTCGGAATGATGGCGGCATGAAGCTCACTCCTTTTTTGCTAGTCGCCTTTCCCTACCTGCTGCAGAGCGCTTCCTTCGGCCTGCCCTGCGCTCCCCAAACGGAGCAGCCATCGCAAGCCATTTCCCAAGAGGTGAAGGAGCGCATCACCGATCGCTGCCTGGAATACCTTTGGGGCCTTCATGAGAAGCATGAGTTCCCAGGGGCATTGGGGGCCCTGATCCTGTCGGACGGCTCGCAAATCGACCTGCCCATTGGCTATGCGGACCTGGAAAGTGAAGCGGAAATGACGCCCCAAGCGCGCCTGCTCTCGGGCAGCATCGGCAAGACCTATGTGGCTGCGGCCGCCCACAAGTTGATGCTGGCCGGCAAGCTAGACTTCGATCACTTGGCGATTTCTTTCTTTCCAGGCGAGGCGTGGTTCAAGCGCATCCCCAACGCCGAAACGATTAGCGTGCGGCAGCTCTTGCGCCATCAAAGTGGCATTGCCCGGCACGTCTTCAAGCCGAGTTTCTTGCCCGATTGCTATGGGCAGCCGGACAAGGTCTGGAAGCCCAAGGAACTCTTAAGCTACATCTTTGACGATGAGGCCATGTTTCCCGCCGGCGAGGACTGGGCCTACGCGGACACCAATTTTGTGGTGCTGGGGATGATCATCGAAAAGCAGTCGGGCATGGCCTTTTATGATTATGTTCAACAAAACTTTCTTTCGCCCTTGGGCTTAAAGGACACGCTGCCCAGCGACAGTCGCAAGGTGCAGGGCTTGGTCCAGGGTTACATCAAGGATTTTCAGTTTGAAGGAGGGCCGTCGCGGACCTTGGAGGATGGCGTTTTCTTCTTCAATCCCCAGTTCGAATGGTGCGGCGGCGGTTACGCCAGCAGCTCGATGGACTTGGCGCGTTGGGCGCACTTGCTCTATGGTGGCCAGGCGATGCAGGGCGATTACCTGACGACCATGCTCGATGGTGTCGAGGCCAAGCTGGGGCCGGGCAAGCGCTATGGGCACGGGGTCATGTTGATCGATAGCGAGCTGGGGCCCGAGGCCGGTCACGACGGCATCATGATGGGCTACACGGCGACCGTGGGGCACCTCTTGGAGCAAAACCTGACCTTTTGCCTGATGCTCAACACCGATGATCAACGTGCCCTTGGGCAACCCCGCGATCGCGTGGCTCGCCATCTGGCGGCCATCGCCCTGGAGGAGCTCAAACGCTAGCCCACGTCTGTCACCAACGGGAACCAAGATCTTGAGCAAGCTCTTGGAGCTCATCTTGGACCACAGCCCCCTTGTGGGTCCCGAAAACCCTGCGCAGAGCCCCCAGGCCCCCTTCGGGGCGTCTACCTCGCACCCTACCATGGATCCCCTTGCGCGTCGAGGCCGACCGGGCACGATGACCAGATGCCGGACCTTGCCCTGATCGTCAACCTCCTACAGCTCGCCGCCAAGGACCGGACCCAGCTCGTCCTCGAGATCGTCGCGCTCCTTCACCAGCTGGCCGTCTACAAGCGCAGCGTCACTCGCCCGAACATCAATGACAGCGATCGCATCTTCTGGCTGACGTGGATGCGAATGCTGAAGGAGTGGAAAGACGTCCTCGTGATCGTCTCCCCTGCGACGGTCATCAAGTGGCACCGCAAGGGCTTTCGGTACTTTTGGAGGCGCAAGTCCAGGGGCAAGCCCGGTCGTCCGCCGATCGCGATGACGATCATCTTGCTGATCGAGCGCATGTCATCCGAGAACATCACTTGGGGCGCGCCGCGCATCGTCGCCGAACTGGCGCTCCTCGGTCACACAGTCGCGGAGTCGACCGTCGCCAAGTACATGATCAAGGCCCGCCGCGCCGATCCGGACCAGTCGTGGAAGATCTTTCTCCACAACCACCTGACCGAGGCCGCGGCATGCGACTTCTTCGTCGTCCCGACGATCACGTTCCAGCGGCTCTACTGCTTTGTGATCATGTCGCTCGATCGTCGGCGAATCGTGCATGTCAACGTCACAGGAATCCAACGGCCGAGTGGTGCGCTCGGCAGCTCGGCGAGGCGTTCCCCGGTGACGGCAGGGTGCCGCGGTTCCTGCAACGAGATCGAGACGGCGCCTACGGCTGGGCATTCCGCCGCAAGCTAAAGGCGATGGGGATCGAGTCGTTGGTGTCCGCGCCGAGGTCACCATGGAAGAACACGTTCGTCGAGCGCGTGATCGGGAGCATCCGCCCTCTCCTCTGCGCCGCATCGATCCAGGGCCGTTCAGCGCTCGGTTCGGAGTCCGGTGCACGCATCGAGCGGCGTGGCATTCCAGAGGCTTCGGTGCCTGGCCGTGCGGTGGTCGTCAAGGAACTGTGTGCTGAGCTGGACGGTTTCAGTCTGCACGCCGCCGTGAGAATTGAACCGGGCCAAACGTCACGCCTAGCAGGCCGTTGAAAAAGTCGCAGCCATCCAACACGGAGTGCTAAGACGTGC
>CALEMP010000199.1 GCA_937910685.1 uncultured bacterium
ACCTCTGCCCCTAGTGGGGTAAGGGATTGATTCCCCTTGTGGTTCATGAGGGCACTCTCCTTCTGGGCCCCAAGCCCGCGCGAGCTCCCTTAATAAAAGAAGACGAGCGCCCGCACTAGGTGCAGTCGCTCGCTGGTCACGCCGGGTTGCACCCGGCGTGGTGCCAAGGTCAGTGCCTTGGCCTTCCAGAACCGTTCTCTTCTTCTTCCTTTTTTGCTCCTCTGTTCTACAGAGCAGGGGAGCCCCCAAAGGTTTTTCCTAGTCGTCGGCACACGGTCGTGTGTCGTCCACAAGATCTAGTTCGGTATCGAATGGACCGCTCTTGCTCTTATTCCACACGGAAATTTCCGGGTTCCTTGGGGTGCGCGTGGAGGCTCGGGATCTTGGCTCAAAAATCCCCTCGGACTCATGGTTCGGCAGGGGCGTGGGGGAAGTCACCTGAAACCACGGGCTCGATCCTGCGTTCTTGTCGGTGATGGTCAGTCCGAGTCTTATCTCCTCAAAGCCCGATCGCGACCGCGCGGCGGATCTGGAGGCCCTTGCCCGTGTTTTGCCCGCCCGAGGCCGGAGGGCCTCGGCCCTGCGGTTGTTAGATGGGCGCAGTTTGTGCTCCCTTGCCCGGCTGGAGGCCACGGCCCTGGCCGACGTGGGGGGATTGAGCCCTTCCTCAGCCCGGAGGCTTGCGGCGGTCTTGCGCCTGGGCCAACGGATTTCGGTGGAGAACAGTGCCCCTGGGGCCCCTGGAGGGGGGGGCGAGGGGGGAGGTCGAGGCCAGGAGCCCCTCGCTGGACGGCCCTCCACCGCTGCCCGCTGGCTGATCGACGCGGTGGCGGGCTGCGAGGTCGAGACCTTCCAGGTTCTCCTGCTAGACCCCCGTCACCGTATTCGGGACCGCCTGGAGGTGTCCCGGGGCACTCTTAATGCTTCCCTGGTGCACCCCAGAGAGGTTTTTCGTGAGGCGATTCGGCGTGGCGCGGCGGCCATCATCGTGGGGCACAATCACCCCAGCGGGGACCCCGAGCCAAGCCCAGAGGACTACGCGGTGACCCGGCGCCTGTGTGAAGTGGGGGCTCTGGTGGGGATTCCGCTGCTCGACCACCTAGTCCTGGGGGGGCCTGGTTGGGTCAGCCTGCGTCAACGGATGGGTGCCCGCTGGCCCACCGAGAGGGGATGCGTGCCTGGGGCCAGCTTGGAGGCGCCCCCGGGGGGCGGCTTAAACCCCAAATAGGCACTTGCCTGCCCCTGAAGTGAGCGATCAAGCACCTTATTTCTGTTGGGGAGGCATAACTTGCGCCGTAGAGGGTTCAGAAGATAGCGGCGGGAGGGCTAGCATCGTTACTCTGGGCACCCTGTGGGCTAGTTCAACAGTCCCGTTGACAGCACCACTCCTCCTCCGCCTTGCCCCTCTGGCCCCTACCAGTGGAAGCACCCGGGCGGGAACGAATAACCCCCCATGGCCTCTCTCGCGGACCCCCGCTGGAGGAGGCCCCTATCCATGCTTTCTGAGCCCACCTTGCGCTTCATGTCCGGCGACCGAGCCGGAGAGAGCGTCCCCCTCACGGGTCCCACATTCACCATCGGCCGACGGCCGGGGAACAGCCTGCAAATCAATGACGCCTCGATTTCTGGGCGTCATGCGGAGTTGACCATCGATGACCTTGGCGTCAGTCTGCGCGATCTTTCGAGCACAAATGGCACCCGGGTGGACGGGGTGCCGGCCATGGACGAGCGCCTTGGGTCTACCGCCCTGATTCGCTTCGGCAGTGTGGAGGTGCGCTTCGAAGATGGTAGCGGCCCCGCCGGAGCAGCCCTGTCGGGGGCTCTTGAGGGATCCGCCGCCCACATGGGACAGATCGCCAGCGATCGACTGGATCGTTCCAGTAAAGGTTCCAAATTGTTGCCCCTGTTGGTTCTCTTGATGGGCGCCGGTGCCGCTGCGGCTTGGTATCTGTTGCCCTCCGAGGGCCAGGATACGGGAGGTGGGCGCAAGACCACCGCTGTCGTGGATGTGACGGGCAATCTTTTGGAGGGGAGCTACTCCTTCGAGGCGGCCGGGGAAGACTGGGCGCCGCCGGGGGAAACTCCCGCTGTGTTTTCGCGTACCACCGGGGCCCGCAAAACGGGTCGTTGGGGATTGCGGGCAGAGCTGGAGGATGGTTCTGGCGTGCACCAGTCTCAATTGCTCAAGGTCACCGAAGGCGACTTGGTGTTGCGTTCAAACCTACGCGTAAGTGGCGCTGGAAAGGTCCGCATGGGCTTGCATTTGAACTCCCGAGCCCATGAATCGGATCCCACCAGCAACGCACCGGCACCCATGACGATCTGGGGTGACTGGTGTGGTGCACTGGACTGGTTTGATGCGAAACTATCCGCGCAGGTTCCACCAACCTATGACAGGGCGCGCGTGCTCTTGGAGGCTCGGGCCACAGGATCAGGGACTGCGGATGTGGATAATGTCTCCTTGGTCGCTGACGGTCGTGGCCAGCCCTTGTTGCCCATGGACACTTTTGCTTTGATCGGGGGCGGCGAACCCGTGAGCCATGTGACTCTGGTCAATGTGCAAGAAGTCCTTCTTTCGGGGCTCATGGTTGAATCGGACCAGCCCCGGGCTTTGAGCGTGGAGAGCCACCCCAAGGGTTGCCGAGTCAGCATTACCGACGGCCAGAGCGGCCGGGTTTCGCTGCGGGTTGCGCCGGAATTGGCCTCCACAGGCTTGCGCATCTTGGCTGACTCGGGATCCCGGCGGCACCCAACTGCTTTCGAAGAGAACCTTGTGAACTCCGTGCTGATCGGGACAGGCCTCAAGATGGTTGCCCTGGACTTTTCCGCCGCCCTGAATGTGGAGGGCGTGCCCTCTTCGCGGGGTGGCTGGCGCTTGGCTTTGGACCTACCCGCTAATGGTTCGGTGGTCTTGCAGGTGGGTTTCCGCGAGGAACTCGCCGCAGCCCTCGAATTGGCTTCCCGCGCACGGCAAGCAGCGCGCGCAGGAAGTTTGGGCGAGGCGATTCAGCTCTGGCAGGAATTGCTCGACGCTCATCCCTTTGATGTGCAAGTGACCTCTGAAGCCCAGGCTGCGATTGCCAGCTTGGTGCACGGGGCGCGTATCGAGTTGGGATTGCTTGAGAAGGACGTGGAGCGGGCGCGATTCTTTCGCTTGAGCGAAGGATACCGCGAGGCCTTGGATGCGGCGGACCGTCTGGCCGCACGCTATCAAGGGACCGATTCGGCGTCTCAGGCCAAACAGCTGGTGGCATCCATCGGCGAAGAGCTCGACATCCTGATTGGGGAGCTCGAGCAGTACGAAATACAACGCTTGGAGGCGATTCGCGAAGCGCTTTTGGCACGCGATAGTCAACTACTTGCTCAGGCGGTCAGTCGCATGTTGCAAGTCAAGCGTGGGGGAGGCCGATAAACCATGGCGAAGAACGCAACAGGAATTGATGTGGGCAGCGGGACAGCGGTTGCTGTCCAGGGACGACTTGAAAAAGGGTCTTTTAGGCTGACAGGTTTTAGCGTGGAGCAAAATCCCGGCGGTAGCCTGGAATCCGGATGGGAGGCAATGGACTTGCCCTTCAAGCCGGGCCCCATGCGCGTGGCCCTTTCGGGTAAGGAACTCAACGTGCGCTACACTCGCGTGCCCAGCGTTCCCGACTGGCAGCTAAGGCGCTTGATGCGCTTTGAAGTGGCTGAGGTGGGGGACACATCGGGTACCGAGGTAGCCAGCGATTTCAATCTCTTGCCGACCCCGCCCGAGGCGGATGGTGAAGACATTGTGCTCTTGGCCATGGCGCGCACTTCGCTCCTAGACCAGCACCAAGCTGGTATTGAGGCGGGCGGTTTCACATTGGAGTGTTACACGCCTGCGGCGATTGGCCTCTACAACGCATTTCTGCGCCACGGAGTCGTGCAGGATGACACGGTGCTGCTGGCGAACATTGGGCGCGAAAGCGTCGACGTGGTCATCATGCGTGGGCCTGACTTGGTGTTTGCCCGGAACCAAAGTGGAGGGGCGCGACTTTTCGAGGATGCGGTCAGCCAGCAGTTGGGCATCAAAGGTGAGCAGGCCACGCGCCTGGTCCGCGAGTTCGCCGACCTGCGTCCCGGCGCACAGCACGCCACCCCCAATCACGAGAAGGTGTCCACCGCCTGTTCCGCAGCGGCGGGGCAGCTGGTTTCCCTGCTGCAGTCTTCGGTTTTGTTCTGCAAGACCCAAGTCAAGCTCAGCACCCTCAAACTGGATCGCGTGCTGATTTGTGGCGGCGCCAGTTCCATGGATGGTTTGAGCGAGGCCCTTGCCGCAGGCCTTTCGGTCCCAGTGCAGGCCTTTGACCCATGGCCTATGGTGGATGCTTCGGGGTTGAGCCCCGAGGAAGCGAACGCCCTCGCCGAATATGGCGCGGAAGCTGTGGTCGCCCTTGGCTTGGCAACCATGGCTACGGATTCAGATGCCTATGGCCTCGAAATCGTGCCCCCGGATGTTGCCCGCAAGCGCGAATTCATGGGGCGCAAGCTCTGGTTGATAGGGGCTGGAGTTTTGGCCGTGGCTTACTTGGGCTTCTTCGTCCAGCAGGCTACCAGTGAAGCTTCCGACCTGAAGTCCGCCGAGCGCGTATTGCGCAGTCAAGTCTCGAGCAAGCAGCGAACGGACTCGGAGACCCGGGACCTCTTGGCCGCGAATGCGGACCTCTCCCTGGACGCCTTGACCCTGCAGCGAATCGTCGGCACCGGCGAACAAATGGCGCGCACCCTGGAGTTTCTCGGGTCGCAAATGCCGCCGGACTTTTGGATCACACGGATGGAGGGGCGCTGGGGAGTCGATGAAGAACTGGCTATCCACGACAAGGTGCCCCGTCCGTTGGTGCTCTTGAAAGGCTCCTTGCGCCAGGGAGCCCAAGCGCCCATCGGTCAGTACCAAAGCATGGTCGAGGGAATTAGCGAGAGTTTGCCCGGCGTGCAAAGCAACCAGAGTTTTGATCGCGATCGCTATTCGATTGACATTTCGACCTTCGGGGATCCTCCGCCCCCCGAGCTCAACGCGGAATCAGGGGAGGATATCTAGGTTATGGATTTCGAAAGTTATTGGCAGGAGAACAAGAACTTTGTGCTCTCCGTTGCGGGGGGTGCCCTTGGGTTCCTGATTCTCTTTCTTGTATTGGATTCAAGCTATGGTGCCGACGTGCGCTCTGGCCGCGCTCGGGTGAGTCGTGAAAGGGCGAAGTTGGCCCAGTCCTTCTTCACCCAATCCGACTTGAGCCGTGCCCAAGCAGAGAATGACGATCTTGTGGGGTCGTCGGCAACGCTGGTCGAGAACGCGGTCTTCACCGCGCGCCCCGCTTTCCTCTTGGAAGCGGGGAATGGTTCTCCAAGCAACCAGTATTTTGGGCGCGTGGACCGCGTGCAGCGGGAGTTGAACCTGGTGGCGGGCCGTGCCCGTTGTGTGCTCCCAGAAGGGTTGGGCTTAGAGCCCCTCAAAACCAATGACGAGCAAGTAATCGCGCGTCACCTTGAGGCCCTGGACCTTTTGGACCGTGCCTTGCACAGAGCAATCGACGCGGGGGTTGATCGGGTCGCGCGGGTTGAGGTGGCTTTGGATCCTGGTTTGAATTCCAGGTCTGGCCCAGGACGCATCGAACGTACACGCTTGACCCTGCGCCTCGTGGCGGATCCACCAGCTATCGCAGATTTCATGCTGCGCACTCAAAGCTCCAAGCTGGGGCCACTCTTGGTGGACCGCTATGACGCGCGGGCTTCGCCTGGGCGCGTGGACGAGGTTACTTTAGACTTGGTCTTGCTGGCGGTGCGCTTGCACGAGACCGTGACGGGAGACGAGGACTAGCCACATGCAAATCAAACAAGAACAAGTGGTCTTCCTGCTGGTACTAGCTCTCTTGGGCTGGTGGACCTACACGGATCTCAGCACGGGGACCGACCGCAAGCGAGGTGCGCGGAGGTCCGAGGCCCCGGTTTGGACCAGCTATGCCGTAGCGGATCCATCCATTGCTCTGCCCCTGGAAGGGCGTAGGGACATGTTGCCCAGGGATTTGTTTTCTCCTCCCTCCGACACGGCTCCCTTGCCCCCGCTGAGCCTTGTGCCTCCCCCCAAGGCGACTCCCGCTCAACTCTTGCCCCCGCCCACGGGAAGTTTTTCCGTGGCCGCTTACTCCAAGTTCTTGCGCGTGGATGTGGCTCCCACGCCCGCTCCCAACCTGTTCGCCGCTCCGGTGTTTGAGGCTCCCTCAGAGGAAGCCCTGGCCACTGTCGTTGTGGACGAAGAGCTTTTGACACCACAGGAACGGTCCGAGAGGATTGCCTCCTGGAAGCGCCTCTACGATTGGGTCGATCCGACCGGGGGTGGCGGTGTGAAGTATGGGGCGATCACGAATCCCCAGCGTTACACCCTGCGCGAGCGCTCCGGTGAGACCTTGCTCTTTGTGGAGGTCAACCCGTTGACCGGTGAGAGCGTGCACAAGGCGGATTTCCCGCCGGTGCCCCTGCCCCCCGAGCGGGTGGTGGCTTGGGCCCTGGCGGACACGCCTCTCAATCAGGTCTCCCTCTTCCGGGCTTCTCTGGGCGAGACCATGCGGGCTTCTGAATTGGACCCGGCCATGGCCATGGTGGACATTTGCGTGCGCGAGCGACACAAAAGTCTCCGTTTGCTTGAGATTGCCGAAGAACTCTGCCTCATGGCCCAAGGCCTGTACGGTGACCAGGAGCAGCCCGATCCTATTGCGCGCCTCAAGTTGGCGATGGTTTTGGAAGCTGGCTTCCAGCACGAGCGGGCCTTTGGGATCTATCAGGAATTGATCGATCAGGGCCAGCACGTTTCATCGGTGGTTTGGACCCGTCTTGCGGACCTCGAGGCCCAATTTCGACTTTTCGATCAGGCCGAGGATCACTATCGCAAAGCGGTGGCCTTGAACGGCGCCCATCACCTTTCACGCTGGCACTACGGACGCTTTTTGTTGGCCCGTGGTCGCGGAGTCGAGGCCGTGCAGCAACTGACCGAGGCGGAACGTCGCGAGCCCCGGGACACCGCAGCTCGCGCAGTGCGCGTGGCCACCCGCACGGATCTAGGACATGCCCATTTGGCCGCGGGTAGTTTACAGGAGGCCTCCTCTGCCTTCCGGCGGGCGATTGCCGCCGATGAGGAGAGCCCCGCCGCTGTTGCGGGATTCTTGGCTTGCGCCTTGACCAGCGGGGACGAATCCTTGATGGCAGAGGCCCAAGCTTCCGCGGACTTACTGAGCACCATAGGCGCGCCGGCTAATTTCGATCTCTTGATGGTTCAGGGGCTGGTGGCACTCAGTAATGGGGATCCCGCAGGTGCTCGCCTTTCCTTTGAATTGGCCATGGGCATGGACCCCTTCCGTTCCGCCGAGGCTTTGCGAGCACTCTCGTTCTTGGCAGAAAAAACAGGCCACCCTGAGGAGGCCCTGGCTTACATCGAGCAGGCCTGGCAGGCGGATCCGGTGGATGCTTGGACCCAATTTCAGCGTTCGCGTTTGTTGAGCGCGATGGATGATCTAGAAGGTGCAGAGGTCAGTTTGCGCGTGGCTCTCGATCAAGAGTTGGACTTCCCCGAGGCCCTGATTGGCATGGCGCACATTGCGCGCAAAGAAGGCCGCGGTGCGGACGCGGAGTTGTACTACGAGCGGGCCTTGGCTTTGGACCTGGAGCGCCCCCTTGTGCACGCCTTGCGCGGATACAACCTCTTGAATCTCCTTGAAGTGGACGCCGCCGAGGCTTCCTTTAAGCAGGCCTTGAGCTTGGATCGGGGAATCGCCATCGCCACAGGTGGTTTGGCTTGGTGCAGCTATCTGCGCGGGGATTCACGGGAAGCCTTGACCCGTTATGGGGAGTTGGCCGAGCGTCTGGGTGACGCTACTGACCCTCTGCGGATTTACGCCGAAGCCCAGGCCGCACGAATTGTCGATCATGAATCCAAAGAGATCTGGAGCGATCCCTTTGAACGTCCCTCGGGGATTCTGCTGGGCAACGGCTGGAACATCG
This sequence comes from uncultured bacterium, assembly GCA_937910685.1. Classification (GTDB taxonomy): domain Bacteria; phylum Planctomycetota; class UBA1135; order UBA1135. The sequence continues at coordinate 8,011 of CALEMP010000199.1, forward strand.
ATATGGGCTATGGCCCCGAGGTTTCATTGGAGGCAGGCCATGTGCGAATCGAGGGTCTCTTCAATTCCGTGGGTGCCATACGCATTTTTCGGGAAGAGCCAGTGGATGCCTTCTTGGCCTTTGAAGTGACGATCACAGTGGAGCCGGGGACTCGTGCAAAGGTGGGTGCTTTTGTTTCCCGCGAGCGGGTCAGCCGCACCCAGGCGGCCCAGGTGCAGGCTTCCGCCCGGGTGGGCAAGATCTTTGGCAGCAACGAGGGCCCGCTCCAAGCGGACTTCTCGCGGCCAGGGGAGGCGGACCCGGACGTGCGCAGTCTGTTCACCAGCCCGTGGCTGGGGGGCCAGTCCGTGCGGCTTGCTCTTTCACGTCGGGGTGAAGGCTCCGATGCGGTCTTTGATATTTCAGTGGACGGCCAAGAGGTGCTTTCATCGGTACCCATGGCTCGTCTGTTCTCCAGCAGTAGCGTGTTGCGCTTTGGCGTGTTCGTAGAAGGCGAGCAGGGTCGAACTTGCGACGTGCAATTTGATCAGGTGCGCGTTGTGCGCCGTAAACGATAGGGACTTGGCCCATGAGTCGATGATGCAGATAACACACCTTCAGCGCCGTAGCTCCCTTGGGATGCTGCGTTCAGCACAGGCAGGATTCACCCTGATCGAACTCATGGCGGTCATGGTCATTCTTGGCATGCTGGCTTTCTTCCTCCTGCGGGGAGCCATGGGCGCGGAAGAAACCGTGCGCGTGAACTCCACCCGCGGTTACTTGAAGCAGCTTTCCGCCTTGATCGACAACTACGAGACGGATGCGGGGGACTATCCCCCTTCGAGTTTCCCAAGAACTCTCGATCCCAAGCCCAGCCCGACCAACATGGGTGGGGAGATGCTGGTGATCTCCCTTTGGCCAAAGGATGGCTTGCGGGCGAGCGCACCCGATGAGGATCGCCTGATCAACTCGGACGGAGACCAAACCAGCCAGTCCCACACCATGTTCACTGCCGCCACCTCATTTGAATTGGCGGATGATTGGGGCAATCCAATCGCCTACTTTCATCGCCGGGACTACGACGAACCCTGCACCTATGTGACCCTCGATGAGGAGGGCTACGAGGAAGAAACACGCGTGCGGGCCCTGATGAACCCGGTGACGGGAGACCCTTACAACAAGACCTCGTTCCAATTGCTTTCCTCCGGTTTGGACGGAATCTTTGGGACGGACGATGACCTGGGTAACTTCAAGATTCAGGAGGCCCAAACCCCTTGATGATTGCGGTTCGGAATTCTACGGGTGCCACTAGCTCCCGTAACCGGCTGGGGTTGACCCTGCTGGAACTTCTGATCGTGATGGGGATCTTGGGAGTCATGTTGGGTGCTGGGGTTGGTGCGTTCACCGGACTCGACCCCGGTCGGCGCACGGCCCTGTCCACCGTGACCAGCACCCTGCGCCTAGCACGCAATGAAGCTTTGGCCCGACGCGCGGGCGCGCGAGTGCGCTTTGATCTGGCTACCGGCGCCATGCACGCCACCGGTTTTCGCGTGGTGGGCACCTGGCGTTTTGAAGGCATGGGCCAAGTGAATGGCTTTGGCCCCCTGGCGGAAATCGTCGGCGGCGAGCTGCCCTTCACCAATGCCGGTTACATGGGGCGCGCACTGGATTTCTCCCAGGGACATCCTTCCGCGCGCTTGGAGGTGGCGGTCCAGGATGACCCCGGCTGCGACTGGGGTGAGGGGTTTGATTTAGGGTTTGCCCTGCGGCCCGTGGCCATGACCAGCGCCCGATTAGCGGACTTGGGAAGTTCGGCTGGGCTCGACATGCGTTCTGACGGGGGTCTCATTGGCTGGTTCATCGGTCAATCCAGCATGGAGGGCAACCGCCAGGTCAAAGGCGAACGCATTCGCTTGGAAACCCCGGCTGGGGTTTTGGCGGTGGGGCGTTGGTCCCGGGTGCGCATGTCCCACGACGGTCGCTTCTTCCGCTTGTATGTGGGCGAGGTCGAGGTGGCCCGCAGTTTCCAAGAAGGACGGCTTTGGCGCGGTCCTTCGGCATTGATCATCGGCGGCGGCCCGGGCGGCTTGCCCGCAATGGTGGATGACCTAACCCTGGCGGTTGCCGGCAATAGCTTCCACGCATTCTTACCCGGCGGCGTGAGCTTCGCTAAGGAGACACCCAAGGAGATCCTCTTCAGCCCCTCGGGAGCCCTGGATCCGGTTGCCCACAATGCTCCGCTTCAGATCAAGTTGGACTTTGACGATGGCCTGAGCGAGCAAATCTACGTTGGCCTCTATGGGACGGTGGAACAGTGAGAGTTCTTTATCCAAAGGCACACAAGGCCCAAGGGGGATTTGTGTTGATCGCGGTGCTGGTTGTGTTGCTGGCCCTCTTGGTCTTGACCGCGCCATTCCTCGCCACCGCGCGTAACGCAGCGGTATCAGGTGCCGGGGCCGCGGACCGCGCCAGTGCGCGACTTGCCCTGGACTCGGCGCACAACCACGCGCGCTCCCATCTTTCCGGTTCGCACCTTTCCGTGGACGAAACCCCTTGGTCCGACAGCCTGGACGAGTTTCGCGTGCCCCGGAACCTGCCCAAGGACTTCCTCGACCCCCATGATGCCACGGGCGTCATGTGGGATTTGGATGTTTGGGATGAGTCGGGCCGCGTGGACTTGGACAGTGCCACGCCCCATGTGCTCGCCAACATGATTGGCATGCGCACGCGCTTGGCGGCCCCGATCGATGGGGAGAAGGGCGAGATTAACATGGTCAATCTCGATGCCCTGCCGGATCAGGGAGTGATGATTCTGCGCGGTGAGTGGATCCGTTGGAGCGGCAAGGCCACCGACGGTGATCCTCGTTTGGTCGGGGTCGAGCGCGGACTGGGCGCCTTCAAGGATGATGATGACAAGTGGAGCACCGAAGGTCCCTTGCCCCCCAGCGCCCACGGAATGGGGGCCCACGCATTGGATCAGCGCGCCTTCGCCTTGCCCCTCTGGCGTCTGCCAGGTGCGACGGGCCGTTTTGCCTCGGGCTCCAGTGCCGTCGGCGCAAGTGGCCGCTCCGGTGCCATGCGTGGCTTGGATGCATTTGAGCAATTGGCAGAGCTCAATGACTTTGTGATGGTGGGGGAACTTGGGACCAATCTGCAAGCAGCCATGCGAGCGCAAGGATCCGTGCATGGGGACATTGCCGCGGGTCGTCGTTGGCAACATCACACCCGGCTGGTGAGCAATGCCACCGCCGGCGAAACCTTTACCATTCGCGTGGAGGATGCGCGCTGGTTCTCCGAGGGCTCCACCGTTTGGATCAGCGACGGCCAAGTGGATGTGTACCGGGTCATCATGCGCACGAACCGTGGGGGCAGCCTAACCCTCAACCGCGTCTTGGATGATGACTTTGACGCATGGCGCGCTACCGTGCGCGTTCTGGCACGAAGGCCCGTCAATCTGAACAGCGCCCCGCGCGATGTTTTAGTCACGCTCTTCGAGGGGCTCCAGATCAATGGGCGCAACCAGCGCATCACCGGAGGCGAAGCGGCGGCCCTCGCGGCTTTGGTGCAAGAGTCCCGGCCCATTGAGGGCTGGCAGGATTTCTTGGAGCGCGTGGTATTGCCTGCTGCTGGTTTGCGGGATTTGCCCGCAGATGCGCGCGTGCAACCCGACGGTCTCAAAGATGGCGCCACCCTGATCGATGAGATGGATGCCTCGGCGCTCTACATCAATGGTCTCAACGCCAACGACAACCGTTTGGGGTTTGCCACCATGCCATTTGCTTTCACATCACGGGGTGTGTTTGGCATGAACCTGCGCAGCGCCGTGGCGGCTCCCAGCGGAGTCGAGCGGGCGCACCTTGCTAGGGATCGCTGGGAGTTGATTGTTCCCCAAGGGCCCCTATTTGTGCTGCTCACCCGGCAGGCGGATTTCGAGTCTTCCGTTCGCCTGGATCGGGAAGCTCCCTGGTGGTGCACTGGCCCCAATTCTGTGACGCGCTTCGATGGAACCACCGTGCCCCCTTCGCGCTTTGCTGCCCACATGGGGGTTTCCGATGGTGCCGCATTTGTGCCCGGGTTTACGGACCAGAGTTATGACGAAGCGGGCGAGACGCTGCAACCCGAGCGCGTTTTTGCAGACCGCGAGGGGGATGGCTTTGCGCAACTTTGGCCTGCCCGGACTCCTGACTCGGACTACTGGCGCGGTCATGCTCTGCACTTTGATCAAGACACCACGACCCTTGAGGGCCGCGATCTGGCGCAAGGGCCTGTTCTGCGGGATCCCACCGATGCCAAGCTCGAGTGGACCAGCGCTGCAGAACTAAACCTCTTGCGCGCCATTAGTTTTTCCATGTGGGTCCAATGGCGCGGAGTGGGAGAGTCCATGGTGCTCGACGTGGCGGGGACCAGCGCCGAGAGCGATCGCATTACCCTGGCGATCGAGGGCGAGGACTTGGTGTTGCGTGTGCTGGACGCCTTTGGTGATCACCCCGCAACGGACCTGCGCGAAGCGTCCGAGTTGCGATATGCCATCGCACCCGGGGACGGGCCCGGTCTACCCGCGGGAGTCTGGCACCATCTAGCCATTGATGTAAGTGGCACGCGTCCCGATCAAATTGGCCTCCTGGTCAACGGCCAAGCCAACGGCGTGCGCCGCCTGGGTGCTTCGCGCACCTCGGGACCGGTTGCCCAGGGGGACGGGTTCATTCCCTTGGAGTCCACCGAGGGCTTCGCACAAACCGGCGTGGCGCGTATTGGCAACGAGTTGGTGGAGTACGTGCTCTCCGGCGGTGGCCTCGATTGCACATTCAACGAAACTGGACCCTTGGCTGGCTTTGGTGGGCGTTTTGCCCGGGAGCCCCATGACTTGGAGACCAACGATCCCGATGTGGTCACCGTGCCCCGGGCCCTTGGGCGCATCAACGCGTCTTATTCTTCCGGCACCACCGTGACTCACTATGGATACAGCCTTGCGGTGACCTCGGAGGTGCCCGCGGGTCAGGGGGTTTTGGGCTCGGGCCTTGGACCCTTCCGCGTGGCACGGGTGATCCCTCCTGCGTCGGTTTCGGAAATGGTGCCGATCTTTGCGGGAGCCTGGATGATCGATTGGGGCAAGGGCATTGAATCGGACAGCCTGGGTACCTTGCGCTTGCGCCTTGCGGATGATCCCGATGCGGCGCCTGGTGGTGAAGTCATGGAGGCGTTCAGCGCGACCGGAGGTTACGCGGCCCTGCTGCAATCCCGTTGGTCGGCGGGCAACGGGGGCAATCAAGGGGATGCGATCCCTCCCAATGTCTCGTCCACCACCGAAGCACCCCTTGGGGGCGTTGAGATCATCCGCTACTCCGGTTGGACCGGCGATACCTTGAACATTGCTGCCCGGGGAGACCAGGTGCAGGGTGAGTTGGAGACCCTTGGGGTGGCGACGGATTTGATTGGTGGATCACGTGCCTTTGTTCTGGAGTGGCGCGACTTCATCGAAGACGGCGAGCTCAATCTGCCGATCAATGAACTGCCCCAGTGGGGGGTTTATCTGGTTCCAATTTCCATTCCAGTGACTGGAGCGGATGACGTGAGTTTCTTGCCGCCGCTCGTACCCGGTCAAAGCGAGTTCGCCCAAATCACCCGCACGGATCTGGCGGAGCTCACGGAATGGGTGCGCTACGACGAGATCCAAGCCCAACGTGGGCAGTTGGTGCGTTCCGATCCGGGCGGCTTGCAAATCCTCTACAACGTGTGCATCAATCCCGGTTTGACCTCTGACCCCGTGCGACCGGATCCACCCGGCGGCGGTGGTGGTGCAGGACCGGGAGGCGGCGGAGGCGGCGGCGCGCCTCGTTTGCCGGGTCCCGGCAGCGGATCGGCCGCCCCTGGGGTCGCGAGTGCACCCGCTCCGGTCGTATCCGTTCAGCCCGCCGTGACTTCCCCCGTCAAGGTTCTCGGAAGCACTTGGGAACCGCGCCTGGGCGCAGCGGAAGACGCGGAACTTCCGCTGACCCGTGCCGTGGCCAGTTGGTGGGAGTTCCGCGGGGCCTTGGCCACCGCTAGTCACGCCCATGTGCAAGGCACCGAGGTCCATCCTATCTGGGCCATACAACCGGGGGATGTGGACCGCGGTCGCGTGGGCGCCCAAGACCCGGTTTTCGTGGCTCCCGGCACCGCCACTCACCCGGGCTGGCCCCTGCGCATCCACCGGGCCCACCGTCCTGCCCAGGAGCGTATTGGCTATGGCTGGGATCCGGATCCCGCAGGGGGCAATCTGGTCACGCCCAGCGCCAACACGGTGAACTTGCCCAGGGAAAACTATTTGAGGTCGCGCACGATGGTGGCATTCAATGCTGCCCTGGTGCAACCCATCGCGCCCTTGCTCTCTCCGGATCCGCGCCTCAGCGCGCGTCTGGGCAAGCATCCTTCGGGCGAGCGGCCGCGGATGGTTGCGGGGGTTGTGGTCGGCGGAAGTCTGCAATCTGGAGGCGCTGTGCCTGACGCAACAGTGGACGAGTTGCTCTTCCCCGTGCGGAATTTCTCCGTGGGCTATGGGGGCGCTGCTCCGGCCCATGCTACCCAGGCGGGAGCCTTCACCTTGAGTACAGCGGTGGGTCCCACCGATAGCGTGTGGACTGTAGCCACGCGCAGTTTGAGATTCGCCCAAGGTCGCTGGGGAGAACCCGCCGATGTGCTCGATCGCTTGCCCACGGATGCGGGCCTCTTGCGGGTGGACGACGAGATCCTGTGCTATGAGGCCCTAAACCCTGACCAGGGTGAGATCACGATCACCTCTCTTGGCCGCGGATTGCTGGGCACTGACATCCAGCCCCATGGGGAAGGCACGCCCTTGCAGTACTTGGAATGGATTCCGGTCAGTGTGCTCAGCTCGAATATTTCTGCTGGTGACGGAGAATTACCCCTTGAGAGCACCGAGGGTTTCCCGAGTTCGGGCCTGGTGCTGATCGACGGCGAGCTGATCCATTACACGCGCATGGGCGGCCAGTCCCTGGTCATGCCCCGTCTTTCACGGGATCCGGGCTTCCAGGATCAGAAGGGCGACGGAATGTTCCGCGGGCGTTTCGGTACAGCAGCCCAGGGACACAGCGCGGGCACGCCGGTGATCTTCTTTCCGTTCCGTTACTGGGACCGCTGGACGGCCCGGGCGGATGCGCCCGAGCTTAGTTATTTCTCCATGGAACAAAGCCACCCGGGTGCTTGGTGGGAATCCTTTGCCTTTGAGAGCGAGCCCGCACCGGTGGGGGGCGCCCGGATTGGAATGCTGGTGCGCACGGACCCGAAGCTTCCTTGGGACTCCGATCCCGATACCAGCGAAGGCCTGCGCGAGTACTATGACTTGAAGGGCGGTTCTGAAATCCCCCTCGGGGTTTCCTCCGATCGGATCGAGTGGCGCTTCTTCGTGGAGTATCCACCGGGCGGGTTCGATCCCCTGCGCGGCATGTCCCATGACTGGCGCGCCACGCCGCGCTTGAACTGGCTGGGTGTCACCTACCACGGCCCGAACCGGGTGCTGGGGAGCGTGGACCGATGATCTGCCGCCGCAACCAAACGGATACTCGATCCGCCCAAAGGGGCATGACCCTGATTGAGCTTTTGACCGCCAGCTTGCTCGCGGCTTTCATCATGATGGGCCTCGTGCGGCTGTTGGATTTGACCCTCGACATGTGGGCCAAGGGCGAGGTGCGGCGCGAAGGGCTAGAACGATCCAACACGGTGCTGGGTCTCTTGGCGGATGACCTGCGTTCCTTGCACGGAGGTGGCGCCGGGGACTTGGTGATTGATTGGCAGCCCTTTGACCATGATGGGGATGGCTTGCCCGATCGGACCTGGCCTCGCCTGCGCTTTGTGCGCCAGGTGGACGCGGGAGCCTTGCAACGTTTGCGCTTGCGGGATTTGACCGAGGTGGAACGGGAGGCCTATGGCATGGGCTCAACCCTCGCCGCCGCTGCCCCGCCTTTGCCCGATGCAACCGGCCTGATCGAAGTGGCCTGGGCGGTCTTGCCGGCTGATCGCAGCGATGATCCAACCGGGATCTTGCTGCGGGGGGAAAGACTCCTGGGAGACGACACCCGGGACAGCCTCATGGGCACGAACTTCTTCAGGTCCAATGGGGCACCCGCAGCGGGCAGCCTCTTGGAGGTTGGCGGCGGCATTTTGTGGCTTGGGATCGAGTGTGCCACCCAGACCAGTCTCGTGCGCGAGGGCTGGCATGTGGGGGGCGCCCTTGCGGATGCTTGCACCAGTTGGGATGCCTATCGCCGGGAGCGGCCGGACTTAGATCTGACCCCGCGCAACGAACCGGGGGCTGGCATGCCTGCCGCGGGGCCGCGACCTATTTTGCCTCGTCGCATTCGCATTGTTCTAGAGATGGAACGGGCCAAGGACCAAAAACGACGCACGACTCTTTTGAACCCGGTGACCGCCAACACCACTCGCCTTGAGGTGGACAACGGCGAACGCCTTCCTGCACCCGGCGGTTTTGTCTGGGTGGCGGGCGAGTGGATGGAAGTCGTGGGCGTGAGTGCGGACCATATGATCGTGCGCCGTGGTGCACGGGAAACCCGCCCGCGAGAACTGCCCATGGGTGCCATGGTTCATTACGGCAAGCGGGTGGTGATCGAGGTTCCGATTCCCCTGCACGAGGATGATTGGAGGGTGGGCAATTGAAACGGTCTCACGGGAAACAAGCGGGTCAGACTCGTGCGGGCTTCACCTTGCTTGAGGTGGTCCTGGCCATGGGGATCTTGACCCTAGGTATGAGCGCCCTCTTGGGCATGCTGACCTTTGGCGCAGCCCTGACGCGCACCGCGGCTCTGCGGGCCGTTTCTGCCGCGGCCCTTGAGGCGGTGATGGAAGACCTAGAGATGGGCCTCTTTCCCCTGGAAGAGGACGGCAGCGCTGGGGAGCCTGTTGAAATCGTCGACCGGTCTTTGGCCGGAAGCAAAGACATCGTTTATTCGGCCAAGGCTAGGCCTAATCTAGAAGGCCCCACTACCTCCACCGGAGAACCCCTGCAGTACCGCCTGGACGTGACTGTGAGTTGGTCCTCGGGCGGCATGCGCAAAGCCAAGCAGTACACCACCCTAATCCTGCGCGAGGTTCCCTTCGGGGAGCGCATGCGACGCAGGTTCTTGGGTGCCAAAGACCTCACCCGCACCAATCCCGCGGGCCCATCGGAGAATTCACCATGAACGCAATCTTGATCAGTCTTTTTCTGGCCCTGCCCCTGCAGGATGCTTCTCTTCCCGGGGAAGGGGTCCAGCAGGATCCCAGCGACTCGCCCACGGCTGGGCCCGAGAGCCCACCCCTTGAGGTGCGTGCGATTCAATTGCGCAACGGTTCTTTGCACTGGGCCCAAGTGGTGGAGCACGATGATTCGGGTTTGCTGTTGCGCCGGATTGAAAACGGTGGCCTGGTGCGCATCTCGTGGAATCTGCTGGAGCCCCGCCAGGCCGAGCGTTTGCGCATTGATTGGGGCTATGTTTCCACCGAGAGTGCCGAGCTGCTGATCGAGGTGGATCGTTTGATCTTGCACAACGGGTCCGAGGTCCTGGGCGTGATCGAGAATCGCGAAGGTGCGGACTTCACCGTGCGTCATGGGGGCAACATTCAGATTGTGCCCAAGCGAGCTGTGAAAAACCTGTCCAGTGGTGTGCAGGTGCCTGCGCTCAGCATCTACTCCCGCGAGCAGCTTTACTCCCGCGAGGCGGCCCAGACCGATCTTACGGATCCGGCTGCGCACAACGAGTTGGCCCTGTTCTGTGAACGCATCCTGGATTTCCAATCCGCCGTGCGGCACTACGAGGGAGCCCTGGAACTGGGGATTGAAGACGGCGATGGCCAGTTGGTCCGCGCCCTTGATCGCGCCAAGGTCAAGGCTGCCCTTCAAGGGCAAGTGGACTACCTGCACGAGACGGACATTCTTCAACGCCGTGGCCAGTTTGATCTGGCCCTTGAGCGGGTTGAGAAATTCCCCGTGACCTTCCCCGGCAGTCCCCTGCAAAAGGAACTCGCTCGCACCAAGATAAACATCCTTCAAGCCCGCGAGCGCGCCCTACTCACTCTGGTCCGGCGCAGCTGGAATATTTGGGCCCAGCGTTTGAGCCGCAAGGCTGCCAGCGGAACCAGTTTTGAAGCAGCCACTGGTTATGCCTCGGAAAAACTGGGTCAGGACATTCGTGCGGCGGTGCTCAAGGACGCTCAGGAATTGGCCAGTGACCTGGACCTGGAGCAACTCGACGTCTTTTGGATCGCCCGCGCCCGTCGCAGGTACAGCCACGCGAGTTATGGCAATGGCACCTGGCTCTTGGGGGAAGACCGCGCGTTGGCGGGCACTCCGACCCAGCAGGGCAACAAGCCCTCCAGTGGCGGTGGTGAAAAGGACGCGGAGCGCGCGGCTTTGGAGCAGAAAATTAAGCGCTTCCTGGAGAACCAAAAGCGCGCCCGCCGGGCCCGCAGTAGCGCCGATGAGGCTGACTCATTCCAGACCGGTTGGGCGGATCTATCCGGGTCATCCCGAGCCCAGTGGCTCTTGGCCTTTTACATTGAATTCAGCGGGGACTACGAACTGAACCCCCGACCGCACCTGCTCAAGTGTTCCACCTGCGCTGGGCGCGGGGTGCTCGAGAGCATCGGGATTGGTGGCCGTGGAGATGAAAGCGGGGGCGTGCAGATTGAGCCTTGCAGTGTGTGCCATGGGGTTGGTTCCGTGCGCCGGATTGACTACCGATGACTTCACCTATGAAAGCCTGGGCCCTGGCCCTGGTGTTGTTCGGTGTCCAAGGATGTGCAGGACCTGGTAATCGTGCGCGGCCTGTGCAGGCGCCCAGCCCGGAGCCGGGAATCGTGGCTCCAGGCGAAGAAACGGTCCAAGCACCCGCGAGCCCAGAGCCGGCTGCCTCGCCTGCCCCCGCCCAGGATTCGACTCCTGTGGCCTCCCTGGTTGCCCGAGTCGCAGGTGCCGAGGTGAGCGCTTCGGATCTGATTCTCGCCTGGATGCAACGGGACAGCATGGCCGTGCGCCGCACCATGGATGAGCTGATCCTCGATCGCATCGTGGTGGCTGAAGCGGCGCGCCTTGGGGTTTATCCCAGTCAAGATCAGGTGGATGCGGCGGTGCGGCGCGTGCGGACATCGCTTGAAGAGGAAGTCCGTCGCGCTGGTAGCACAAACGTGGAGGAATTCCTCTCCCAGCGTATGGGGCTCGACCCCAAGCGCTACCTGCGGGCGGTGGACCACAGCGCGCTGACCGATCTATTGGCCGAGCGTTGCGTGCGCAGCTATACCCTGGGCGAAGAGCGCTGCGAGGTGGCCTTGATCCTTTGCGCCGACCGGGAGAGCGTGGACTTGGTCCAAGCTGGTTTGGCCCGGGGCGAGGCCTTTGGGGACTTGGCAAAGGCTCACAGCCAGGATCCTTCCAGCGTCGATGGGGGCCATGTGCCGGCGATTCTGCGCAATGACTCGGCCCTCAGTCGTTTGGCTTTCCACACCGAGCCCGGAGAAGTGGGCGGCCCCCTGGCCCAAAGTGGTCGCTGGTTGTTCGTCCAAGTCATCCATCGACGTGAGCCCCAAAAAGGCCCCTGGAGTCAGATGGGACCCCTGGTGGAACGGACCCTGGGGGAGGATCCGATTTCCGACCCCGAATACTGGCAGTGGAAAGAAGCCATGTTGAAGTTGTACGAAGTGGACACCTCGCCTCTCTTGGAGTTGGTGGGTGAGCCCATCCGCGGCGAACAGTGACCTGCGCCCCAAGCCCCTCTGTGGGGTACAGGCCGAATCTGTGCCTACAGATTCCAAACCGCACTTGATCATTGCCCCTCCAATCGGGATCCTCTTATCCCATGCAGATGCATTCAGGAAAAGGTGATGGGGGGGAGGAAGACTTGGCCCCCGACGGGGCAACTTCTGAGGAGCCCAAAGGGACCGAGGAAGGAGTTTCTCCTGCTGGCGAGGAGGAGTCCGACGCTGAAGCTGAGGAGGCCGCTGCCGCCGCCGCCGAGGAAGCCGCCGAGGCCAAACGGGGCCCAGGTCCCGGTGAGGACCTGACCGACGAGGAAATTCAGCGCCAGATCGCCGCTTTGCTGTTCGCCAGCCCGGCCCCGATCCCCGAGGCGCGCCTGAGGAGCCTCCTCCAGCGTCCCCGGCTTCCCCGCATCAAAGACGCCCTGACCAAGCTGGGGAGCACCCTTGAGGACGCGGGGCTGCCCCTCCAGGTGCGCTCCCTGCGGGGTGGTTGGACCCTGATGACATCCCCCGACTCCGCTCAGGTGGTTTCGCGCCTGACCAAGGGCTCGGGTATCGAGCGCATCAGCGGTGCGGCCCTCGAGACCCTCTCCATCGTGGCCTATCGCCAACCGGTGACAAAAGCCGATGTGGAGGCCGTCAGGGGGGTTCAGGCCGGTCCTATCCTGCGTTCTTTGGTGGATCGGGGCCTGATTCGGGTCACCGGACGGGCGGATGTACCCGGTAACCCACTCGAATACGGCACCACGTCGGAGTTTCTTGATCGCTTTGGGCTAGGTTCCCTTGAGGAATTGCCCCGAGATGCCGAACTCGCTCGTGACTGACCTCTTTGTTGCGCCCCCTCGCCGGGCCCCCGTACACTCCTGCACCTGACCCTTTTACCCAGCCATCATCCGAGCCCCTTTGGGTTCGGGAGCTGGGCTTGACGAGATTTCGGATGACTGCCAAGCAAACCAACCAGAACCCCACTCCCCCTGCCGCATATCACGACGACGACCTGGTGGTCGTGCCCAAGGAGCAGAGCAAGCTGATGTACTACTTCATCTTGGCTCTGATGCTCTTTGTGCTGGTCATTTTCACGATCGGGGACTCGTTCCAAAGCGCCATGACCGGGGGCGGTGGATCTCCTGACGGCGAGGTCTATGTGACTTGGGTCGATCCCTTGACCGGGGACGAGCACTCCATGCAGGAGGGCGAGTTCATGATGCGCAAGCAGTCCATTCAGATTCTGATGGAGATCGGCCTTTGGAGTCCAGCCAATCCAGAAGCCACCCGCGCATCCGCCGAGGACGAGGACGTGCTCCTTTACCAAGTGCTGGATCAGTTGGCTGCCGATTCCGGCATGGCTGTCTCCGACCAGGAGTACATCAACACCCTGAGCGGCGCCGGTTATACCGATGAGTTATTGATCAGCCGTGCCGAGCGCTTCCGTATGGATGGCCGCAAGTTGGAGGCGACAATCAAGCACGGTCTACGTCCGGCTAAAATGCTCCAACTCTTGATGAGGTCCGGGGTGACTTACACCGACCCTCTGGCCATCGAAGCCACCTGGAAAGAGACTAATCCCGAGTTTGGTTTCCAGTACATCGAGCTGAAGCGTGAGGACTATGTGGATCAGGCCCGTGCCAATGCCCTTCCCGAGGAAGAGCTGATCACGTGGTTGGACGAGCAGCCCGGGGGCGGACAACAACGCTATCAGACCGAGCCCAAGGTTCGTGCCGAAGTCGTCTGGGTCAACCCCGGTGAGGAATTCGACGCGGCACAGTTGCTGGAGAAGTACCCGGCGGCCGAAGGGACGGATGCGGATGCCCGTGGCCTGTTCTACTTCAATACCGCCCGTTCCACGCGCTATCGCTACGTGGAGCCCGAGACCGATGAGGGCGTGGACGACGCTACCGATGCCGCCACCGACGAAACCGCCGATGCCGCCACCGACGAAACCGCCGATGC
>CALEMP010000200.1 GCA_937910685.1 uncultured bacterium
AGCGCCGAGAGCAAGCCCTGTCGCTCAAGCTCTCCTGGTCCCTGCGGTTCTGAGGTGATCATCGGTCCATTCACGCAGTGAGCCCCGGTAGTCGCTTGGACTGCCGGGGCTCACTGGTTTTGAGTTCTCAGACCCTCAGGGAAGGTCGAGCACGCCCTTGCCTTCGCGGCTTGTCAGGGTCGGGGTTTCAGCGCGGTAGTTGCAACCGTGAGACAGGAGGGAACGCCAGGAGGTCATCTGGCTATCCGCCAGGAAACTCAAGGCGATCACTGCGTTGTCCCGGGACTTCACATAACCCGCATCCGTATCCAGCATCAGCTCGGAGAGGGCTGCGATGGAGCGCTTGTCTCCCAAGAAACCCAGGGCTTGGGCGATGGCGGCTTGCTCTTCGATGCTCTCGCTCTTCTCAAGCTTGGCGACCAGAGTCTCCACCACGTTGCTGTCCCCAAGGATTCCCAGGGCCAAGCCACAACGGGCTTGCAGGGTGGGGTTCAAGTCTTCCGTGGAGAGCAACTCTTGCAGGCGCTCGATGGAGCCGCGGGATTCCATGAGACCCAAAGCCAGGGCCGCGTGTCCGCGGGCGGCGGGATCCTTCAGGTCTTCCACTTTACTGAGTAGCATCTCTTCGGCTTCAATCGAACGACGCAAGCCGAGGGCCAAGGCCAAAGCACCCAGGTCATCCGCTGTGCGGGCCTTGCGGGCCGCGTGCATCAGGGCACGATCCACGCCGGAGTCGAGCTCCTGAGCCATGGCATCGAGGTGGTAGCCAAAGACACCCAGGGCCAAACCGGCCCAGGCGCGCTCGGCCTTCTTGCCGCGTGAAAGTCGTCCCAGCAGTTCCGCACGGGTCTTGGCGGTGCCGCTCCAGGGATCTTCGCCCTGGCCCTTGCGGCTGCCCGCTTCGGCGAGGGCCATCAGGGCAAAGCGCTTGGCCAAGGGATCTCCGTGACCGGCTTGCTTGGCCAACTCGTGGCGGATCCAGCGGTCCACGTCGTCGTCATCGGCATCACCAGTCAGGCCCAGGGCCAGAACGGCGCTTTCTTGGACGATGGCGGGCTGCTTCGCGTAACGCTGCAGGGATTCGATCAGGATGTCGGCAACGCCGCCCTTGATCTCGGTCAGGGCACTGCGCATGGCTTCAGGGGCGGCCTGTTGCCCGTGGGCAACCAAGCGACCCAGGGTGGTCGCCGTGTGGGCGCGCACCGTTGCGTCGAACTCGCGGTCGGCGGTGAAGTAACGCATCAGGTAGGTCACCTGGGCTTGGAAATGCTCGCTGGCACCTTCCACCTTGCAAGTGCCGCAGATGCAGACGTTTGCTTCGGCGTCGAAGGGCAGGGGAGTCAGGCTCATGGCTACCATGGCGGCCACTTGCAGATCGTTCGTGCTGTTCTTTTCTTCAAGCAACTGCACCAAAGTGGCGACCACGCTGCGGCGCAGCTCGGCGTCGTCACTGCGTGCTGCCATGACGCCTAGGCCATAGGTGGCAAAGGCGCGCATCTGGATCGGGACTTTCTTGCCCTTGAGGGCTTCCTCGGCCACGGCGGAACCGCGGGCTAGTTCGGTCAGGAACTCAAGGTTGCGACTGTCCGCCAAAACTCCCAGGGAGAACGCGGCAGTGTTGTTCAAGTCGGGCTCGCCTTCGGAAAGGAAGAAGCGAATCAGGAAGTCAAAGCTGGTGAAGTTCGCTTCGCCGCCGATTTTCCCGAGGGCCAATACTGCGGCCTTCGCGTAGCGGTTGGATCCGCCCACTTCGAGGCCCTTTTGGATTTGCGGGACTAGGTCTTCTTGGATCATCTCCGGGGTCAAGCGACCGCCGAGGCGGGTGTGCTTTTCACCCTTGCCCAAGTACCAGGAGTCTCCGCCTGTGCTGGAGGTACCCGTGTCGATGTTGGCAAAGTGCAGGTAGCGGTCCTTATTGGTGGACCACCAAAGCTGCCAAGCGGTGGGGTCGGAGACCATTTCGCCTTCGCCCACGGTGAAGGGGTTGTCGGGAGTGGGCAGCCATGGAATGCGCGGGGTGCTGGCGGGTTTGCCCCAGCCACCGGGGGTCGCAGGTCCTTGGGCGCCTCCGCCTGCGCCGGGGCCACGGCGTGCGCCGCCACCTGCGGGGGCACGGGGGGCACGTCCACCTGATGCTGGTCCTTTGTACCCGCCACCGGCGGGTCCTTTAGCAGGGCCTCAGCAGCCTTGGGCGCCAGCGAAACTGGCGAGAACGATACTTCCGCCGAGGGCGGCGATGAAAAGGAAGATGGCTTTGCGCATTTTGGTTTTTTTGGGTGGCTTTGGAATGGCCGCCCGGGCTCCTCATCTAATGTAGGGAACAAGGATGGTGTCGGGGTAGAGCCTTTTCTGTTCGATAAGGCCTGGACTTACCCTGGATACAGTGCCCTTACCGATGGGGAAACCCTGTGGGGCCTCCAACAATCCCCTTATTCGGGGTTGCGGGCCCTATATGGGCATTTCTATCGTAGGATGGGGGCCTTGCTCCCACGCCCAGACCCTTCTGGGGCCCTGTCCCCGTATCGTTCGCACTTCGCTGACATGAAGAAACTGCCCCTCACCCTCCTTGCGGTTCTCTTTTTGGGCCCAGGCTGCTCGATGATCGGAGGGCGGGTAGTCACCGAGCAAACAACCGCTCCCAGCCCGTTCATCGGTCGCCTGGGTGGGGTGACCGCCGCAGCTTGGGATGCGGAAAGCCGGGCCCTGTGGATTGCCACCCGCAATTCTGGGCTGGAGCGCTGGGTCTCAGGAAGCCCACCGGTCCGTTTAGGGGGCAGCAAGCTTTCCCTTTCCTCCTTGACCGTCGATGGGGCGGGTGTGATCGTCGCCGATCGCGGGAAGGGACGGCTCGTCCGTTTCGATCGCAGGGGGATCCCCGGCGAAGTCTTGGCGTCGACTTTCCAGGGCGCGTCCCTGGGGGACGCGCGGGCCCTGGCGGTTCACCCTGCTGGATCATTGTATTTGCTTGATGCCAAGGGAGCCCTCTTGCGTCTCGATCGCGCCGGACGCCTCGAGCAGGTGGAACTTCCCGCGCCAGCCATCTGCATCACGGTTCATGGTTCCCAGTTGTTCGTGGGGCTTGAGAAACAACCGGGTATCTGGGTCCTGGATTTAGATCAAAGTGGCGCGCCCAGGCAGTCTGCTTCCTGGTGCTTTTCCCTGGAGGAGACTCCCAGAGCTCTCGGGGTTGACGGTGAAGGAGCCCTCTTGTTGGGCCTCGGCAATCGGGTGGAGCGCTACACTCGAGCGGGTGTGCTTATGGGGGACTGGGTGCTAAGGGACGCGGTGACTGCAATCACGGTGGGGGGAGAAGAGGGGCGTACAGCTTTCCTGGCCACGGCAAGTGACCTCTATCGGGTGCAACTGCCAAGTAGCTTTGGCGAGTGAGCGGCGGAGAGTCTTAGCCTAGGGCCCGGCGAGCGATTTCCTTGCCGATGGCCAAGCTGGCCGTAGCCGCGGGTGAGGGAGCCGAGAGCACATGGAGGGCTTCCGGGCCCTCTTCAAAGTGAAAGTCATCGAGCAGTTTTCCATCACGTCCAAGGGCTTGCGCGCGCACGCCGCTGCCCCCGGGGCTGAGGTCGTCTGGGGTGATTTCAGGCACCAGGCGTCCGAGAGCTTTGGCGAAGGCCGCTTTCGAAATCGAACGCTGGACCTCTCCGATACCCGTGGTGAGGTGCCGAGCAAAGAGCTTCCAGGTCCCCGGGAACCCCAGGGTTCCCGCCAAATCCCTTGGGGACACATCCCGCCAGCGATAGCCCGCCCGGGAAAAGGCCAGCACTGCATTGGGGCCCGCTTCGATGCCGCCTCCCACCATGCGCGTCAGGTGCACACCTAGGAACGGGAAGCGCGGATCGGGTACCGGGTAGATCAGATTGCGCACCAGGTGCTGGGCCTTGGGGGCGAGGGTGTGGTATTCGCCGCGGAAGGGAACGATGCGGATGCGCGGTGGGGTGCCAGCTTCCCGGGCGATGCGGTCAGCCCATGCGCCGCCGCAGTTGACCAGCTTGCGTGCGCCCAATGGGCCTCGGTTGGTTTCCACCCGCCAGAGGTTGTTTTCCCGGCGCATCTTGCCGGCGGCCACCTGTAGGCGTACCTGGCCGCCAGCCTCTTCGACCGATCGGGCGAGGGCGGTGGAAAGGGCGCTGTAGTCGGCGATGCCGGTCTGGGGTACATATAGGCCTTCGGTGCCTTGTACATGTGGTTCGTGATCGCGGATCCCTTCGGGCCCTAGGTGCACGATTCCCTCTAGGCCGTTGGCCTTTCCACGTCGAGCTAATTCCGCAAGGGCCGTGGACTCTGCCTTGTTGGTTGCGACCACTACCTTGCCGCAGACTTCGAAGGGGACTTCATGTTGGGCGCAGAATTCCAAGAGTTCTGCGCGTCCCTCCGTGCAGAGGCGCGCCTTGAGGGAGCCCGGCCGATAATAGAGGCCAGAGTGGATGACCCCAGAGTTGTGCCCGGTTTGGTGGGCGGCGACCCGGTTTTCGGTCTCGATGACCAGCACGGTTCCCGCGCCTCGCTGCTGGAGCGCGCGGGCGGTAGCCAGGCCAACGATGCCTGCTCCGATGACGAGGTGGTCGAAGGTTTCGTGTGAGCTCACGGGAACAGAATGCCCTCCCGGGCCCTGTTTTTGAAGGCTGAACTTTAGACTGGGGCAGATCCTCGGGCGGGGGGGCTTTTGACGGGTGGGGATTCGGTTAAGCTCTCGGCAAATACCAGTCAGGGGCGGAGCGCGGACGGTCCGTGACTCCTGAGAGGGACCCTCAGGACCGGATCCGGATCATCCCGGCGTAGGAAGGCAGATATGACGAACAAGAACACAGACGGGAACGCCGCTAAGAACACGGGGAAGAACACCGCCGGGACGCCCATCACCAGCCAAACCGAAGATCTGTCCATGATCGAACCCCGGACAGCGGAACCTCTTGAGTCCTTCGAGGAGAGTTTTCCCTCCTCCCACAAGCACTTTATAGAGGTGCCCTTCCAAGATCAAACCCTGCGCGTGCCTGTGCGCAGGGTGCACCTTTCCACCGGGGACACCATCGATCTGAACGACACCACCGGGCCCGAGGATTGCGATCCCAACGTGGGCCTGCCTGGGTTGCGTAACACCTGGGGGCCCGAGCTGCCCCGAGGGGAAGGGGGCGTTTGCACCCAGCTTTATCATGCGCGGGGTGGAAGAGTGACCCCGGAGATGGCCTTTGTTGCTGCCCGCGAAGGGGTGACCCCGGATTTTGTGCGCGATGAGATTGCCTCTGGCCGAGCAGTGCTGCCCGCCAACGTCAAGCACCCGGAACTGGAGCCCATGGTGATCGGCAAGGCTTTCCTGGTCAAGATCAACGCCAACATTGGGAACTCTGCTTTGGGTTCATCGATCCCCGAAGAGGTGGATAAGTTGCGTTGGGCCACCCGTTGGGGCGCGGATACGGTGATGGACCTTTCCACGGGCAAGGATATTCACCGCACCCGGGAAGCGATCATGCGCAACAGCCCCGTGCCCATTGGCACCGTGCCGATTTATCAGGCTTTGGAAAAGGTCAAGGGCGTGATCGAAGATCTCACCATCGAGATTTTCCTAGAAACCCTCCAAGAACAGTGTGAGCAAGGAGTGGACTACTTCACCATTCACGCGGGTGTGCTGCTGCGTTATGTGCCCTTGACTGCCAAGCGTTTGACGGGGATTGTCTCCCGCGGGGGCTCGATCATGGCTAAGTGGTGCCTTGTGCACCACAAGGAGAACTTCCTCTACACCCACTTCGAGCAAATCTGCAAGCTGCTGCGTCGCTACGATGTGTCCTTCAGTCTGGGGGATGGCTTGCGTCCCGGTTGCATTGCAGATGCCAATGACGAGGCCCAACTGAGCGAGTTGGCCACCCTTGGTGAGTTGACCAGCATTGCCTGGAACCACGATTGTCAGGTGATGGTCGAAGGACCGGGCCATGTGCCCTTCCATAAGATCGTCGAGAACGTGGAGCTGCAGCAAAAACTCTGCCACGAGGCGCCCTTCTACACCCTGGGCCCTTTGGTCATCGATGTGGCCCCCGGTTACGATCACATCACGAGCGCGATTGGCGCGACCTTGATCGCTGTCCACGGCACGGCACTTCTGTGTTATGTGACCCCTAAGGAACACCTGGGCTTGCCTGATCGGGACGATGTGAAGGCCGGCGTCATTGCCTACCGGATCGCGGCCCATGCGGCGGACCTTGCTAAGGGGCACCCCGGCGCCCAAGCCTGGGATGACGCGCTCTCCAAAGCGCGCTTTGAGTTCCGCTGGGAAGATCAATTCAATCTTTCCATGGACCCGCCCACGGCTCGTGCCTTCCACGATGCGACCCTGCCCGCGGACGGGGCCAAGGAAGCTCACTTCTGCTCTATGTGCGGCCCGCACTTCTGTTCCATGCGCATCACCGAGGATGTGCGCGCCTATGCGAAAGAGCACGGGATCACCGGCGAAGAGGCCCTTGAGGTGGGTATGAAGGAGCAATCCGCAGCCTTCAAGGCATCGGGTGGTGAGTTACACCCAACTCCTGGAGCATAGGGGTAAGTCCCTCGGGCCTTTTATGGAATTGCTTCCTCGCCGAGTGGATAATCTCGGGTCATGCTGAAGCTTCTGAAGCAAAAGTCCTTCGGGGCCCTGACCGCCACCCAATTCTTGGGGGCGTTCAACGACAACGCCTTCAAGATGTTGGTGTTGCTCCTGGTGGCATCCCTGGGCCGCGATCATGCATTGCCCTGGGTGGAGAGTTCTTGGGTGGCTCAGAACTTCGGCCAGGCAGCCCCGGCGTTTTTGTTCGCCTTGCCCTTTGTTTTCCTGGGGCCTTTGACCGGAGCCTTAGCGGACCGCTTGTCCAAAACGGCAATCATCCGGGCGGCCAACCTGCTCGAGATCGGGGTGATGCTCGGGGCCACCCTGGGTTTGGTGCTGCGCTCCTATGATGGGTTGTTATTCACCGTTTTCTTGATGGGTGTCCAGAGTGCGCTCTTTGGGCCGGCCAAGTATGGGGTGATCAAGGAATTGGTGGGGGGGCGTGATCTCTCCCGAGCCAACGCCTTGATCCAAGCAAGCACCATGATCGCGATCCTGCTGGGCAACGTGGTGGGTGGATTCTTGGCAGAATACCTGGGCGGGGCCATGCTTCCCTGGGCGGGGGCTTGGTATGTGTCCTTTGCCGTGGTCGGTTGGTTTTGGTCCTTGCGCATAGAGCAAACCCCGGCGGTGAATCCCGAGCGTGTGATTTGTCCGAACCCCTTTGTGGAATTCAGGAACCACTGGCGCGCCACCGATGGGGACCGGGACCTGGTCCTCTCCCTGATTGCCAGCGCGTTCTTCTACATGGTGGCGGCGCTCTTTGTGACCGTCGTGATCAGTTATGGAAACTGGCTGGGCCTTCCAGAGACTCGCATCGGATTGCTCAACGCCGCGACCATCATTGGCATCGTGGTGGGGGCCTGGGCAGCGGGGCGCGTGTCCGGTGATCGAACCGAGGGTGGGCTGGTTCCACTGGGTTTGATCCTGATGTCCTTGGGGACCTTGCTTGTGCAGTGGAACCCTGAATCGGTCGAATTGCTGCGCCTTTCCCTGTTCTGCATGGGTTTTGGAGCGGGCCTCTTTTCGATTCCCATCCGCTGCCTGATCCAGGGGCTGCCCGCGCCCGAACAGCGCGGTTCGATTCAGGGGCTTGCGGAGACCATGGATTTCGTGGGCATTCTGTTAGCCGGACCGCTCTTTTTGTTCTTGGAAAAGGGACTGCAGCTGACGCCGCCGCAAATGTTCTTGGTGGGCTCCTGCTTGATGGGCCTAGGGGCCATCGCAAGCTTGGTCTTGGCGGGACAGTTCCTGGCGCGGTTCGTGCTCATGTTCCTCACCCGAACCCGTTACCGCTTGCGTGTGTTACACGCGGACCGGGTACCCGATCACGGCGGCGCCCTGATCGTTTCCAATCACGTGTCCTTTGTGGATGCCATGTTGGTCTATGCGGCTTGCCCGCGCCCCGTGCGCTTCCTGATGTTTCGCGACTACTTCGAGATGCCCATGGTGGGTTGGTTCGTGCGACGCATGGGAGCGATCCCGGTTTCGAGCAAGGACACCGACGAGCAAAAAGCCGAGGCCTTGGCTCGGGCGGCCGATATGGTGCGCCGGGGTCATTTGGTCTGCCTGTTTTCAGAGGGAGCCATCACTCGTACGGGATCTCTGCTGCCGTTCTCTTCGGGGTTTGCGCGCATTGCGGAACAGACCGGTGGTGCGCCGATCATTCCCATGTCCCTCGACCGGGTTTGGGGTTCCCTGTTTTCGTTTTCCAAGACCCGGTTCTTTGAGGCATCCCTTAGCTTGGGGCGGCCCGTGGACGTAGCCTTTGGTCAGGCTCTGCCCACGGATTCCAGCGCTCCAGCAGTGCGCGCCGCCGTGGCCGAATTGATCGCCGAGCAACGCTTGGCCCGGGGCGGCTGGCGAGGTTCCCTGGGTTTTCGATTGCTCGTTGCGGCACACAAGAACCGACGCAATGTGCTGCTGAGCGCAGAGGGTCGGGAGTGGACGGGTGCCCAGTTGCTGGAGGCTGTGCTTGAACGCAGCTTTGCCTTGGATCGCTGCCTGCCGCCGCATGCGCGCGTGGGGTTGCTCTTGCCGCGCTCCACAGAGTTGTTCCTGATGCAGTTGGCCGTGACCCTCTCGGGCCGTTCTGTAGCGGTGCTCGATCCTGAATGGGGGGCCGCAGCCCTTGATGACCTGGTCGTGCGCGCGCGCCTCGATGTGCTTGTGCACGGTGGGCATAGTTCCCATCCGATTCCGAACACGGTTCCCATGGAGCAGATCCTGACCGCGATCACACCCGGAGATCGCCGACGGGCCCGTCGATTGCAGCGCATGCCCCCTGCCCTATCCACCAGATTGATTGTGCCCCACCAGGATGCCGGGGACTTAGCGCTGATCTTTTTCTCCAGCGGAGCAAGTGGTGCGCCAAAAGTGGTCGAGGCTTCCCACGCCTGCGTGCTCTCCAATGTGCAGAGCCTGCTTCAGGTTTTGGTGGTGGGCAGTGCCGACCGGGTGGTGAGCGCCCTGCCTCCCTGGTCTCCCCTGGGACAAACCTGCGGGTTGTGGGCTTCGTTGCTTGGGGGCGCTGTGCATTGCATTGATGTGGAAGGGGGCCGTCCGGACCCTTCGCCAGCCACGATTCTCTTGGGTACGCCCAGCGACTATCGCGCTTGGATCCAAGATATGCCCGGGGAGGGAGCGCTTCCCGACCTGCGCATCGCTATCGCCGGGGGCCGTCATGTTTCCCAAGAGCTGTTCAACGCGTTCTCCGAACGCACCGGCATGCCCCTCTTAGCGGGTTTTGGAGCCACCGAATTGTGTCCGGTGGTTTCGGTCAACTTGCCCAACCCTCCGGGCCAATCCCCGCGTCACCACGGGTTGCGCCCGGGCAGCGTGGGCCGGCCCCTGCCGGGAGTCGCCGTGCGCATCGCCGATGACGAAGGGGCATGGCTGAGCGAACCTGATCAAGAGGGTTGGATCGAGGTCAAGGGCCCCAACGTGATGAGCGCGGGTTTCGGCGCGGACGGTGAGCTGCTGCCTCAATCCACCGAAGGCTGGTGCCGTACGGGAGACCGGGGGCATTTGGATAGGGACGGATTCCTGTGGCTGGATGAAACAGCAGCTGAAGGTCGGTTGGGCCGTGGCTCTGCGCCTGCAGCCCAATGACCGGCGCCCGACAAGTCCTAGGTCCAGTTCCGTTGGGGAATCCATTCCCGGCGGGGGGCGTCCGGGGCAAGGGCCGCGATCAGGTCCGGGTCCTCAGTTAGATCTCCACCGATCATGCTCGCCGCCAGATCGCCCAGGCCAAGGGAAAGACTCATGCCATGGCCCCCAAGCGCTGCGACCCAAAAGAGCCCAGGAACCCGGGGATCCATGCCCACTACGGGAGTGTCATCTTCGGTCACCGTGCGTGTGGCCGCCCAAGCCCGGGCGAGCTCAAGTTCATTCCAGTCCGGCAAGCGTCGTGCCAGTCCGCGGCGTGCCGCGCGCAAGACCAAGGGGTCTGTTCCGCAGGTCGCACCGCAAGCGCCCGTAGGCAAGCAGTCATCCTGGTCGCCAATACAAAAAAGCAAACCACCCGCTTCGGGGCGGTAATAGAAGGAACCCGCGTCGTCCCAGATGATCGCTTGCTGGGGATCGAGTCGTTGCTCGGCCTTGGTGACGAACAGGTGCCGCCGGGTGGGTCTGCCGGGGAATTCCGCACCCACGGCTGCGCCCAAAGATCCGGCCCAGGCCCCGGCCGCCAGCACCACTAAATCCGCATGGAGGACCTTGCCCCCTTCCAGTTCGACTCCATTTACGGCTCCGGAGCCATCGAGCTGCAGTTGCTGCACACTTGCACCGAGCAGCAGGTTCACCCCCTGGTTCCGCGCGCTTTGCTCAAGGGACTTGCCCAGGCGAACGATGTCGATGGTCCCGCTGTGGGGGAACCACCAAGCACGTGCTCCTTCGCGCACAAAGCCGGGAGCTTTCTCCCGCAACCCAGCCCCATCTAAGGCCCGGCATGACCCATCTGCGATCAACTCATCCGCCCACCAGGGCAGGGGCGTCTCCTGATTGCCTTCGAGCACCACCAATCCACGACCATCCACCAAGGGCTGCTTGCAAAGATCTCCAGGTGGCCGATGCAAGAGGTCTCGGGTGCGGCGCGTCAAATGCCTCGTGGCCGGCGAGTCCGTCGCATGTCGCAAGATCGCCGCGTTTTGCCCGGAGGAAACCGAAAAGCACTTGGTTTCCCGTTCCACCAAAGTCACATCCCGAAAGCCCCGCTGCCCCAGGGCCCAAGCGGTCGCCAGCCCGGCCACGCCGCCGCCGATGATCACGATCTTGGTGCCGGGGGGATGATCCATGTGGAGAGTCTAGCTAGAGCCGCCAAATCCGGCAGGAAGGAACTACCGGATTTGGTCATGGCCCCGGCCAGCCTTTCGGATCAACTCCGCCTGCAGCACCGTGCGCGTGGGGAGGTGCCCCTTGCGTTGGTGGTGGCGCGAGGCCGGGAGGGAGCGGATCGTGAGGCGGTGGCTTCCGAGGGAGCGTTTTTCCTGGACCCCGCTGAGTGGGCGGTCGCCCGTGGGGGTGCGGATCTCTTCTCTGGATGGGATCCAGATGGAGCCATCGCCTAACTCCCAAAGGAGCCCCAGGATGTGGGCTGAGCGATGGGCTCCGTCGAGGACGAGGAAGTGCAGGCGGCCTGGACCGTGGACTTGCAGGGTGCGTTCTTGGGGGGACCAGACCAGGGCGACGGAACCCTCGAACCAGGCACCTGCTTCCACGCCGAATCGTTCCATGGCGTCGAGGACTTGGGTTGCGGTGCCTTCGGTGGGGGAGGTCACCGCGGGGGAAGTCACCGCGGGGGAAGTGGATGTGGGTAGACCACTAGCGCCGAGTAGGGGCAGGGGGCTGATTCCAAGGCCGGTGAGGGCGCGGCCCCAGTCGTGGTCTTTCTTGCGGTTCCTGATGGAGAGGGGCCACTGCCCGTCGACGGCGGGCCCACCGCTTCCCAGCAGGGCAGCTGCGGCTCCCGTGCCAAGCATGGGCGTGCCCCGGCGCCATGCCTGGTGCAGGGCGCCCCCGAGGGCCGTGCGTTTTTCCCGGGGAAAAAGAGCGCGCCACCAGCCGCTCATGTGACCCCCATGAAGTTCGAGGCAGCAGGCTTGGTGCACACGCTGGGCCAGGTCACGATCCGTGCGCGCCCGCTGGCCTTTGAGGTCAAGGAGCTCCGCGTTCGGGGGCGCAGAGGCATCGCCTTCCAGGGCCAAAAGCAGATGCTGCGCACCCTTGCAATCGCACAACTCCACGGCACGCGCCCGCCCCTCGGGGCTGGCGAGAAAGACCTTGCCAGGTTGGCTCTGGTGTAGGCCCAGGCACGAGGGGACCAACGGTTCGGACACTGCCCAGGGGAGGGCAGTCAACAGCAGGCATATGATCAAGATACGTCCCATCACTTCGAGTCTAGTCCCCCTGCCCTGGATCGGTCACGCGTAAATCGATCACCCGGGCTAGGGCCGAGAGCACAAGGGCGTGATCCAGGGTTTGCTCGGT
>CALEMP010000201.1 GCA_937910685.1 uncultured bacterium
AGGGTTGGACCCTACGGGTTCGTGGCGTAGGTGCTGCCAACAGCAGTTTGGACCTGCCGAT
Organism: uncultured bacterium; assembly: GCA_937910685.1. GTDB lineage: Bacteria > Planctomycetota > UBA1135 > UBA1135. Next base: position 62 of record CALEMP010000201.1, read on the forward strand.
CACCCAGCAGGTTTGGGCTCCCCCCGGGGTGCCGGGGGGCGACCTACCGGATCGAGAACGTCCCCGGGGCAGCGGCGAGATCATCGTCACCGAGATCATGAAAGACCCGCTCCAGGCGTCTGATTCCCAGGGGGAGTGGTTCGAGGTGTTCAACACCACCAACGGGGCCATCGATATTGAGGGTTGGATCCTTGCGGACCAGGGCAGTGACATGACCTTGCTGGACAACGCGGGCTTTGGCATCGTCGTGCCTCCTCGCGGGTATCTTGTCCTCGGCCGGGAGATCGACCCCAACTTCAACGGTGGTGTGCCGGTGGACGCGGTGTGGTCTTCCTTTGTCCTGGCCAATGGTGCGGACGAAGTGCTCCTGGCTCGGCCCAATGGTGCCCAAGTGGATTTGGTGGCCTATGGCCTCGTTTCTACTGGCTGGGTCGACCCGGTTGGGGCCAGCTTGCAATTGCAGACCCATCGATTGTCGGTCAATTGGAACGATCTTGCGGAACACTGGTGTGAGGCCCCGAGCCCTTGGGGAGCTGGCGACAAGGGGAGTCCGGGTGTGCTGAATCCCCTCTGCCCCTAAGAGCCAAGGGCTGCCATCGGCCCAAAAGCAGGTCCTGGGAATTGGCCGTGGGCTTCCGGAGTCGGGGGCATTAGCATACTCCCGATGTCAATCCGCCGTTCATCGACCTCCGGGTCCTGCTGTCCCCCCGTGGGCTTATTGTTGCTCTTTCTCTTGCCGGCTTTCAGCGCCTGCTCCGATGGGGATGACTCCGACGTGTCCCAAGATCGAACCATCCAGTGGTATGACCCCGAAACCAAGGCCGTCAAGAAATCCGAGGGCCTTGAGCAATACGGCCGGGAAGAGGGTCAGTGGAGCTACTTCTATGAGAACGGCCGATTGGAACGCCAGGGCAATTTTGCCGCTGGTCTGAAAACCGGGGTCTGGACAGGTTGGCATCCGGATGGTTCCGTCAAGGTGCGGGGCTCCTTTGCGGGGGACCAGTCCGACGGTTTGTGGGAGGAGTTCTATCCCAACGGCGTGGTGGCCAAGCGCACCAGCTGGTCCAATGGCACGATCATTGGCAAGGTGCAGCAGTTCCACAACGATGGGGACATTATGACTGTTACACCCTTTGTGAACGGAGTGCCCCACGGTTTGGAATTGGTCTATCACCCCGGCGGTGAGGTGGGTTGGACCAAGACCATGGTGGAGGGCAAACCTGAGGGGGAATCCATTGGACGCTTCCCCGGTGGGGCCTTGCAGTTCATCGGTACGTTTAAGGCCGGCAAGACCGCGGGGGAATGGCATTACTGGTACGCAGGCGGCGAGTACCAGACCCGGCGCACCTATGATGAACTCGGCAAGCCCCTCGGAACTTGGTTGACCTACGGTCCCCAGGGTCAGGCGATCACTTCCCATGAGCACCGAGAAGACGGGGCGATCTTCGCCCAGGAATGGACCCCTGGGGGTAAACGGCGTAGTTACGGACCCGTCAATTCTGGTGGCCTACCGGTGGGTCCCTTCTTCGTTTGGAAACCCGACGGTAGCCTCGATCCAGATCTCTCGGGCATGCACGATGGGAAGAGTCGTACGGGCTCTTTGAGCCCTGAAAGCATAGCCCTTGCCCAGCAACTAGCCGCCGAACCGGGCACCCCTGCCCCGCGCCCAGGGGATTCTCCCAAGCGCGAAGATCACGACCCCGGCCAATAGTGGCTCCACCTGCCTGATCCTTTTGGGCTTCCAAAACTCTTCCCTTGCCTCCAATGACCACCAGCACCCACACGGACGCGGACCTTTGGTCCGCCATCGGCCGCGAGCGTCAGCGCCAGATCGATCAGCTCGAACTGATTGCATCCGAAAATCACACATCCCAAGAAGTCATGGATGCCATGGGTTCGGCCCTGACCAACAAGTACGCCGAGGGTTATCCCGGTCGGCGCTACTATGGGGGTTGCGAGCATGTGGACGTGGTGGAGGACCTTGCCCGGGATCGAGCGAAGGAACTCTTTGGCGCCGAACGGGCCAACGTTCAACCCCACAGCGGCACCCAAGCCAACATGGCGGCCTTGATGGCGCTTTGTTCCCCCCAGGACCGTGTGCTGGGTATGTCTCTTGACCACGGTGGGCACCTGTCCCACGGGCACCCCAAGAACTTCTCAGGGGTGTTTTATGACTTTCACTCCTATGGGGTACAGAAGGAAGGGGAGCGCATCGACTACGAGGCCCTGCGACGTCAGGCCAAGGAAGTTCAACCGGCGGTATTGCTCGCGGGTGCGTCCGCCTATCCGCGCCTTTTGGACTTCGAGATTTTTCGCTCAATTGCCGACGAGGTGGGCGCAGCCTTGATGGTGGATATGGCCCATATCGCGGGGTTGGTGGCAGGGGGCGTTCACCCCTCTCCGGTGCCCCACGCTGAGGTGGTCACGATGACCACCCACAAGACCCTGCGCGGCCCGCGCGGCGGCCTCATCGTTTGCCGCGCCAGTCACATCAAGCAGATCAACTCGGCCGTGTTCCCCGGGGGCCAGGGCGGCCCCTTGATGCATGTGATTGCCGCCAAGGCGGTGGCGTTCAGAGAAGCGCTGCAACCGTCCTTTGCGGGCTATGCCCAGGCGGTGGTGGACAACGCCCGGGCCTTGGGCGAGACCCTTCAGCAACGGGGCCTGCGCTTGGTGTCCGGCGGTACCGACAATCACCTTCTCCTGGTGGATGTGGGTTCCATGGATCTGACCGGTGCCCAGGCCGAGGACTTGCTCCATACGGTGGACCTGACGGTCAACAAGAACCTGATCCCCTTCGACCCCCGTCCACCCATGCAGGCTTCCGGCATTCGGATCGGGACCGCAGCGGTCACCACCCGCGGCTTGGGGCTGGAACAAATGCGCCAAATGGGGGGCTGGATCGCAGACCTGTTTGGGCAGCCAGAGGATGATGCCGTCCGGCGACGGATCAAAGGGGAAGTGGCCGAGGTGGCTCAGTCCAACCCAGTGCCCTAGGTGCTCAGCTCGTGCCCAAGGGGCGCGAATCTATTGGAAGGTGATGCGCAGGGCTTCGGTGAAGTTCGAAGTGGGCTGCAGGTGATAGTCCCGGAACCAAATCTGGAAGTGCCAGGTTTCCCCTGGCAAGACCGGCACCACCGGTTGCATGGGCATGGCGCTCAGGTCCACCTGATGGGTAAACGTTCCGCTGGTTCCGCTGTTCATTACATTTTGGATGAAGCGGCCGGCGGGGGCCCCCATGCACAGGATCCCGGTGGAACCGCCGGGCTGCACCGTCCAGGTTTCGCTCCGCGAGCAAAGCAGGTATCCAAATTGATTGAGAGGTAAGTTCTGGGCGGTAAGGGCAAGATTGTTTTGGGTTGGATCTAAGGACCCCGTGGCTGTCAGGGTAGCCGGCTCGCCCGTGGTGTTGGGGACGGCCGGAGCACAGAAACGTTCTCCAAGTCCAGGGGTACTGGAAAGGACCAGGTCCCAAATCCCGCGGCCATAGGTGCCAAAACGCATGATCCCCTGGGCAGGTACCGATTCGATACTCCAGTAGGTGGTCGCCGGTGCCTGGGTACCCATGGCGTTGGACCAGAGCTGGGTGTTGGCGTCAAAATGCCATGCTCCCGCTTCGGTAGCGGCATAAAGATCATCGCTGCCGTCTGCGGCCCAAGCGATCCCAAAGACCATGGTCTGGGGCAGCCCCTGGGCGAGGCCTTGCCAACTGAGCCCGCCATCCACAGACATACGCACCCCAGGGGTAGAGTAACCCGTCCCGCTGGCGGCAACTCGATTCGGATCGGTCGGGTGCGGGGCAATGCAGTTGCCGTAAAAATAATGGGAGCCGGGGATACCCACGCTGCCTTCTGTCCAGGTCACCCCGTGGTCGGTGGATCTCCAAAGTCGGCCCGCATCGTTCGCTGCCCAGGCCAGGTTTGAGTCCGTTGGGCAAAAGGCCATTGCCGAGAGATAGGTGCCAGAGCCTGCGCCGAAATCATGGGTGGAGTGGTGCACCTCAGTCCAATTGGAGCCGTTCCCTGCCTGCCGCCAGAGATAGCGCCCCAGGAAAAAGAATGTGCTGAAGGCAGCGGGGTCCGCCAGCACCGGTGGTAGCCACAAGTGGGAAGACCCCTGGGGAAAGTCCACAGTGCTCAATGAACTGAAGGCCCCGCTGGCCACCAGAGTGAAACCGGGATAGGTGCTGTAAACCCGGTTCAAAGATCCCAGCCGGCTGGTCAAGTGTCCGTAGTCGCCGGAGATAATTTGGTTGAAGCCAGTGGACGGCCCGGGCCCATTTATGTTGCTCCTCATACCCGTCTGGTAGCCTTGATCCTGAGTGCCCCCATGAATGCGGTTGGGGTTGTCGATGTCGGTCAGGGTGGAATAGAACTGCCCAACCCCAAGTCCCATGAGCGAGAGGTTGTCCACCGTGTGACCTTCGTCGGTGGAGCGATAGGTGCCTCCGTCCGTGTTGAAGTAGACGATGTCCCCAAAGGCTGGACCGTCGGGGTGGGGGTGCACTTGAATGGCGCGTAGGTCTGCGTGCAGTTTGTGGGTTGGGTTGCCGTAGTACTCGCCCCAGGAACTGATCTGGTTCCAGGATTGTCCCCCGTCGCTGGATGTATACCCGTTGACTCCGCCTAGGACCAACGCATCCCGGTTGGAGGAAAACCCGACCATGGAATTCGGGCTGCCCCAGTAGTCGGGCAGGGCTGCCATGAGGTTGAAGGTTACGCCTCCGTCCAGGCTGCGGTAGGGAATCCAGGAGTTGCCTTCCCTAGATGTGAGGTACAGGGCACCGCCGCCAGCTTCGGAACCAGTCAGGTGACCTTGGCTGGCACCGCCCGGACCGTTCCGCACGGTGAACTGAAAGCCTCCATCAAAAGAGACTCGAATCTTGTTGTTGTGGTAGAGCCAAACATCGGTGCCGGCTCCGCTGCCCGTGCGCGGAATCCAAAGCTCCCCATCCCAAGGGCTTCCCCATGACTTGCGCACAGAAAAAGTTTGGCCCAGGTCTGTTGAAGCCATGAGGGCAGAGCCCCCGTTCCTTTGGCCATAGACCAGGATCGTGGGGATTCCATCGGGCAGCACCAAGAGGCTGCGCACACTGGAAACGCCGCTGAGCCCGGAAGGCACAGTCCAGGTCGTTCCTATGTCGTCACTGCGAAAGATCGAGCTTCCCTGTCGGGTGACCAGGATGTCAGGATTCGCGAGGTCTGTGGGGGGGACCACCACGACCCCATCGATTCCGCCGAAGAGTGAGTCCGAGAGGGGCGTCCAATCATCCCCGTCCAGGGTGCCACGCCAGAGCCCTCCATTGGCCGAGCCCACGTAAAGGGAGCGCACTCCATTGCGCTCGGGGCCATAGGCCGCGCAGCGCGTGTGCCCCGCAATGTTATTGCTGCCGATTTCCTTCCAGGTACCGGCCAAGCCACCGGCCCCCTCGGGTGCCCCGGCCAGGGCGTTGCGCCGAATGCGCTCTGCCTCCTGGTTGGCCGCTTCGATGCGCCGCCAATCCACGCCGGGGGCTGCAAGGTGCATGCCCTCGATCCAACGCCGACGGGCTGCTTGGTCGGGACCACCTTCGTCGTCCCCTTCAACAGGGCGTGGATGAATCCGAGAGCGAGTGGGGACGGAGTGATCCTGGGAAAAATTACCCGCCAGGAACAGTGAAGCGAGGGCAAGGGTTGCTCCGGCGATCACGGCTCCGGTGGTGCTGGCCCCGGTGGAGGGGTTGGAGCGGGAGGTGACTGTCTTGGAGAATGTCTTCATGGTGAATCCTTAGAAGCAAATACCTGCGCCCTTCAAGGCGGCTTCCATCTTCGCTTGGTTTGGGTTTTCGATCACGCCGACCTCGGTGATGATTGCCGTGACCAATTCCCGAGGGGTTACATCAAAGGCGGGGTTGTAGATCTTGGATCCTTCAGGCGTGATGCGGCGCCCAAGACCAGAGATGATTTCTTCCGGGTCTCGCTCTTCGATGGGGATGTCCTTGCCGTCCAACAGCTTGGGGTCCACGGTGGAGAGGGGCGCAGCAACATAGAAGGGCAAACCATGGTGACGTGCGGCAATCGCCACCCCATAGGTGCCGATCTTGTTGCACACATCGCCGCCTCGGGTGATGCGGTCGGAACCGACAATCACGCAATCGATGCGGCCTTCGCCCATCACCCGGGCAGCCATGCCGTCGGTGATCACGGTCACGTCAATACCAGCCGCGGACAACTCCCAAGCGGTGATGCGAGCACCCTGAAGAAGGGGGCGGGTTTCGTCCGCATAGACACGGATGTTTTTGCCCTGTTCGGTGGCCACGTAGACTGGGGCGAGGGCAGTGCCCATGCCTCCCGTGGCGAGGGCGCCGGCATTGCAGTGGGTCAAGATTGCTTGGTCTTTTTTCAGCAGTGCCGCTCCATGCTCGCCGATGCGGCGGCAGGTGTCGCGGTCGGACAAGTGGATGCCCTGGGCCTCTTCTAGCAATCCTTGACAAAGAGCCGCGCCCGTTGCCCCTTCCCCATGGAGGCTCTTGGCTTTGCTCCGCATTCGTTCGAGGGCCCAAAACAAGTTGACCGCGGTGGGTCGCGAGGTGGCCAACTGATCGCAAGCGGTTTCGGCCGCGGCCAGGACTTGATCCCTGTGGGCTTCGTGCAGATGCTGAATTCCCAGCACGACTCCATAGGCTGCGGCGACTCCAATGGCGGGTGCTCCACGCACGGCCAAGCGGCGAATCGCCGCGATCATGTCCTCAACAGTAGGGACCTCGATCACCCGATGTTCGGTGGGCAACAAGGTCTGCTCGATCATGCGCACGTGCCCATCGAGGGTTCCGTGCCATGACAAGGTTTCGGGGTGCTGGCTCATAGAGCCCCGATTGTACCCCCTTGGCCCTATTCTGCCGAGAACGCTCTTTCCCAAGTACCCCCTGCCTCTTCTCGGGACAGACTAGGGCCTTGGATCTGCAAGGAGGCTCGATGAGAGCTTTTCTTGCAGGCGCGCATCCTTGGCGCGAACTGCTATCGCTTGCTCGTCTCGGTGGGTTGCTACCCGGTCGGCCAGGCTCGAATCGCTGACCGCTAGGAGGCGCGCCGCGAAGAGGGCCGCATTCACCGGGCCTCCGGAGTTCGCCCCAAAGGTGGCCACGGGCACCCCGCCAGGCATTTGAACCGTGGCTAGGAGGGCATCCAAACCGCCCAGGGGAGGGTTGTCCATGGGGATTCCCAGCACGGGCAGGCAAGTGTGAGCTGCGACCACTCCAGCCAAGTGGGCTGCGCCGCCTGCGGCGCAGATAAAGACCTTGATGCCGCGGTTGGGTGCTTCGGTGACGAAGGACCTGACGTCCTCCGGCGTGCGATGGGCCGACATGACCCGCGCTTCGAAGGGGATGTCCAAATTACGCAGGGTCTTGAGGCAACCCTCGAGGCGGGGGAGATCCGAGTCGGAACCCATGAGGAGAGCGACGCTCATGCCTGCACTCCCTCGGGCAATTCACCGGTTAGGCGTTGGCAAATATCCAGGTAACCTGCGCGCACTTTGTTCAAGATTGCCGGGTCCAAATCCGGGGCGGGAGCTTCCTTATTCCAGTCCAAGGTCTCCAGGTAATCCCGCAGGATTTGCTTGTCCAAGCTGGGGGGTGACCCACCAATCTTGTATTGATCTGCCGGCCAGAAGCGGCTGGAGTCAGGAGTGAGGGCCTCATCGATCAAAAGTACCTCGCCCTTGCAGATGCCCAACTCAAACTTGGTGTCCGCCAGCAAAATGCCGATCTTGGCCAATTCTTGGGTGCCACGCTCGAAGAGGGCCAGCACTGCTTCCTTGCCAGCGTCCCAACGTACCTTGCCCATCATCTCTTCCGCTTCGCTGGGAGAAAGGGGCATGTCGTGGACCTCGTGTTTCGTAGTGGGAGTGACCAGGGGCGTTTCCAGTTGTTGGGCTTGCTGCAGACCTGCGGGCAAAGCTAGGCCGCAGACGCTGCCTTTCTCCAGGTACTCCTTCCAACCTGAACCGGTGATGTAACCTCGCACAACCCATTCAATCGGATCCGGCTGGCAACGCTTGACGATCATGGATCGGCCGCGCAGTAGGTCCTGCCATTGGTTGTCGAGGGTGTTGACATCTTCGATGCGCGTGGACACCAAATGGTTGGGCATGATGTCCTGGGTCTTGCCAAACCAGTGCTGAGCGATGCGCGTCAGGACCCGTCCTTTGTCGGGGATGCCGTCGTTCATGACCACATCAAAGGCGCTAACCCGATCGCTGGTCACAAACAGAAGGTGCTCGGAATCGAGGGCGTAGATATCGCGGACCTTGCCGGTGGCGATCTTTTCAAGGCCCGCAGGGCCCTGGTCATTGCCCAAATAGGCGGGCGTTATGGAGGAAGAAGAGTTCATGGGGGAGACAGTATGACCCCAAGAGAGGCTGGCTACAATCTCAACGGTGTGCTAAAATCTGGACCTGTGGGAGAAGACGATCGATTGCTAGGGGTGGGGGGCTGCCTGGGTGGCTGCGTATCCGTGCCCACGTCGAAGTCCATGGCTCAAAGGGCTCTGCTTGCGGCTTGTGTGGCCCGTGGCAGCACTCGGCTGACCGGGTTGCCGGAGGGGGCAGACGTGCTTGCGGCTCTTGGGATCCCTCGCCTTCTGGGGGTGCTTCAACAAGTCCCCGGTTCGGATCAGGCCGCCGTGCGCGGGATGCCGCCGGGCATTGGCGCGGGCCCTGATCATTCTTGGATGGTGGGGGAGTCAGGAACCCTGGCCCGTTGTGCCACGGCACTCGGGGCCCTTGGATGGAACCCCGGAACTTCCATGGAAATTCAAGCGGCGGGCAGCCTTCTGACCCGCAACAGCCCTGCCTTGATGGGGACTTTGGATTCCATCGGGGTCGAGCGCCAAGAGCTCGGGGTTCCCGGGGGCTGGCCCCTGCGGGTGCGGTCTGTGGAACCACCCGAGGAAGTGCTCCTGGAAAACCCAAGTTCCAGTCAAGAGGTCAGCGCTCTGATCTTGGCCCTCGCAGCGTGGCCCGAGCCGAGGAAGCTCATGGTCCGAGGGAGCATCCCCAGCCGGCCCTATGTGGAGTTGACCCGATCGGTTTTAGAGACGTTCGGAGTGCGCGTGCGGGAGGAATCCCTCTCTGGCCGCATGCGCTGCTTCTATATCCAAGGACCACTCGTGGCCCCCGAACAACCCTTGGCCATTGAGCCGGATGCTTCCGCCGCTGCCGTGGCCCTAGTGGGAGCCTGCCTTTCCGGCGGGGAGGCGCGCATCGATGGCTTGGGCCTTGGATCAGTCCAGGGGGACGTGCGTATTGTCCAACATCTCGAGGCCTTCGGATGCCAAGCGGGGGAAACCCAAGTGGATGGGCGCCCTGCGCTCTGGGCCTCGGGGAGTCCCCGCCGCGGGGCAACCCTGGACTTGTCTGGGGAACCAGACCTGGCTCCCGTCTTGGTGCCTCTCGCCGCAGCTGCGGCAAAAGCGGGGTTTGCCAGCTGCTTTACCGGGCTCGGTACCCTGGATGGAAAGGAGAGCCCGCGGCTCACGGGATTGGCCCAGGGGCTCCGGGACTGTGGATTTGAAGTCCGTGCCGGTGAGGCGGAATTGGTCGTGGCCGCTGGGCACGAACCCTGCCCAGCCCCGGTCCTCGATGCCCATGGGGACCATCGAATGGTCTTTGCCTTTTGCCTGCTAGGATGGGTCATTCCAGGGTTACGAGTGGCTGGAAAATCCCATGTGGCGAAATCCTGGCCCAATTTTCTCACGGACTTTGAGGCTGCCGGAGTGAATTGGACTCATTATTCCGGCCCCAGGTAGCTAGGCTCTGACGCCGATGACTTCCCCTTCAGACTCCACCCCAGTCCCATCCGGCCCGATCCTCGTCACAGGCGGGGCGGGGTATGTGGGTTCCCAGGCGGTACGCAGGCTGCATCGGGCGGGAGTTCCCCTGGCGGTGCTGGACAACCTCAGTGCAGGACACCGTTCCGCCGTGCCCAAAGCTGTGCCCTTTTTTGAGGGGGACCTTTTGGATGAGAAGCGACTGAAAGAGGTCTTTGCCCAGGTGCAACCCCGTTCGATTCTACACTTCGCCGCCCGTTGTTACGTGGGTGAGTCGGTGCGCGATCCCGCGGGCTACCACTTGGTCAATGTGGAAGGCACCCGGCGTTTGCTCGACGCTGCTCAGGCCGTGGGAGTCAAGGAGTTTGTGTTCTCGTCCACCTGCGCCACTTACGGAGTGCCCCAGGCTTTGCCGATCGATGAGAACCATCCCCAAAATCCGATCAGTCCCTATGGGGAGACCAAGCTGAAAGTCGAGCATATGCTGGCCGAAAGAGCAGCGGAGGGCGGCCCGCGGTTCGCCTGCCTGCGCTATTTCAACGCAGCTGGCGCTGACCCAAGCGGTGCTCATGGGGAGGACCATCGTCCAGAAACGCACCTGATCCCCCTGACCCTTCAGGTGGCCCTGGGACAACGACAACAACTGTTGGTGTTTGGTACCGACCACGACACCCGCGATGGCACTTGCATCCGCGACTATGTGCATATCGACGACTTGGCGGATGCGCACCTGCGTGCCCTAGCCCTGTTGCAGTCTGGCCACGATTCCTTGGCCTGTAACTTGGGTACTGGCGAAGGGGTTACCGTGCGCGAGGTGATTGCCATGGCGCGTGAAGTGACCGGTCACCCGATCCCATCGGTGGATACCGAGCGCAGGGAGGGCGATCCCGCAGGCCTGATCAGTGACGGTCGTCGGGCCGCCAGCATGCTGGGGTGGGCGCCCCAACGCTCGGATATGCGGACCCTGTTCGAGGATGCCTGGCGCTGGCACCAGCAGAATCCCAGCGGGTATTCCGACTAGTTCTCGTTCGGGGCTGGCCGTCCGTGGATCGGGTGGTGGCCCTAGCTGGTGCTGAATTTTGACTTGCATAAGGGAAGAGTCCCAAGGGAACCCTCGGATTCACAGATTCCTATCGCTATCCTGTGCCCGTGCGTAGATACAGCGATCCAAAGGGCCTTTGTGGCTTGTCCTTTATCGGTACTCAGTTGCTGGCTTCCCTGGCCCTTGTGGCCTGCGGTTCCTCTGATTCCCCGGAACCTGGCGCGACCAGGCCCCTCTTGGTGTTCGACACACCGCTCGCTGAAGCGGTCGAGGGGAATGCGGTCCCGGAGGAAGCGAGGCCCATGGTGGGGAAGGCACAGCCCCCGGCAGGAAAGGCGCAGCCCCCGGCAGGAAAGGCACAGCCCCCGGTAGGAAAGGCACAGCCCCCGGTAGGAAAGGCACAGCCCCCGGTAACCACCCAAGAGACGGGCTCGCCCCAAAACAAATCCTGGGATCAACTAGGCGGCTATGACTCCCAGTTGCAGTCCCAGGTGGAATCTGCGGTTCAGGAAGGAATCCAAAAGGCCAAGACCCATGGCAAGCTCCAAGGCAAGGACTGCGCGGTTTCGGTGGTGGTGCTCGACCTGGAAAAACGCAGCCGTTTGGTTGCCCTGGGGAGCACGCGCCTGAAACGTCCGGCGTCCAATCAAAAGATTCTTACGGTCCTTGCGGCTCTCACGGCTTTGGGTCCCGCAGGTTCCTTTGATACCAAAGTCGAAATCCAGGGCGAGGTCAAGGGAGGGGTACTCCAGGGCCAGTTGATTCTGCGCGCGGGAGGCGATCCGGTCTATGAGCGCGACCAGGAAAACGCCATGCCCGCATGGGCCGAAAGCCTTGGGGAACTCTTGCTCGATGCGGGCATCCACAAGGTCGAGGGAGACCTGGTGTTGGACACCGGTACCTACCCCTCACCCGGCCCCGGCCCCGCTTGGCCCAGCGCCAACGAGCACTGGCAAGAATACTGTGCTCTGGCCGGTGGTTTCAGTGCCAACGGGGGTTGCTTGAGCGCCGTGCTTGAGGCCGCGCCGGGCATGCTGAGGGTGCGCGTCTTGCCTCCCGGGCACGGACTCAAGGAGGACATTACCGTACGGAAAGGTCCTGCGGGAAAGGCTCTGGATGTTCGCGTCGGGGTCCAGGGGTCACGGGTGATCGTGGGGGGCACGTTCCCTTCGGGAATCCCCCGTTGGTCCAGCCGTTTTGCCCATCCCGATCCAGTGGCGCTCTTCGGGGGATCCCTGATCATGACCCTTGGGTTGCAGGGATTTGAGATCACCGGTCAGTCCCGTGTGCAGGCCCAAGCACCCCCAGGCACAGTCCTGGGGTGGGTTTCTCGGCCTATTGCAGGGCAGCTGGAGGCGATCCTGCAGGACTCGAACAACAGCGTCACGGATCAAGTGTTCTTGACCCTTGGGGCCCGGGCAGGGGATGGATCCCGGGCCGGTTCTTTGGACGCTGTGCGCAAAGCCCTGGGCTCTTTGGGCCTCGACGGCAGCTCACTGGTGATGGTGGATGGCTCCGGGCTATCCCGGGACAATCAAGTGACCACGCGCTTGCTGGCTGGGTCCATGGGGGCCCTGCGTGAGCATGACCCAGGGGCCTTTGAGCTGTTTCTTCAAGGTCTGCCCCTGGCTGGTTCCAGCGGAAGTTTGAGCAAGCGTATGCGCTCGGGCCCGGCCTTCAAAACCGTGCGCGCCAAAACAGGTTTCATCGGGGGCACCAGTGGGCTCTCGGGAGTCGTCTTGAAAGAGGGCCTGGCGCGGCTTGCGTTTTCGATTTTAGTGGAATATCCGCGCAAGGCTGGGCTCAACACCCGCGCTTGGAAACCCATGCAAGACCGCATCGCCCAGTTGTTGGCGGCGTGGGTTGTGAAGTAATGCTGACAGGAGTTGATTTTGAAACCCATAGATCTTGCACCCCACAATTTAGAATCACCCTGGCTCCCTGACCTTAAGGTTGCCCTGGCTGCCGCTTATGAAGCGGGAGAGATTCTCATGGGGCATCTGGGACAATTGGATCCCTCAACCATTCACTCCAAAAGTGTCGAGCGAGATTTGGTCACCGCCGCCGATGTGGCCTCTGAACGGATCTTGGTGCAGCGCCTGCGGGCCGCCTGTCCTGGGCACGCTATCGAGGCAGAGGAAGAGGTCTCGGACCCGGCCGATGATCGGCCACGTTGGTTCCTGGACCCCCTCGACGGCACCACTAACTTTGTGCACAGCCTCCCGGCCTTTGCGGTTTCTATGGGCTTGTTTGTCGATGGACGCCCGGTTGCAGCCGTGGTCCATGCCCCGCGCTTGGGGGAGACCTTTTGGGCCCTGGAGGGTTGTGGGGCATATCTGGGGGCTCAGCGCCTAACGGTGCGTCCCACTCAATCCCTGGGGGATGCGATTTTGGCCACGGGTTTCCCGTACCGCCGGGGGCAATTGGCGAACTCCAATCTGGGGAACTTCTGCCATTTCTTCCCAGATGTGCGCGGGATGCGTCGCTTTGGATCCGCTGCCCTCGATCTGGCCTATGTGGCCGCTGGCAGGCTAGATGCCTACTGGGAGCTTCATTTGTCCCCCTATGATGTGGGCGCCGGGGCTCTTCTGGTGCGTGAGGCTGGGGGCCTTGTGACCGATGGCCACGGGGGGCAAGACTGGCTGCGGGGCCGGAGTATCGTGGCGGCGGGAGAAGGTATACACCCACAGCTTCTGGCGGGCCTGGACGTGGACCGGCTCCATGAGGATCTGCCCGGGGCCTGATTTTCTCGCCCCAGAACAGCGTGGCCCGATTCAGCTTGGGGAGGTACCATGCGTAGCTTGGAGCCCTTGAATCCGGACCCAATCAAGACCCCATGAACGGGACTTGAACGGACAGCTGGAGCGGCTCGAAACGCCCCATGACCCACTCTCCTGGTCCCTCTCCCATCCGCATTCGCGGAGCGCGGCAGCACAACCTCGTGGGGGTCGATCTGGACATTCCGCGGGACAGGTTGGTGGTGATCACAGGGGTCAGTGGATCGGGCAAGAGTTCCTTGGCCTTTGACACGCTCTTCCGTGAGGGCCAGCGGCGGTTTCTTGAAACCCTCTCGTCCTATGCGCGGCAATTCCTGGGGGACCTGCGGCAACCCGAGGTGGATTCCATCGAGGGCCTGGCGCCCGCCATTGCGGTGGATCAAAAATCTGTGCCCCGGGGATCCCGTTCCACGGTGGGAACCTTGACGGAAGTCACCGATCACTTGCGGATCCTCTATGCCCGAGCGGGCACCGCCTATTGTCCCGCTTGCGACGAGCCGGTGGTTGCCTCCACTCCTGAAGCCGTGACCCAGGAGATCCTCGATACCCATGAGGGCGAAGCGGTGCAGATCGGAGCCCCTATGATTCGTAGTCGTAAGGGACACCATCGGGCTGTGTTCGAGGATCTGCGCAAGCGTGGTTTTGTTCGCGTGCGGGTGGATGGCACGATTCACCGCCTGGAAGAGGTGCCCGAACTCGGTCGCTACCAACTGCACGACATCGAAGTCATTGTGGACCGCCTGCGTCCCAAGGCTGACAACCTCGCACGTCTTCGGGAAAGCGTGCAGCAGGCCATCGACTTGGGAGGCGGAGACTTACTGTTGATCGCGGGGGATGAAGTGCGCCTCCTATCAACCCTGCGCACGTGTCCATCCTGCGGGGGAGAGGTGCCGCCCCTTGAGCCCCGGCTCTTTTCCTTCAATTCCTCCGTGGGAGCCTGCCCGGGCTGTTCTGGCCACGGGGAACGTCGCGAGGCCAGCGAACGCTCGGTGGTGGCGGATCGTAATTTGACCATCCGTGAAGGTGCCCTGGCGGTGACCCGTTCCAAGGGTGGTGCGCTGTTGTTTCCCAGGGCGGACTTTGACTTCCTCGACAAGGTGGCAGAGGCCCATGGGTTTGACCTGGACACTGCCTGGAAGGATTTGGGCACCAGCGCGCGCAGGGTGATTCTGCGTGGCGCAAATGCGAATAAGCGTTTCGAAGACAAGAGCTCTTGGTCCGGGAAAAAGTCCTCTGGGTCCGTGGTTTGGCAGCGTCAATGGCGGGGTGTGATCCCCGCCCTGAACCGAGCCCAAGCCAAAGGCACCCGGCGCAAGATGGTGGACCGTTTCCTTAGCGTGCAGCCCTGCGGCGATTGCGAGGGCGCCCGCATTGCTCCCGCGCCCCGGGCCGTGCGCGTGGGAGGCGTGCGCATGCCGGAACTCACGGGCCTTCCCGTGGAGCGCTTGCCTGCTGCCCTCAAGGCTCTCGACCTCACCGATCGAGAAAAACGCATCGGCCGGGATGTGCTCAGTGAAATTCAAAGGCGCCTGACCTTCCTGCTGCAAGTGGGTCTGGGGTACCTTTCCCTTGATCGGGCGGCGGACACCCTCTCAGGGGGCGAAGCCCAGCGCATTCGCTTAGCGGCTCAATTAGGCGCAGGCTTGCGCGGAGTGCTTTATGTACTGGACGAACCGTCCATCGGGTTGCACTCCCGCGACCACGAAAAACTCCTTGAAGCCTTGCGTGGTTTGCGCGACATGGGCAACTCGGTGGTGGTGGTGGAACATGACGAAGCCACTTTGCGAGCGGCAGACTGGGTTGTGGACGTGGGCCCGGGTGCGGGCCGGCATGGGGGGCAAATCGTGGCCCAAGGGCCTCCTGCCCATGTGGCGAAGGCGGACACTCCCACGGGCCGCTTGCTGCGGGGCGAATCTGTGAGTCCTGTGCGCACGACCCGCCGCGAGGGAAATGGGCAGTTCCTGCGTCTCAGAGGTGCGCGGGCCTTCAACCTCAAGGGGGTCGATTTGACCCTTGCCCTTGGAACCTTGACCGCCATCACGGGGGTCAGCGGCTCGGGCAAGAGCACCTTGATTCAACGCACCCTGCGCCCCGCTCTTGAGCGTCACTTGGGCTTGGAAGGCCCTGATCCCGGGGAGCACGATTCCCTCGAAGGCCAGGAGGTCATCGATGATTTGGTGGTGGTGGATGCGTCTCCCATCGGTCGCACGCCGCGCTCCAACCCGGCGACCTACACCAAGGTGTTGACCGGGATCCGCGACCTATTCGCTTCCTTGCCTGAAGCGCGTTTACGGGGCTACAGTAAGAGCCACTTCTCTTTCAACGTGGAGGGCGGTCGCTGCGAGGCTTGTCTCGGTGCTGGAGCCAAGCAGGTTGAACTTCAGTTCTTGGCCCCGGTGACTGTTCCCTGCGACGAATGCGGTGGGCGGCGCTTCCAAGAGCAGCTGCTTGATGTGACCTACAAGGGCCATTCCATTGCGGACGTTCTCGCCCTGCCGGCGGAGGATGCTTTGGAGCTTTTTGATGGGCACAACATGATTATGCGCCCCTTGAGATTGATGGTCGAAGTGGGGCTTGGTTACCTGACTCTTGGGCAGCCATCCACAACGATTTCGGGGGGGGAAGCTCAGCGGCTGAAGCTTGTCTCGCATCTATCGAAACGACCGCGGGGTCAGGTGCTCTATCTGCTCGATGAACCCACCACCGGTTTGCATCACGACGATGTGGGGCGATTGGAAGGGGCCCTGCAACGGCTCGTGGACGGAGGACACACGGTGGTGGTGATCGAGCACAACCTCGACCTGGTGACCGCCGCCGATCGGGTCTTGGACCTGGGTCCCGAAGGGGGCGCCGCGGGGGGAGAGGTGGTGGCCGAGGGGACACCCGAAGAGATCGAGGCCTGTCCTGATTCCTTTACCGGTGCTGCCCTGCGCGAGCTCCGGGAGCAGCGGGAGGGTAAGAAGCAGCGTAAGGCCCGTGCCCGGCGGGCCAAGAAACGGGCGGGTCAAGATTACATCGAGGTGCGTGGTGCGCGCACCCACAACCTCACCGGCGTCGACGTGGATTTGCCACGGGGCAAGATGACCGTGATTAGCGGGCCATCGGGTTCGGGCAAGAGTTCCTTGGCCCTTGATACGATTCACGCGGAGGGTCGCAGGCGATTCGTTGAATCCCTTTCAACCTATGCGCGACAATTCTTGGGACTGCGGGATCGGCCTCCCTTTGATTCCATCGAGGGCCTTGGTCCTTCGGTGGCGGTGGAGGCCGCAGCCGGAGGCTCCCATCCCCGATCGACGATTGCCACCAGCACAGAACTGCACGATCAACTACGTGTGCTCTACGCCCGAGCAGGTATTTTCCGCTGCCCCGAACATGGCCAGAAACTGACTCCCCGGGATGCGGCTGGGGTTACCCGTAGCATCCTGAAGGACTGCTCGGAGCTTTCTCAACCCAAGGGTTGGTTGGTCGCTCCGATTACCGATCAACTACCCGATCCCGAGAAACGGGCCGAGTCCCTCGAGGCCCGCCGGGCCCAGTGGACCGCAGCGGGGTTCCTGCGCCTCTTGGCCGATGGGGTGGAATTGCGCTTGGACGGGGACCTCGATGCCATGATCCAGGCGGAACAAGTGGACTTGGTGGTGGACCGGGTGGCTTTTGGCAGCTCCTCCCGGGCGCGTATCGCGGATGGGGTGGAGCAGGCCTCCACCCTAGCCCACGGGCGTGTCAGTGTGCTGATCAAGGGGGGCGAGCGGCTGGAGTATTCCACCCGTGGGGCCTGCACCCAGTGTGGATTCCAACTCGCGTCACCCATGGAGCCCCGACACTTTTCCTTTAACACTGTGGTCGGTGCCTGCGGAGATTGTCACGGACTCGGGGCACGCCCGGTGTGCGACGTGAATCTCCTGGTGGCGGATTGGGATCAGTCGGTGTTCGACGGTGCCTTGGCAGAACCGTTCCCCCGGTACTTGGTACGGGGCAAGGGATTCCATGAGCACTTGATCAAGGAGGTCGCTCGGGTCCACCGCATCGACCTTGCCAAGCCCCTCAGTAAGCTGACCCGAAAGCAACGGGACCTTGTGCTCCACGGACTTGGCGCCAAGGCCGAGTACACGGTGCAGATCACCAAGAACTGGAAGAGTGCGGATTTTGAGCAGCAGTTTCGTGCCCAATGGACTGGGCTCTGCGGCCAGATCGATCGCTGGTCCGTTCGCAGTGAGGATCCCGCTTGGCGTGAACGCTTAGAGGGCGTGATGGTCGAGCACACCTGTCCCACATGCCAAGGGGAGAGACTTTCCCCGGCGGCTCGGGCGGTTACGGTCGGGCAAAAACGATTGCCCGAGGTCTTGGCCCTGGATGTGGATCGAGCCCTAGGGTTCGTGCAGAAATTACGCATCCCAGGAGCGCGCGAAGCAGTGCTGGGGCCGATTCAGCGCGAACTCTTGGCCCGTTTGGGCATGCTGCAGCAGGTGGGTCTTGGATATCTAACCCTGGATCGTTCCACCGGTACCCTGAGCGGCGGCGAAGCCCGGCGGGTGCGCCTGTCCGCTGCCCTTGGATCGGAATTAGTGGGGGTGCTATACGTGTTGGACGAACCCACTGTGGGCCTGCACCCTGAAGATGTGGAACGGCTGGTGGGGGCATTGCACCGTTTGCGCGACCGGGGCAACACCCTGCTGGTGGTGGAGCATGACGCAGCGGTCATGGCTGCGGCGGATTGGATTGTGGACATGGGACCAGGTGCTGGGGAATACGGCGGCCAACTGGTGGCCTCTGGACCTCCGGCTAAGGTGGCCCGCTCGAAGCGCGGATCCACCGGTAAACTTCTACGTGGAGAGATCGACTTGGCCGCGGAGGTCGCCGCCCTTGAGTTGCCCCTGGGAGCCTGTGACGGGGAGCAGCCTCCTCCGGTCCGCCTCCTTGGTGCCCAGCAGTTCAACCTCCAAGGAGTGGATCTTGAAGTTCACTATGGCCGCATGTTGGGACTTTTGGGTCCGTCGGGAGCAGGCAAGAGCACCCTTGCGGTGGAGTGCTTAGTGCCCGCTCTACGCGGTGAAGACCCGAAGGGACGCTGGGAAAAGATCGAGAATACCGACGGCAACACCCGCGCCGTGTTGGTGGATGCCACGCCCATTGGTCGTTCACCCCACAGCGTGCCCGCGACCTATGCGGGGGTCTTGCCGGGCCTGCGCGAACTCTTTGCCCGGACCCCTGACGCGCGCCGCCAGGGCTTCACCCAGAGTTATTTCTCATTCAACTCCAGCCGGGGTCGTTGTCCCGCTTGCGATGGACGGGGCAGCTCTCTGGTTGAGATGCAATTCCTCGCAGACATTTGGTTGGTTTGCGAAGAGTGCGAAGGCAAGCGCTATTGCCCCGAGGTGTTGGAAGTCCGTTGGCGGGGGATGACCATTGCCGAGGTCCTGGCCCTTTCCGTCGACAAGGCTGCAGAGATCTTTGAGCACCAACCTCCGATTCACGCTCCCCTGGTATCACTGCAGCAGGTTGGCCTCGGCTATTTGCGCTTGGACCAAGCCTCCACAACCCTGTCCGGGGGGGAGGCTCAGCGCCTCAAACTAGCCTCTGAGTTGCTCAAGGCTGAAAAGGGCAGCCGCAGCATTCTGATCTTGGATGAGCCCAGCACTGGGCTGGCGGCGTCGGATTTGGTGCACCTGGCCCGGGCCTTGCGGCGGCTGGTGCTCCTTGGCAATGGGGTGGTGCTGGTGGAGCACCAGACCGATTTGCTGCTCCTGTGCGACGATTTAGTCGAGCTGGGGCCCGGGGGAGGGGCCAAAGGAGGTCGCGTAATTGCGACCGGTACCCCCCGCGAGATTTGCGACAATGCGGCGTCTGTAACCGGGCCCTATCTGCGCCCAAGTACCTCCCACATGGCTCTCTCCTCACCGAATCAACCCCTGGCAGAGGGCACTGGGGGTCGTGTGAAGAAGAAGGCGGGCCCCAAGAAAGGGACAGCCAGGAAAGCTGCCCCCGGGAGGTCCAAGGCATGAGACCGGACAATCCCCTCATCGTTCAGCCCGATCGCTCCCTGATGCTGCACACGGTGCGCAGTTTGGTGGACGCAGATGGGAACCTGCAAAAGGACTCCGAAGGGCACCCCATGACCGAGGAGCATCCGCGCTATGCAGATGCGCGCGACCGTTTGGCGGTGTTCGCAGAGTTAACCAAGAGTCCCGATTACCTGCACACCTATCGCCTGAGCACGATTTCGGTTTGGAATGCAGCCGCCCTGGGAGTGACTGCCCAAGAGATGCTCGAAACCCTCGAGGATCTCGCCTGCGTGCCGATTCCCCCGAACATCGCCACCGAATTGAACGAGTGGGTCGGTCGTTATGGGGTTTTGCGCATCGAGCGTGGGGAGCAAGGCTTTGAGTTGGTTTCCTCGGATCCCCGGTTAGTGGCGGACATGCTCGGCCATGAGTCCGTACGCAAGAACTGCAAGTTGGGTCCCGAGGGTCAGGTCCTCTTGGACGATCTTCAGCGGGGACTGATCAAGCAAGCCCTGATCCGCATTGGATTTCCCGTAGATGACCGCGGAGGTTATCTGGACGGGGATCCCCTTGAGATCAAACTGCGTAGCACCTGCCTTTCGGGGGATGCCTTTGCTTTGCGCGAGTACCAGAATGGAGCTGCCCAAGCGTTCCATGCTGGAGGAACCAAGCTCGGCGGCAGCGGAGTGGTGGTCTTGCCCTGTGGCGCGGGAAAGACCGTGACTGGCATGGCAGTGATGGCGTTGGTAGGGGCCAAAACTTTGATCTTGACCACCAATACCGTGGCCGTACGCCAATGGCGTGAGGAGTTGCTCGACAAAACCGAATTGACCCCCGATCAAATTGGCGAGTACACCGGCGAAGAAAAAATCATCAAGCCCGTGACGATCACCACCTACCAGATGCTTACCTGGAGGCGCTCCAAGGCCAGCCCATTCGAGCATATGGAGGTCTTCTCGGCGGAGAATTGGGGACTTGTCATTTACGATGAGGTGCACTTGCTACCCGCACCCATTTTCCGGGTCACTGCGGACCTACAGGCCCGCCGACGGTTGGGGTTGACCGCCACCTTGATTCGAGAAGACGGCAAGGAAGACGAGGTGTTCTGCCTCATCGGGCCTAAACGCTACGACGTTCCCTGGAAGGTGCTCGAGTCCAAGGGCTTCATTGCTACCGCCTCCTGCGTGGAGGTGCGCGTGCCCCTCGATGAGGACAATCGCGCCACTTATTTGGGGGCGGGAGCCCGTGCCCAGTTCCGGGTGTCATCGGAAAACCCCGCCAAGGTTGAGGTGGTCCAGCAGCTGATCCAACGGCATCCCCAGGGACGCATTTTGGTGATCGGCCAGTACATCGAACAGCTCGAAAGCCTGGCCCGCACAATCGCAGCCCCGTTGATTACCGGAAAGACCCCCAACAAGGATCGTGAGGTGCTTTACGACGCATTCAAAGCCGGCGAGGAGCGCATTCTGATCGTATCGAAGGTGGGTAACTTTGCCATCGACCTGCCGGACGCCAATGTGGCGATCCAGATTTCGGGAACGTTTGGATCGCGGCAGGAAGAGGCCCAGCGTCTTGGTCGAATCCTGCGCCCGAAAAAGGATGGATCAGCCGCGGTTTTCTACTCAGTGGTCACCGCCGGAACCCGCGACCAGGAGTTCGCGGAAAAAAGACAGTTGTTCCTAACGGAGCAAGGGTACACCTACAAAATTACAGAAGCTGCGCGCATGTGTGCCACAGATGAGGGAGTTCATTCTTGAAGGAAGAAGATCAGACCGGTCGCGGATCCACCAAAGGTGAAATCCGATCGAAGCGCGGAGGACTGGAGCAGGTATTGGACCTCCTCAGTAGCCATGACCTAAAGGAAGCTTGGCGTCACTGGTCCGGGGTTGGTGGTAAGAAATCCGCCCCCGGCGGCGCCCCCCCCGGGGCCGCCGAGATGCGCAAAGAGATTCTGGCCTGGGCCCGTGATGGGGAGCGCGCCGATCAGCGCCTTGCAGGTCTTGGCAAACGCAGCGTGGCCATCGTTGACCTGATCTTGGAAGCGCCTCGCTACGAGATGACCATGGCGGATCTTGCGGGCGCTAAGGCTCTGTCACACCTTTCCCAATACGATCTTGAAGCCGCCCTTTCGACCCTCAAGCGCCGGGCCCTGATCGAAGAGACCAAATCGATTTCTGTGGCCACCGTGGAGGTCCGCGCGGTTTGCATGCCGATGGATTTGGCGGACGCGATCATGCGCTACCGCCGTTCCCAGCGCTCGGGGTTTTTTGACAGGTTCACCCTTCGGGGACACCTCGAGCGGATCTACGACGACCCCAGTCGTGCCCGTCCCACATCCCCTAAGCGAGTGCGCGAGTTCTACAAGATGTACTCCCGCGAAGAGGCCAGCGTTGCTCGCGTGGAGCGTTTGCCCGATGGGGTGAAGGAGCTCGTCACCAAGGCCATCATGGAGTTCGGCGGACTCTTGCCCCAGGGCCTGTTTGACCGCATGGACACGGAGTTGCCCCACTGGAATGGGCGGCGCTGGGCCAAGATCATGGAAGAGTCCCTGGTGGGCACGGTCAGTCCCCTGGACCTCAGCCCCTATGGCATTCAGCACAACGATGAGACCCTGATCGTCTTCAACGAGGTGGCCCTTGGCTGGCTCAAGCGGGTGGCCGTTCCGGGTGACCCGGACCAGCCCGCAGAGGAAGCTGGGCTGGGTGTGGACTTGGTGTCGAATTTGACTCGCTTTCAGGCCTACCTGATCGACAACGCCGTGCGTTTCACGGTCAAGGGTCAGATTTTCAAAACCACCGAAAAGAGGATCCTGCACGAATTGATCCCGAACCCCGGGCGCGAACTTGAGCGAACGGAGATCCTCACTTTCATGTACTCGTTCAGCCATGCGCGAGGCCTTGTGGACCGCACCGGTGAACGCACGATCACAATCACTCCCCGTGGGCGCGAATGGGAGCCCCAGGAACTGGACGAAAAGCTCGAGGACCTCTTGGAGTACATCGTCCAAGAGCCCTCCCTCGGTGGCGAGCCCTTCCATCAAATTGCCATGCGCCGGATTATGTTGCGCTTGATTCGTCGGGTGGAACCGGGCACTTGGTACGACCTCATGTACTTGCCTTTCCTGACTCGGAATCAGTACCTGTCCAACTTGGATGATTTGGCAGTGGAGGACTGGTTCACCGCCCGCACCGCTGCGGGGGGCCTATCCACCGGTAGTGAAGACATCCAACGCTTGGTTTGGAATCTGGTGGGTTGGATACGCAAGCGTCTGTATTTACTGGGTTTGATCGACCTGGGCTACGATGCCAAGGGGCACCCGGTGGCCCTAAAAGTTACCCCCGCGGGCGCCCGCCTTTTTGGTATCCGTTGCGCCGAGGGCGCAGGCCCCGTTGCGCGTAGTTTGGTGGTGACCCCCGATTTCGAAGTGGTTCACTTTGGGGATGGGGACGACGCTGCGTTGGTTCATGATTTGGACCGGTTTTGTGAGCGCGAACAAAGTGGACCCGTGCGGCATTTCCGGATCACCGAAAAATCCGTCAAACGTGCCCTGCAAGAGGGTTTCCCCATGAGTCGTGTGGAATCCATCCTGGAGGATAACTCCCGCACCCCAGTGCCTCAAAATGTGCTGTATTCCATTCGGGACTGGGCGGTTCAGGCGGGACTTCTATTCCTCACCGAAAATTTGATTCTTCGAACCACGGACGATGACTTGTCCAAGCGCGTGGCCGCAGATCCGGGGGTACGCCCCTTGATCGAAAACCGCATCGATGACTTGAGCATTCAAATGAAAGATGGTCCCAGCGCCAAGCGTTTGCGTTCCCTCCTACGCGAGCTCAATTGGCTGGTGGAACTCGAGTGACTCCGCGTCTGCCACCGTCAATCTTGGCCCTGACCTCTGCCGAGGCTCTTGGTTTGGGACCGAGCAAGTTGCTGGGTCGGGTGGAGGCTGCGGTGGACGCTGGATTATCCGGGGTCCTATTGAGGGAAAGAGCTTGGGGCGACCGAAAGCTGCTGCAGACCGCCCGGGACCTGCGCCGAATCTTGGGGCAGGGTTGGTTAGGGATCAGTGACGCACCGCATCTTGTACGGGCGTCCGGCGCGGATGGTGTGCACCTTTCCCAGCGGGCTTTGAACGGGGAAGAGACGCGCGCCTTGGTGGGGCCCGGAGTAGCGATTGGGATCAGCGATCACCGTTCCCACCCCCGCTCCGATCTGGCTTTTGGGGACTATGCGTTTTTGTCCCCGGTGCGCGAAGTTCCTGGCAAGGGGCCTGCCCTGGGGTCGGCTTCCGTAATCCAGTGGGCCCAAGAACATCCGCTTCCCGCCTGGGGCTTGGGTGGGCTGGGTGCCGAGGACCTGGTTGCCCTGCGCTCGGGAGGGCTCAAGGGTTGTGCTTTTTTAAGGGGGATCCTCGGTGCACCGGATCCAGCCGGAGCCTTCAGGGTGTTGTTTGATACCTGGGGGCCCGAGGCGTGAATCGTCGTTTGCTTCAAAAACGCCTGCGGCGTGTTTGCCTGTTGGTCATGCTGCTCTCAGGTCTCTACATCTACCAGCGTTTTGAGGGTGCAGTTGTTCCCGGTGTGGGGGGCGGACCCCTGCAGCGCGTTTTAGTCGACCGCTGGGCAACACCGGACAGCCAGGGCCAGAGAGTTCTGTACGGCGATCGAGCAGGACTGCTCACCCAAGGTTGGCTGATACGGGTGGAGGGAAGCGATTTGATCTTAGCCCCAGCACCCTTCATCGACCCGCCCCAAGTGGGCCAAAGGGTCCATCGGGGGCGAATTCTTGGGGGGGTGATTCTTGTTTTGGGTGCCGCCAAGGTACCCTTGCGCTCTCATGGCATGGAGTGAGCACAAACTGCACAGGTGGCTGGCCCAACGGCCCCGGCCCAAGGGGCTGCGGACCCCGCTGGGTCATGACGCGGCCCAAATGCGGAGCAATCCAGATGCGGTGCTTTGCGTGGATGCTTGTGTGGAGGGGGTTCACTTTGAACGGGATACTCCGGCAGCTCGCGTCGGGCATAAGGCAGCAGCACGAGCCCTTTCTGACTTGGCCGCATGCGGGGCGCTCCCGACAGGTTTGCTCTTGGGTTTGCGCGCTCCCAAAGACACCACACCCCGTCGCTTGCAGGCAATGATTGCCGCCCTCGATCAACTGGGCCAAAAGAACGGAGCTCCCCTGGTGGGAGGCGATCTTTGCTGCGCCCCGGGTCCCCTAGGTTTAACCGTGACCGCAATCGGTCACTTACAGCCAGGTTGTAAGCCGGTCACTCGCGGGGGTGGGCGGGGAGGAGATTTGCTGCTGATCACCGGCCCGGTTGGGGGTTCGAGGGCCGGGAGGCACTTGCGCTTCGAGCCTCGGCTGGATGCAGGTCGTTTATTGGTGCGCTCTGGGGTGCGGGCCCTGATGGATGTATCGGATGGTTTGGCTTTGGATTGCGATCGTTTGGCGCGTCAGTCCCAGGTGGCGTTGGAGTTAAACCTCGACACCCTTCCAGTCCACAAGGATGCGCAGCGTGCGGCCAAGCGTGACGGGATCACCGCCTTGAGTCATGCGCTCAACGATGGGGAGGACCATGAGTTGATTGCGCTCCTGCCACGCAGCAAGCGCAGCCTGTTGGAGCCCGGAGAACTTTTGGCGGGAATGCATGTGATTGGTCAGGCCCGTAAGCAAACACCGGTTGGACTGATCTTATGTCAGGGCGAATCCCGCCAGGCATGGAGCGGAAAGGGAGGCTGGCAACATGGTACATGAGCACATTCTGCGTTCGATCACGAGTCACTCAAGCGATCAGACCGTGGCCCTAGGTGAATGGCTCGGGCGCCATCTTCCCAAGGGCACGTGCCTGGCTCTGGACGGGGATTTGGGTGCGGGCAAGACGACCCTGACCCGGGGCGTTGGCCTTGGACTTGGTGGCTATCCCGTGAGCAGCCCTTCCTACACACTGCACGATCTGCACCAAGGAGGGCGGCTGACCCTCTCCCACTGCGATGCTTGGATGGAGGATCGTGAGGTGGCTTTTTTGGAAGATGGGGGGACCGAGTGGCTCCTGGGAGAGGGCATTTCTGTGGTGGAGTGGGCCGATCGAGTCAGTGAATGGCTGCCAAGTCCCCGGCTAGGGATTCGCCTTCTGCACCAAACCCCCTCGTCGCGCCTGTTGGAGTTCCGGGTTTTTGGGCCCGAGGGACCGCCTGAGGGCCTCTGTGCGGCCCTCATGGACCTGATCCGTGATTTACCCGAGTGCGGTGAATCCTCGTGAACCTCTTGCCGGCCCAGCCGTTGGGGAATTGTTGAGTGCCCCCAGCCAACCTGACGAGGACCCCCTTCTGGCCCTCTCACAGGGTCGGACGGCACCCTTCGAAGCCTTTGTCCACACCCAGGCACCCCGCCTGGTGGGGTTCTTCCTGCGACTGGGAGCCCAGCGCCCCGAAGCAGAAGACCTCTGCCAAGATACCTTCCTCAAGATGTTCCAAAGCGCACAGAGCTACCGCCCCCAAGGCAAGCCCGAGGCCTATGCCCTGCGCATTGCGCGCAACGCGTGGATCGACCGCCGGCGCAGGGAAGCGATTCGCCCCTGGCACGCCCGTTACCAGACCCGGGATGAGCTCGAGGTGCAGCCCCACGACAGGTTGACTTCAAAAGAAACCAGCCCGCAAAGGGCCGCTTCAACCTTGGAGGAAATGGGACGTTTGCAGCAAGGGGTGGCGACTCTTCCGGACGGCCAGCGGGAGGTCTTTGAAATGGGCGTGTTGCAAGAAATGGGCTATGCGCAAATCAGCGAGCTGCTGCAGATCCCGGTGGGTACAGTCAAGTCACGCATGTTCAATGCGGTGCGGCGTCTGCGCGAGTTTTTAGGGGAGGGGGGTGATCACTCATGACGGATTCCAAGCAACCGAAGAAGTCGATCCTTCCGGAAGATCTTTTGGCCGCGGCCATGGGCGAGACGGAACGTCAAGAAGTCTTGGAGCAGTGCTCCCCCGCAGAGCGTGAGGAGATCGCGGAATTAGAATCCTTTATGCGGCAATGCCGGGAATTGGAAGCCCAGGAATTAGAGCTCCAGCCCGTGCCGTCAGACCTCGCATCAAACCAGGAACAGGATTCTCGATCCTCGGACCTGGTGGCCAAGATTCTGGCTCAAACCACCCGGGAAGACCTTTCCTTCAGGGGTGACCTGCGCTTGCTACGCTCCTTTGTGCGTGGCCGACTCCAGGACTCACCCCTATTGCGCGCGGCGGCAGCGCTTTTGTTGTTGCAGCTGCTTTTCACCCCAGCGGTGTTGGCTTACTTGGCCTTGCGCCCGAGTAACCCCGAGCCCACCATGTACTTGCGCATCGAACAACCCCAGGATGCAGGCCTGCGGGATGCGGCCGAAGAATCCCTCGAAGCATTCTTGCCTGCGCGGGATTTGGATGGGGCCTTGGACGAGTTGTCCCGGGACCTTAGGCAGGATGAGGTGTTGGCCCTTGGACGTGACTTGCCTCAGCCTTTGGAATCTGGCGCGGGGGAAGAGCGTTTGGAGAACCAGGTCGTAGCCCAACGTTTGGATTCCCAGTCCCGTCGGGGCGATTTGTTGAACCTGGCTACGGCCGGCTGGGAGGATCCCCTGGTGCGTGCCCTTTCAGTGGAAGCTGCCCTCGATGTGCTCTCCCGTGGAAGCCTGGGGCCTGACCCCGAGGGGATCTTGATCTCCCTGCTGAAGGATTTGCCCGAGGCAGGCGAGCCCTTGGACCAGCGGCTCTTGGGCGCCGCCCTTGCACGGGTGGATGCTCATGGTTTACTGACCGAAGCCGGTCAGGTGCGTCTGGCAGAGATGCGCCGCACTTCATCCCGTGATCCCCTGCTGGCCGCCGGACCCCGCGATGGTGGGCCCCTGGCCTCCGAATGGAAGCAAGCCCTGGCCAGGAGTTTGACCCGTCGGGGCATAGCCGAAGGTTCCGCGCGGCACCTTTGCGGTTCGGATTGAAGCCCTGGTCTCAGGGGCCAGGTTGAATCCTTTCCAGGCCCAGTGCCATTCCGGTGAGCGGTTGTGCCCATTCCACCGGTGCGTTTTTGCCCGGTAAAAGATAGGCCCGTTTTGTGCGTTTCCCAGGTGACTTCCTGGGCTAGGAATGGGCAGTACGCCCTCATTCACGCTAACCTGCGCCCATGCAAGTGACCCTCTGCGGTAGCCTCTTTATCGGAAGCATCCTGTTTCCCCAAGATCTGTCTTCCACCCAGCCCCAAGACCTGGCGGCGGCCCTGCTCGCCGGTCCCCGGAGCGATCACTCCTCGAGCTTGGACCTGACCCTTGATACGGCGGTGGAACTGGCCCTTAGGAGCAACCTTGGCCTACGCAAGGCAGTGCTAGAGGAGCGGGCGGCAGGCTTCGACCACCTGGGGTCCTGGGGTTCGTTTGACTGGGATATGACAACCCTCCTTTCTTACGGAGAGAGCGAGTCCCCGCCCAGCAACTCATTCGATGAAGGGCTGGCTTCGATTGACTCGAACATGGGCGTGGCCAACATGAGCTTGAACCGCCCCCTTTCCACCGGCGGTAGTTTCAGTCTTGATTTCAACACAACCAGCCAAGTCACAAACAGTTCCTTTGCGGTAGGGGATGAATTCAATCGCAGTGCCCTGGGAGTGACTTATGTGCAGCCTCTTCTTCGGGGCGCCTGGGAAGATTACGCCACGGCGACCCAGCGGGAACGTCGCCTCGATTGGGTTACGGCCAGTGAATCCCGCAGGGGGGAGCGCCATGCGTTAATTGAAAGCGTACATAACGCCTATTGGGACCTTGTTGCCGCCCGTGAGCAGTGGCGAGTGGCGGCCAGTTCCTTGCGCCTGGGCCTTGAGTTGGTGGACAAGCGCAATCGGGAGTGGCAGGCGGGAGTCGGCACGGAGGTGGAGGTGCTGCAAGCGGAAGCGGAAACCGCTACTCGGATTGAAGCCTTGCTCTTGGCGGAAAAAGATTTGGATAGCCGAGCGGATGAACTCAAGCTAATCCTGCTTGACGAGGGGGAGCACGCCCTTTGGGATCGCACGCTGATGCCTACCACGGGCTTGCCCGAGACGGTTTCATCGGAGGGCGTGGGGGATTGGGCCGACGCATTTGTCACCGCCATCGACCTTCGCAGTGATTTGCGCCAGCAGCGGATTGCGGTGGAGCGGGTTCACATATCCATGATACGTGCGCGTTCTGAAAGACTCTCGGGTTTAGACCTGGAGCTGCAAGCCAATAGTGATGGCCAGTCGGATTCGACCTCCGACTCCATCGACGACACTCTGGCATGGGATTTCCCGGGATGGTCGGCCAAGTTGACTTGGAACATGCCCATTGGCAACACCACTGCCACGCGAGCGGCCCAGGCGGCGGAAACGCGCATGAAGATCGCGAACCTGGAATACGACCGACTCGAAATGTCGGTCCTTGCGGAGGTGCGGGCCGCGGTCCGGGATTTGCTCTATCGCACCGAAGCCGTGCGCGCCGCGGTGAGCAGCTTGACCCTCGATAGGCGACAATTTGAGGCGGAGCAGCTTCGCTACGACGAAGGCCTTTCCACCAACTACCAGGTTTTGGAATTCCAGCGGGACTTTGTTGAGGCCCGACGCAACGAACTCCAATCCAGGGTGGAGTACGTCAAGGCCCAGGCCCGTTTGCTTGCTGTCCAGGGCGCCCTCGACGGGGATAATTAATATGAGTGAGAAAATCGAAAAGCGTATGGGCGCCCGTTGGCCTGCTGTTGTGATGTTGGTGGTGATTGGCCTGATGGCCTGGCGTGGCTGGAATACCACCGACCCCATCCCCGTGTCCCTCGAGCATGAACTGCAGCAGGATGTGCGGATTCGGCGCTTGACCGATGAGTGTTTCATCGGGCTCCCATTCCAGGGGGACACCTCGAACATGATCCCTGTGCTGGTTTCCAAGCTTGAAATGGGTACCCGTGAACCTCTCCAGGCAGCTACCCGGGAACTCGCTGCCATCGGGGCAGAAGCGGTGCCAGAGTTGCGGCGTTTGTTTGATCAATGCGCTTCGGATCCTTTTCTTCAAGGGGTTCTTAAGAACGTGGTGGAGGTCTGCGCCCTGATGGATGATCCCGCAGGTCTGACCATCTTGCGCAGCGGGATGGACCACGCGGCGGACCCTCTGCGCATGGCGGCGGCAGATGGAATGACCCGCCACGGAATGCCCGAGGATTACGGTAATGTTTTCCGTTGGATGGACAACAGCCGGAACCCGTCCACCAAGATCTCGTTCTGCAAGGCTTTGTACGCGATGGATCCCGACCGCTTTTTGGCCGACGCCCTCAAGTGGTTGCAGATGGGACACCATGCGGATTTGTATGCCCAGTTCTGCATGCATGTGACACTGGTGACGGATCCCGAGCTCGCCGTGGCTTTTGGTAAGGCCGCGGATTTTCACGATGTGACCCCTTCCACGAGGCTCTATCTCATTGCCCCGGCTGCGGCCCAGGGCGATCAAATTCTGATGGAGGAGCTGCTCTCCATTGCCCAGGGTGAACACCCACGGCTGGCGGCCATGGCTCTTGATGCCCTGGGCCGCGTGGGCCTGGACGCCCCGGCCGAAGAGGCCCTGTTGCACGACCAACGACTTGAGGTTCGCCTGGGGGCCGTGGGCGTGATCCGTAGTATCAGAGATGTGGACAGGCGCGCCCAATTATTGCGCTTAGGCCTTGCGGATCCCGCGGTCGAAGTGCGAGATCTTTGCCTGACTGGGTTGCTCTTGATGGGGGACCCAGAAGCCCGTCAGCATGCCCTGCAACTCTTGCGAGGCACCGACGGTGAACGGACAGCGGGCATCCAGCGCTTGCGCGCAGCTTGGGGGGCGAACCCTGAAGCTGTGTCGGAGGCTCTCGTCTTGCTCAAGGAGGAACTTGCCGCCAATCCTCAACGGGCGCGTCACCTGTCCTTGATTCAATCCGTGGCCATGATCCCGTCCCAGGATGCGGTGGATCTGCTCTGGGCAGCGGAAAGTTCCCTGGCTGGCCGGGTTAAGGGCCAGTCCTCTTTCCGCTATCTGTGCGGCCAAATCTGGAATACCGGCCCCATCGGCCAGGCATTCCTACGGGACCAACTCATCCATGAGTCCGAACCATTGCGGCGCCTCGCTCTGATCGAGTGGATTTGGCAAGACCATTCGGACCAGAGTCGTGAGGTCCTGCTGGAGGCCATGCTGAACGAGCCCGCAGGGGCAGACCCCATTGCTCGTCCCTACGAGGTGCTCTACCTTGCGGACCGCCTGGCGGTTATGGGGCCTGCCTCCCGGATGGCCCCCCGAATCGAATGGGTCTACAAGGAAACCACTCATATTGTCGTTCGCCCGGCTCTACAATGCCTGCTGTGGCAGTGGTATGGCGATATGCGTTTCATGCGCGAGTGATCCGTCCCGTATGCCGTATGCACCCCATGCGACAGCTCATCCTCATCCCCCTCATACTGGCCATCAGTACCGGCTGTAGCGACGACGGGGGAAAACCTCAGGTCGATCCCGGCGGCTCCAGCACCCAAGAAGCCACGGAGTCCCAACGCCCGGTGGCTCCTGCACGCCTTTTTGCCGACAGCCTGGCCAGTTTCAAGGCTTCTTGGGATGACCTGAGGGCCCGCTTGGATCCGGGCCCGCGGGGAGACCAGTGGCAATCCGAAGCCGTTGCTGAACGCAGCGAGGACGCCCTCAAATACCTTTTGGGTGAGATCCTTGCGGAGCGCCCCGAGAACCTCACGGGTCTCATGGGCGGTCGCTTCACCACAGCTTGCTCCATCGTGCCCACGGAATGGGCCGCAGTCGGCCCCCTAGGGGATCTCTCCGTGCGTGAAGGGAACGGAAGTGGGTCGTTTGGTGCGGAAGAAGTCCTAGGCCTCTTCACTGACTTGCTCCAGCCCTGGCAACCGGCCACGGCGCGCATCATGGTCCATTGCTTGCAGGTGAAACCTCTCGGTGACGCGATCTGGCAGACCACCTTGCGAGTCAGGATTGGCGGCATCACTAATGACCCAACGCGCCCCAATGAATCTCTGCAACGTGACGTGACGGTGGCCATGAATTGGCGCTTCGCCCGACGTTTCTTGCTCTTGGGCATTGTGTCGAGCCACTTGCAAGAGACCCGTTTGGAAACGC
The DNA here is from genome assembly GCA_937910685.1 of uncultured bacterium. Classification (GTDB taxonomy): domain Bacteria; phylum Planctomycetota; class UBA1135; order UBA1135. The sequence goes on from CALEMP010000201.1 coordinate 31,804, forward strand.
CGATCTACCAGGAAATCACGGGGGCTTCCCTGGCAGGGACTTCCATTGGGGGCGCGGCCAATCTTCAGGGTGCCGTAGAACACACACGTCGCATGGATGTGCAGGTGGCTGCCTCGGCGGTGGCCCTTGGGATGCACGGAATTGGAGTAGGGGACCTGAATGGCGACGGTCTTGAGGACCTCTACGTGGGACGCCACTCTGGAACTCCAAATCACTATTTGCTTGCCCAAGCAAGTGGCGGATTTGTGGATGCCCCGGCCGGTCACGGGGCCGATATTCTTGAGGACACCGCAGGTGTTCTGGTGTGTGATCTCGATGGGGACGGTGCGCGGGATTTGATCCTGGGAATTTTCGATTCTGTTGTGGTGCTTTGGAACGATGGCCAAGGGCGTTTCCCTACTCACACGGCCCTCGAAGGCGAGGGCGGTGCGCAGGTTTACTCGATCGTGGCGGGCGATGCGGATGGAGATGGGGATCTGGACCTCTACGACACTCGCTATCACCGGGGAGACCACCAAGCCAGTCCGCCCCTGCCCTATCACGATGCCCAGAACGGGGCTGAAAACCACTACTGGCGCAATGATGGGGATCACGCGTTCTCGGACCAGACTGCGCAGGTTGGTCTTGGACAAGGCAATGATCGTTACAGTTTAGCGGCCCTTTGGCATGACCTCGATGGGGATGGGGATCTGGACCTTTATGTGACCAATGACTTTGGGCGCAACAACCTTTATCGCAATGAAGGCGGCAAGTTCAAGGACGTGGCGGCAGTGACCGGCGGCCTCGACATGGCTGCGGGCATGGGGGTTTCTGCTGCAGATGTGAATCGCGATGGGTTCAGCGACCTCTACATATCGAATATGTGGTCTGCAGCTGGTTCACGAGTCACCCGGGAAGATCGCTTCATGCAACGCCACCCGGAGGCAGTGCGCCGCTTGTACAACCACCACGCCGCTGGCAACACCCTTCTCTTGGGTAGTGGAGTAGGCAAGTTCGAGGATGCATCCATTGCCATGGGGCTTTCACCCGGAGGCTGGTCCTGGGGCTCGATCCTGATGGACTTTGACAACGATGGGTGGAGTGATGCCTTTGTGCCCAATGGTTTCACCACCATGTGGACCGACAAGGAAGCGGCCAGCTATTTTTGGCGCGTGGTGGTGGAATCTTCTCCCGCCGCCGGACCAATCAGCCAAGAGTACCAGCGCAACTGGCAATTTCTAACCCACCTGGGCCAAGTAGAGGGCTGGTCGCTTGCGGGCAATGAACCCAATCATGCCTACTGGAACGTCCGTGGGCGTTTTGTGGACGTCAGTGCTGCCCTGGGGTTGGATCACGTGGAAGACGGGCGTTCGGCCGTAGCCATGGATTTGGATGGGGATGGCCGGCTGGATCTGGTCACTAAGAACCGTACCGCTCCTCTGCTGCGTGTGATGCGCAACACACATCAATCCCCAGGACATTTCGTCAGCATTGAGCTCGTGGGTCAGGCCCCGAACACTGAGGGCGTGGGTGCAGAGGTCACGGTGAAGGCCTCGGGTCACAGCAACACCCGTACGGTTCACGCGGGGGAAGGCTATTTGGCCTCGGGGAGCAAACGTCTGCACTTTGGGCTGGGATCTGCCCAGGAAATTCAAGGGGTCCGGGTGCGTTGGCCCAACGGGCAAGTTCAGGAGTACGGACCAGTTCCTTTGGACCAGATGCTGCGTCTGCATCAGGACGGCCGGGTGCTCGAAGGCACCTCGGCCTCGCCAAAAGCCGTGACTCAAGCTGCGCGAATTGCTGATGGGTTACGTCCCCGCCGTTCCCGTGTCCCCCTGTTGGTGACGATCCCCTGGAGCGGTTGGAAGTTGCCGCGATTTGAAGGTCCAAGCATTGAAACCGGGTCGACCGAAGGTCCCATGGCTGTGGTGGCCTGGGCTGGTTGGGACGATCCTTCACGGGAGTTGCTGCGGGAATTCGCGGCGCAGCAGTCGCGGCTTGAGGCGGGTAATATTCACGTGCACCCAGTATCCCTCGATGAGCCCCAGGCTATGGACTGGATTCGCGGGGACATGGAAGAGTCGGGCCTGTCGGAACTGGGTGGCCGCGCAGACACGCGCTTCCGGGGACTCGTGGATGTTCTAGTGGGGCTAACCATTGGACCCTATGAGAAACTTGAGCTGCCGATCGTGGTTCTGTTCGATGCGGAAGGGCGTGTGGCCGTGTTGCATCTTGGTCCCGATGTCTCCGCAGATGCGGTTTTACAAGACTTGGAAGCCATGGGCAACGAACCTCTGGGCCGTTACCCGACGCGCTTGAGCGGCGGCCATTGGTTGCGCATTCATCCCGAGCGCCCCCTCGAAGCGATTGCGGGTTATCTCGAGCGCAACGGGGAAACCGATTTGGCCCGTAGCGTGAAGTCGGATCTCGAAGATTCGAAGCAGAAAGACTAATTCGTCTGGCGCTGCCAGCCGGGCAAAGCGAGCTCTGCTGGGGACGGCATTCCGTCGAGTCCACTCCAGCGACCGCTCCCCTCGGTTAGGGTCATCAAGCCAGCGTCCGAAGTCCAGGCGTAGATGGCTTCTCCCGTACGCCCGCTCTGGCGGGGCCAAGCAAACAGAATTCCGCCCTCGGCCCGCTGCAGGAGATAGCCATGGTGTTCCACCATGTGCCCGGTGCCCAAAAGGCGCGCATCGCTGAAGCGGTGGCGTAGGAGAGGGGTCGAATGCATCAGAGTGCCCAAGGTGTGCGCTGCCGGGGCTGCGGCCAAAAGGGGCCCGAGAACTTCCACGGCCTTGGCCGCGTCCTCTTGATTATTCACCGCTGCCCATTGGGCCAGGCATGGCATGGAAATCAGGACCACCACCAAGCCCACGGCAGCAAGCAATAGGCTTGTGGGCGGGTTTCTGGGCAGGCTCGCCGGGGTGTTGGCGGGGGCTTCAGAGGGGGTCTTTGCTGGTGAAGTCATCGTGGAGCGCGGTTTGAATCCAAGAAGAGGGGAGCCGGATGGTGAACAGTAGAGTCCTGGGGGCTAGGCTTCCAGGATGCAGGACGATTCATGGAGCCAGGGGTTGAAGCCCGATGCCCTCGCGGCGGCCAGGGAGGTGGCCCGGGTTCTGTCCCAGGCGGGCCATCGGGCCTGGTTGGTGGGGGGCTGCGTGCGCGACCTGGTGTTGGGGCGAAGCCCCCATGACTTGGATTTGGTCAGCAAAGCAACCCCTGACGAGGTGCAGGGGCTCTTTCCTCGCACGGTAGCCGTGGGCAAGGCTTTTGGCGTGATGCGCGTCTTGCAAGGACGCTTTGATTTTGAGTTAGCCACGTTTCGTTCCGATGGGGCTTACGTGGATGGACGGCATCCAACAGAAGTCCAATTAGATTCATCGGCCGAGTTGGATGCTGCCCGGCGGGATTTTACCTGCAATGCGCTCTACCTCGATCCTTTGGATGGAACGCGTCTCGACCCCACCAATGGCATGCAGGATTTGGAGGCGGGAATTCTTCGTGCCGTTGGGGACGCACAGAAGCGTTTTGAGGAGGACTCTTTGCGCTTGATGCGCATGGCACGCTTCGAGGCGAACTTGGGACTGCAGCCCGCCCCCGGTTTGCACGCAGCTGCCCTAGCAGTGGCTCCCGGCCTCCAGCGAGTGAGCCCAGAGCGGGTGCTCGACGAGCTGGTCAAGGTCTGTTCGGGCCCTAATCCGGCCAGGGCAATGGAGATCTTGGTGGAGTGCGCTCTTCTGGGTCCTGCCTTGCCCCAGTTGCCTGCGGGTGGTGAGGAACTCCGGGTTCGCACCATCGCCGCCCTGCAAATGCTGGACTCGGTGACACCCCTCATTCTTTTGGCGGCCTTCTTGGACCCCGGGGATCAAGGGCAAGCTGCCCTTTTGGATTCCCTGCCCCTTGCGCGGGAGCAGCGCCGGAGTTTGGTTGGGATTTGGCAGGCACGGGCACTCGCTGTTCAGTTGGGGGCCGAAGACAACATGGATCCGGCAGATTTGGCCCGGGCTCTGCGTGGGGTCAATGGCGCAGGTGGCTTGACCCTGGCACGGGCCCGCTGCCAAGCCCTGGATGCTGACCCCGCTCCCCTCGAACGCCTGTTTGAGTGGACGAAGGGCGCAACCCTGGAAGTGGAAACTCTGCTCAACGGAGAAGAACTGGCTCAACTGGGAGTTGAGCGCGGACCCCTCATGGGGACCATTCTGTACGAGCTAGAAGGGGAGCAACTGCGCGGACGGGTGAGCACTCCAGATGAGGCCCGGGCTTTTGTGCACCGTAGGTTGCAGGGCTGAACCTTTTAAGCCTGCGTGGAGCTGGACCGATTCTGATCAACTCGGCGGCGCGATCTTGCGCAGGCCGTGGGCAAGCGGGTATCCCGCCAAAATCACCAAGGCTCCCAAGAGCCCCACAGAACCAAGTGGGGCAGTGGCCAGGGCGATCGACCCGGTGATCAACAACATTCGACGCAGTAACAGCCCCACGGTTTTGGTGACCCGGGAGCGAGTCCAGGGTGCGGCATCCATGGCTGCTCGCCAGAGGCCGGGGGCGCCGGATAGGGCCAGCATGGCCCCAAGGATTCCGCCCACTGGGGTGTGCATACTGAGTCCTGTGACCAGTGCAGGTAGGGGCAATAGGGTCATGGCTAAGAGCAGTAAAGCCCGCAGTGTATGGGAGTCTAGCTCTGCCTCTCCGTCTTCTGCCCGGGCAAACCGACTGAGCAAAAACACATACAAGCCATAGGCAAGGGGCACGCACAACCGCATGGGCAAGGTCTCTTCCCCAAGAAGATTTGTTGGTGCGCCCATACTCCAAAGGGTGCCCGCATAGGCCAATGCAATGTTTCCAGCGCGGCAGGAGCCCATGCTCAGGGGACCAAGCCAAGCGCCGCGACCCCAGATGTCATAGAAGGCAATCAGGCAGGCCAAAACACCCGCGGCTAGAGCGGTGCGGGGATCGAGCGTGAAACCCAGGAGGACGGCCCCCAGGAGCAGGACGAGGGCCAGAAACAAAGCCGACCGGGCGGGCACTCTTCCCGAGGGAATTGGCCGTTCGGGGCGGGTTAGCTGGTCTGCGTCTCGGTCGCTCCAATCATTGAGGACCATACCCCCATGAAACAAGCAAAGGGACATGGGGATCAGAATCAGTAGCTCGGGGCCCGCAAGATCCCCGTGGGTGGCCAGCAAAATGCCAGCGATCGGATCGGCAATGGCCGTGGGGGCCAAAGAGATGCGGGTCAGTTGAAACAGGTCAGCGCGTCGCAAGGGCCAGGGGAGTCAGAGGTTCTCGGATCAGTTGCCGATCAGGCGCAGCAGATCGTTGTAGGTCACGTAGACCATCAAGGTGACGATCAAGACCAGTCCCACAACCTGGGAATAGCCCAGGGTGCGGGCGCTCACCGGTGAGCCCTTGAGCTTTTCGATGAGCAAGAAGAAGAGGTACCCACCGTCGAGTACGGGAATGGGCAACACATTGAGGAACGCGAGGTTCACGCTCAAGATACACAGGAACGTCAGCAGCTTCGTCCAGCCCATGGATGACACCTGGTACGAAACCCGGCTGATGGTGATGATCCCTCCGAGGTTCTTGGGGCTCACGTCCTGACTGACCATGCGTTGCAGGGTTTTATAGGTTTGGAACAAGAACCGCCAGGAAGAGCGAGTTCCTTCGCGAAGGCTGGACCAAAGGCTCGTGGTTTGGAAAATACCGGTGGCCCGCGCCAGTCCAAAACCCAACATGCGCATGCGTGCTGCACTAGGGGTCACGGCTAGGGTCGAAAGTGCCTGATCGGGCGAACTGCCCGGTGAACGATACTGAATCGTGGCGGACCCCTCGCGGTCGATGGCGCCGGCGCAGGCGCTTTGAATCGATTCCCAGTCACTGGTGGGAATGCCGGCAATTGAATGGATCTCACTACCGCTGGGAATACCCCCTCGGCCTGCAGCTCCTAGAGGGTCAATCCAAACCACGTTCCCATCTGATTCCGCTTCAAAGTAAAGGTCCCGGTAGAGGGCGCCTCGCTCGCTGAGGGAATCGGGTAGGCGGAGACTATGTGCTTCGCCGTTGCGCAGGACGATCAACTCGGACCCTTCCGGGGCTGATTGAAAGATGGACAAGAGGTCTCGTCCCGCCGCCAGGGTTTGGGTCCCGAAGCGCAGCACCAAGTCCCCCTTTAGGAATCCCGCCTTTTCACCCGGTCCTCCTGATCGGACCTGGGCGATTTGTCGGCGTGCGGGTCCAAGTCCAAACAGGACGCGCTCGGCAAGGCTCTCCCAGATTACGGGGATTGTGATGGTCTCGGGGCCTTGGCCCTGATCGATCACGATGTCCATGGGTTCACCGGAATCTAAGGCCCAGGCGAGTTGAATCGCCAGGGGTTGATCCTTTGGCTGGCCTTCGACTGCCAGCAGGACTGCGCCTTCGGTGAGCCCCGCCAATGCAGCTGGTCCGGCCGGTTCCACCCGAAGGGTGTGGGCGGGATCCACGCCGATGCCTAGACCCAGGCGGTAGAAGCCCAGCTCCTCATCCATGATGGGAGTCAGAGTCTTGTGGTGCAGGGCACCATCTCTTTCGTCCAGGTAAGTGAGCTTGGCGGGATCGGATCCCCCGAGGGCAACTTCTCCGATCAGGCTTTCAAAGTCCCGCAATCGATGGCCATTGATTTCGAGCAGCTTTGCCCCGGCGGGCAAGCCCGCTTGCCAAGCGGCGCCACCCGGGGTGGGGGCTGAGATGATCGCTGGGGTAACCGGAACACCAACGCGGTAGGCGATGGGAAAGCAAACCAAGGCGAATACCAGGTTCATGAGCACGCCCCCCGAGTACACGAAGAACCGCTGGCCCACGGTCTTGGACCCCAACTCGTCGGGCAGGGGTTTGCGCCCTTCTGGACCGCCGCCTTCACCAGCCATGCGCACGTATCCTCCAAAGGGCACCAGAGCCAACTGGTAGAGGGTGTTGCCCCTGCGACGGGACCAGATAGCCGGGCCAAAGCCCAAGCTGAAGACTTCCACACGCACACCGCACAAGCGGGCGGCGATGAAGTGTCCTCCCTCGTGAACGAAGATCACCATGCCGATGCCAAAGATGACCTGGACCACCCGGAAAATTGATGTCAGGTCCATTATGTAGTGCTGGTGGTTTTGCTTGCGACGATCTCTTCTGCGAGAGACCGGGCCCAGCGGTCGGCTTCTAGGACTTCAGACAGGGTGCCTGGGTCGGGTTTATTTGTGGGACGCTCATCGAGGACCTTTTGGCTAATGCGCACGATGTCTCCGAAAGGAATATCGCCGGCGAGATAAGCTTCCACCGCAACCTCATCGGCCGCATTCAGGCAGCAGCCTGAGGTGCCTCCCTCTTCCACGCAACGGAATCCCAACTCGAGAGAGGGGAAGCGCTCGAAATCTGGGGCTTCGAAGGTCAATCGGCTGAATTGTTGTAGGTCAAAGCCCGCGAGCTTAGATGGCTGTCGGTCGGGATGGTGCAGGGCATAGTGGATCGTACCGCGCATATCCGGCGGGCCCATCTGGGCGATCACCGAGCCATCCACAAACTCAACCATGGAATGCACCAGGGATTGGGGGTGGACCACCACCTCCATCCGGTCTCGGTCCAAACCGAAGAGGTGGTGCAGCTCGATAATTTCAAAAGCCTTGTTGATTAAGGTTGCTGAACCGATGGTGATGCGCGGCCCCATATCCCAAGTGGGGTGGGCGAGGGCTTTCTCTTGGGGGGCGTTCTCCATGTCCGCTAGGCTGGTTTCGCGAAATGGGCCGCCGCTGGCGGTGAGCAAAACCTTGCGGATGCAGGCAAGGTCTTCGCCTCGCAGGCACTGTTCAATGGCCGAGTGTTCTGAATCCACCGGGATCAGGCGCCCGCCGTGTTCCGCGATCGTGTCGATCAGCAGGTCCCCAGCGATCACCAGGGATTCCTTGTTGGCTAGGGCGAGGGTTTTGCCCGCCTTGCAGAGGGCAAAGGACGCCTCTAGGCCAGCGCGGCCCATGACTCCATGCACCGCGACGTCATATTCCGCGGCGGCGATCAGCTCCAACTGGGCCTCGGGCCCGCTGAAGAGGGTGGTTCCCGGAGAGAGGTGGGGGCGCAGGGCATCCGCAGCTGCGGGGTCCGAGAGGGCCAGGAAGGGGGCCCCGGTCTGGGCCGCCTGGTCGCGCAGCAACTCCCATGAGGAATTAGCCGCCAATCCGGCCACCCGGAGCCCAGAGGCTGGGTCGGACACCAGGTCGAGAGTTTGAGTCCCGATTGAACCCGTGCTGCCAAGCACGAGGATGGGTTTCACGGGGTCGTTGTTCACGCTGTCAGTTCAATGGTGGGGGGGCGGGGGCCCGGGGAGATCCGCCTGCGATCAAAGTGTAGGACATCCGGCTTCCCTGGCGACATTTGCTCTGGAATCGTTATCCTTATTCCCCTGTGGATGACCCATCCAGCCCCTTTTTGAACAGCTTTTTTGCACCCGGTCCAAGGACCCAGCCCCCCCCAGCAGCGTGAGCCAAAACCCTTCACTTTCCTACAAGGACGCAGGTGTCAACATTGACGCACAGGACGAAGCCCTGAGCTTGGCCAAGGACGCGATTCGGTCCACTTTTACCCCCGGAGTGGTCTCGGACGTGGGACTCTTCGGCGGTCTTTTCGACCTGGCCAAAGCCGGCTGCGAAGGCATGGTCCTGGTGTCGAGTGCCGACGGCGTTGGCACGAAACTCGATGTTGCGAAAAAGGTAGGTGTCTACGACACGGTGGGCCAAGACCTGGTCAACCATTGCGTGGATGACATTTTGGTTCAAGGGGCACGCCCCTTGTTCTTCATGGATTATGTGGGTACGGGAAAACTAGAACCCACCGTGGTCAGTGACCTGATTCGCGGCTGCGCCATCGCCTGCAAGGAATCAGGCTTGGCTTTGCTCGGGGGCGAGACCGCCGAGATGCCTGGCCTTTACGCCGAGGGTGACTTCGACCTAGTGGGTTTTGTGGTGGGTGCTGTGGAACAGGACAAGATCCTCGATGGGTCGCGGGTCAAGCCCGGTCAGACCCTGTTGGGTTTGACCTCCAGCGGTTTGCACACCAACGGTTTTTCCCTGGCCCGAAAGATCCTCTTTGAGCGCATGGGTTTGGATGTCCATGATCGCCCTGAAAGCCTCGGGGGGCCCAGCGTCGGAGAAGCCCTTTTGGCTCCCCATCGCTGCTATTACCCGATTCTGTGGCCTTTGTTGGAGGAGAAGCGCATTGCCGCCATGGCTCACATTACCGGTGGCGGACTGGTGGACAACTTGCCCCGCATCCTGGGTTCCTGTGACGCGCGCATTGATTTGGCCTCCTGGGAACGCCCGGCCTTGTTCCGCACCCTGGTGGAAGAGGGTGGCTTGGAAGTGAACGAAGCCCACCGCGTATTCAACATGGGCATCGGCATGGTGCTCCTGGTCGATACGGAAGAAGTCGTCAAGGTGCGTACCCATTTGGAATCCATCGGGGAAACTGTTTTGGAAATTGGTTACACAGAGGCTGCGAGCCATGAGTCGGGTAAGGGCCGCGTGCGGTGGATCTGATCCTTCCGTACCTGAGCATACTGACATTGCTGGGCCTTTTTTCGGGGCCCCAAGAACCGGTCGAAGTTCCGGAACAACAACCATGGTCTGTGCTCTGGCGCAGCCTGGCAGCTGAACCCGGTCCGCTGGAGCGCGCAAAATTGGTGAGCGCATGGGAGCCACGCCTCAACGTTCGGGCGGCTGGGGAAGGTTCCGCCGAACGCTATCGCCGACAATTGGCCCGCAACGCTCTTGGTTTAGAGCATCGCGATCTTCCCGCCCTGGTGCCAGAGCCCTCCTATCTGGGCGCGCCGGTAGAGGCTTGGATCGCGGCGAGGTTCCGGCCCGCCGACCGTGTGCGTTTGGTGTCCTTGGGGATCGGGGAAGAGGGCCTTTCCAGGGAGCAGGAGAAGCGCCGTCTGCAGCGGGGCTTTGAGATTTTCCTAGAGCTAGAGGGGGATTTTCAGGTTGGAGCTCGGGAAGTTGCCGAGGCCCTCCATCGACGGGCTCATGCCACTTGGTCCGCATTCTGCCTGGAGGGGATCCAACGTCGCTGTGGGAGCTTGGATCTGGCCCTCGATACGGTCAACAGCATGCTCCCTCCCCTGGGGAAAGCCCAGGGGGCAGAGGCAGACGCTCTTTTGGGCCGTCGGGCCATCATTCACGCGGGGTCGGGACACCAGGACCTGGCCCGGGCGGACCTGGGGCGCCTTTTGGTGGCTGGATTTCCCGATGCACACCAGATTTTGGGCCTCGATGCCCTGCTGGAGGGGGACTGGCAGGCCTCCAGCGCCCTTTTCGGGGTGCTGCTGGACCGCAGCCGGTCCCAGGGAGAAATTCCGCCCCCCTGGGCTCTGCGAGGATTCGGCGTGTCTCTGCTGCCCCGCTAAACTAGAGTCCTCCCGGGGGCTAGGTTTCCGACGGTCATGAATCTGCTCCTGGCCCCCCGTTTCTGGCCGGGTTGCTTGCCATTCACCCCTCCTCTGACGATCCTAGGGACACCCTTTTCCGAGCCCCCCAAAATCATGCTGCGACTTGCCCTGATCACCGTCCCTCTGCTGTGCCTCTCCGCCTTCGTGCCCGCCAGTGCCCCGGCCCTCGATGGACCCTACTTGAAGGACTCGGATCTCAAGAAACTGGCCCAGAGTTTCAATGACTACATCGAAGCATCCGTGGCTCGCGAGGGCGTGCTGAAGGCCGAGAACGAAGTGGGCGAGATTCTTGAAAAGCTGGGGCGCAAGCTGCGTAAAGCTCCTATCGACGACATCCTCGCCAGCCCCTTGGATCTTGGGCGGGCTCTTTGGATGTCCAAGGAATATACCCGCAAGCGAGTCAAGTTCGGCAGCATCCAGGATGGGGTATACGATCAGACCGTGCCCGGTGGCGATGGGCCCCTTAAGTACGCAATCCTTGCACCCGCTGACTATGACAAGGGCAAGAAGAAAAGTTGGCCCTTGGTGCTCTGCGTCCCCGGCGTTGACGAGACTCCCCAGGAAACCCTGCTCGAAAACTGGTCCGATGGGGAACTGCACAACCAAGTCATTCTGGTCTGCCCGGAGATGCCCAAGGACGCGGACACCTGGACCGGAATGCCTGGCGTCGGCACCATGCTTATCCTGTTCCGTGCCATCTACGAGGACTGGGCCATTGACTACAACAAGGTCTTCATCTCAGGCCGAGGGGCAGGGGTGAATGCCGCGCTCTCCATCGCGGGGAAGTTCCCCGAGTTGTTTGCCGGGGTGATCGGGCGTTCTGGCGATGCCGGAGACGCACCCTCTGAGAATTTCTCCAACCTGCCCACCTGGTTCAGCGGTGGCGGTTCCGGAGTGACCGCGTGGGAGGCGAAGATCAAGGAAGCGGGCTGGGAGAACTGCACAGTTGACCCCGAAGGGCGAGAGAAGGAAATCCTGGGCTGGCTCAACGACACGGAACGCAATGGGGTCCCCACAAACATCAGCCTCGTTCCCGGCAGTCCCTTTCCCACCCGCGCCTACTGGCTCGAAGTTCCGGCTGGGGACGAGGACGGTGCCTTGGTTGAAGCTCGTGTGGATCGGGACACGAACACAATCCATGTGGACGCGACTCTGGTGCCCACGGTGACATTGCTGTTCAACGATCTGCTGGTGGACCTTTCAAAGCCTGTCAAAGTGGTGATCAATGGGGTTGAGCACACCGACCTCTTGCCTCGCAGCTATCGCACCTGCTTGAAGCTGATCTTCCAGGGAACCAACGATCCGGGGAGAGTGTTCGTGGCTAAAAAAGCCTACTCGGTTCCTCCGAAGGCGAAAAAGTAACAGTGGACGAGTCCCCGACCCTGGGCAGCCCTTCCGCCCCCGCAGTCCTGGTTTGCTGCGCCCTCGCGGGTGCCGGCACTATGGTGGTTGAGTTGGCAGCCGTTCGTTTGGTCGCCCCTTGGTTCGGCACCAGCCACGTGGTGTGGAGCAACGTGATCGGGGTGGTTCTGCTGGCTTTAACCCTTGGCTATGTCCTTGGTGGGCGCTTAGCTTGCGGTGCACGCCCGGCCCGGTCCATGGGGTTGGCGATCGCTCTTGCGGCGGTTTGGGTTGCGCTGATGCCATGGGGGGCCAAGGGGGTTTGCCAGATGTTCATGCCAGAGGGGACAGCGCTGGATCAGGCACTTGGCTTGTTCACCTGGGGAAGTTTGGCCGCTTCTCTGTTGCTCTTTTTGCCCGCCTCCCTCCTGTTGGGGGCGGTTTCTCCCTTGGCCACGGAATCCCTCGCCCGCGGGCAACACCTGAGAGCGGGCCAAGCGGGAGGCCGAGTCTTGGCAACCGCAACCCTTGGCAGTTTGGTCGGGGTATTTGGCACGAGCCACTGGCTCTTACCGGTGCTCGGTGTGCAGGGCACCTTCTTGCTGGCCTCGGTGTTGCTGATGGTAGGGGCGACACTTTTGCTGTGTGGGACAGGGTCCACGCCGGTTGCACTCTTGTGGTGGCTGCCTCTTTTGGGCGCCGGACAACTGGAGCTCGACGTTCCCGCGGTTTCCCCGGGAGACCGTGTACTCGGGAGGCTCGAGTCAGCTTACCAGTCCATCCGGGTGATTGAGACTGGGGAGGGGGACAGCCTGTCCCGACGGCTTGTGGTCAACGAAGCGCTGGATTCGTTCCAAAGCGTCTGGAAACCCGATCCAGGCATGCTCGGAAACGGGCACTACTACGACCTCTTTTGTTTGCCCCTGGCTTGGCAGAAAGCTCCTTCCACCTGGAATCTACTGGTGCTGGGGCTCGGCGCAGGCACTGCGGTGCGTGTGATGGAAGGGGTCTTGCCCGAGGGGACCACTTTGGTCTGGACCGGCGTCGAGCTCGACCCTTCTGTGGTGCGCTTGGCCCAGGAGCACATGGACTTGGTACCCAGTCCGCCTCACCGGGTGCTAGCGGGTTGGGATTCCCGGGCGGCCTTGACCCAGTTGGCTGGGCCCTTTGATCAAATCATTCTGGACTCTTATGCCAATAACATGGAGATCCCTTTTCACCTGGCGACTCTGGAGTTCTTCCGTGAAGCGCTTGAGAAACTTGCCCCCGGTGGTTGGCTCAGCCTGAACGCCGCGGGCTTCGGTGTTGAGGATCCTTTGATTTTGTCCGTGGCTTCCACCATGGCCGCCGCCGCCGGGCGTGAGGCGTTGCTCCTTGAGGTTCCTTTCAGCCGAAACACCCTCGTGTTTGTACGCCGGGACGCGGACGTGCCACGTCCAGGGAATGTTTTGTCTGGTGCGCCAAATACATGGGGGACCCTGGCTCCGGAAGTTCCCGGCCCCATAAAGCAACTGCTCCAAAGTCTGGGTGCCCCGGGGACCTTTGGCCTTGTTCAGCCCGGTCAGGGAGACGGCATCCTGACGGATGACCGTGCTCCCTTGGAACAAATGCAGCGGGAATCCATCGCCCGTGGTCGAGTGCATTGGGCGGAGGAGAGTGCCCCGTGATTGGCTCAGGTTTCTTGGTTGCTGCCCTGACTCTCAGCGCGGTTTCGGTGGGTACTCAGGATCCCCAAGCCCAGGTCTACAGGGACTACCTCCAGGCGGGTAACTATGTGCACGCAGTCGCGGCTGCGACCGCGATCTCTGATCCCCTGGCACGCCACCGGGCTCAGGTCGAGGCGCGTTTCTTGTGCGGCGATCTGACCGGAGCCCTGCTAGCCGTTCGGCAGGGGCTTGCTGCCCACCCGGAGGACCTCCAACTTCTGATCAACGGTGCGGACTTGGCCCTCCAACTGTTGCAAATCGATGAGGGCTCCAAGTGGAGTCAGCGTCTTGCGCAGCTTGCTGCTGAATCACCGGACCTGCCCCAGGAAAGTCGTGCTTTCTACAGCCGACGCGCGCAGGGCTTGGTGGCTCGTTCGATCGATTCAAAGCGGTCGCTCGTGACCCAGGCGGCTGCGCTTCTGCGTGCGCAACGCACCGTTGGGATGGCCGTGCTCTTGGCGATCGGATTTTTGGTCGTGAGTCGATTACGCCCTCAAAGCTAGGGGAGACCAAGCCTGCGCCGCTCTGGGTGAACCATGAGTTGCGCGAAGAGTGCTGTCATAGGGCGCTAATCTTGGATCCACGGGCCTGCTGACGGGGGCTGGGACGGCTAGTAAAGCCCTGACGGTATTGCTTCGGGGTTCAAAGGTTTAGAGGAGCGCTCGGGCGGTTAAAAAAAGACGCCGTTGCCCTAGAATTCGGGGCCACTCAAGGCGTAATCTGCCTACATGCAGGTACGACTAGATGGAAATCCCGACTTTGGGGAGGCAACTTGTAGCTTAGCCCCGGGCGAAGTGCTTACTTGCGAAGGAGGAGCCATGAGCCGCATGAGCGCGGGCATGGACCTCAGAACCCGCATGGCTGGCGGCGTTGTGAAATCTCTCTTTCGAGCTGTCGGAGCAAGAGAATCCTTCCTTCTCTCTGAGTACAGCTCTGGAGAGCCGGGCTTTGTCACGGTGGCTCCTACGACTCCCGGCGCGGTCGTTCATCGTGAGATGCATGGGGAGAAGCTGATGCTCTCCGCAGGTTCCTTCCTCGCAGTCAGCGATGGTATCTCGCTCCGAACTCGCTTTGGAGGCCTGAAGGCGCTCTTCAGCGGAGAAGGCGCCTTCCTCTTCGAGGCTGAAGGAGAAGGCGACTTACTCTTCAACTCATATGGCGCGATCGTCGAGCGAGAGCTGGATGGAGACCTGACCGTGGACACTGGACACGTCGTGGCCTGGGAGTCCTCCCTCGATTATTCCATCGAAGGCATGGGCGGATTGAAGCAAACCTTATTCAGCGGCGAGGGGCTCGTCATGCGCTTCGCTGGTACGGGCAAAATTTGGCTCCAGACACGCACCCTCCGTGAAACCGCAGGGTGGATTACTCCTTACTTGAGGGGCTGATGGAAATCGCAATTAAAGACAGCGGCGCCTTCGCGTCCGCCATTGTAAAGCTCCAGGCTGGTGAGACCTTTGTCTCTGAGTCTGGTGCCATGTATCGCACCAGCGCTGAGATTGACAGTGATGTCACGACGCACTCTAAAGGGAAGGGCGGAATCTTGGGTGGCCTGAAGCGCCTCCTCGGTGGCGATAGCTTCTTCCTTTCGAAGTACACGGCCGAGGGCGGCGTCGCTGGTGAGGTTGGCCTCGCGCCGAGCTTACCAGGGGATGTCATGAAGGTGGAACTGGACGGCAGTTCCCGTTGGCTTTGCGCTGGCGGCAGCTACCTCGGCTCAAGCGAAGAACTCGCGCTCGACACGCAATTTCAAGGATTGCGGGGAATGCTCTCAGGTGAGAACCTGTACTTCCTCTCGGTTGATGGGCAGGGCTTGCTGCTCGTTGGCGCTTTTGGATGCATTCGCGAAGTGACGTTTGATGGCGAAGTGGTGGTGGACACCGGTCATGTGGTCGCTTTTGAAGACACTCTTTCTTATGAAATTTCAAAGGCCGGTGGCTCTTGGCTGCGCTCCTTCCTAGGAGGAGAGGGTCTCGTGATGAGGTTCAAGGGGACAGGGCGCCTCCTGGTGCAATCCCATAACGCGCGAACTTTTGGCGCTAAACTCGGCAGGATGCTGCCCCCGAGGAAAGCCTAATGGAACATCAAATTACGAACGGCCCTAGCTACTCGATCCTTGAGGCGACGCTCTCTCCAGGAGAGACCCTGGTCTCTGAATCTGGCGCGATGGCTTGGAAGGATACGAACGTCGTCACGGAGACCTCCACGCGTGGGGGTGTGATGAAGGGACTGAAGCGCTCATTCCTCTCGGGGGAAAGCTTCTTTCAGAACACTTGGCGCGCAGAGGGGCAACCTGGCTCGATCGCGCTCGCTCCCGGTAGCGCAGGCGACATTGTCGAGTATGACTTGGATGGCGAGCTTCTCCTCGAGAAAGGGGCCTTCTTGGCTTCTTGCGAGGGCGTCACCGTTGACTCTAAGTTCGACGGCTTCAAAGGCTTCTTCAATGAGGGCTTTTTCGTTTTGAAATGCACGGGGAAGGGGAAGCTCTTCTTTAACTCCTATGGGGCCATCGAAGCGGTGGATGTGGACGGTGAGTACATCGTGGACAATGGCTACGCGGTCGCTTGGGAGCCCGAGCTCTCCTATAAGCTCACGCGCGCTCGCAAGATCCGTTCATTCCTCTTTGGTAATCAGTTGATTCTTCGGTTCTCTGGCAAGGGGCGAGTCTGGATTCAGACGCGCAGCCCCCGTGTAAAGGCCAACTGGGTGCATCCCTTCCGTCGGGTTCAGAAAAGCAAGAACGATTGACCCCCACATGAACGCCACAGCCGATGCCATAAACCTCGAGCTTCCGGCCTTCATCCATTGCGAAGAGGTCACCCTAGGCCGAATTCTTGAGGTGCATAACCCTTGGGATTCTTCGGTCGTGGCACGTTGCCCATGCTCTGCGCCTCACATAGAGAGCAGGCGAGCTAGGATTCATCCGCAAGAACGGAGCTAAGCTAGGATCCTAGGCCTTTGGTTCCTAAGCTAACTCCATGACCACTAGTTGCTTTAGAGTCTCCGAACATAAGGGCCAGCGCCGGGTCCTTGCACGGCAGGCCATATCTCAAGGGGAGTTGATCGTTGTGATCCAGGGCAAGGAATCCCGTCACCCTATGCGATACACCGTGCAGGTTGGAGAGAACGAGCACCTAGAGTCCACAGCATCCGAAGATCCCGCCAAGCAAGCGAGTCATTATGACTGGCGATATCTCAATCATCACTGCGCGCCCAATGCTTACTTCCGAGGACGGTCCCTCATCGCTCTCAAGGAGATCCCCGTTGGCGTTGAAATCACCTTTAACTACAACGCTACGGAACAGCAGATGGCTTCGCCCTTCGTCTGCTGGTGCGATCACGTCGCTTGCCCGGAGGGGCATACGGTGAGCGGGTTCTCGGCCTTGGGTCCTGCAGAGCAAGAAGCTCTCTTGGATACCTGTCAAGAGCACATTAGGGCTGTCCATGCCCTTGGTTGAGTCTAGGTCTTGGAGGGCGTGACCCGCTGCGCCTGAAGGGACTGAGGTGTGCTCACATGGGTGCAGGCGTTTCCGTAAGTAGGTGCAGCCAAAGCTAGAGGAGCCGCCCACTCTTGCAAGTGGGCGGCTCCCCGTTGTGATGTGGGGCAAGGCCCCCCAATCAAGCGCGCAACCCCTCGGGGCCGCGCGGCGCGATCAAAGAATGTCCAGGATGCCGGTGCCGGCGCCGGTCAGGGTCGAGGAGTTTGCGCGGTAGTTAATGTTCTGGCCAATCTTGGAATTCCAAGGCAGCATCTCTTTGTCACAGACAATGCCCAGGGCCACTGCCGCGAAGCCGCGGGCGCCACCGGTCATCTTGGGACTCTTGAGCATATCCACGAGGGGCTCAATGGAGTTGCGGTCGCCGATCTGGCCGAGGGCCGTGGCGATAGCCGCCTGAGTGGCCATGCCCTTGGCAACAGCCAGCATGTCCACCAACTTGGGAACGATGGCCTTGTCACCCAACAGGCCCAAGGCGATGGCCGCCTGCTTGAGCAGGGTGGGGCGATACTTGGACTCTTCGATCAGGGTCTGGATCTGTTCCACCGGACGGGGGTCGCCGATCAGGCCGAGGGCCACGCAGCAATAGCCACGAGCGTCGTCGTCACCGCTGAAGTAGTCCAGCTTGTCCACGATCATGGAGATCGCATCCACGTTCTTGCTCATGCCAAGGCCGAGCACGTAAGCGCCGATATCAGCAGGGCGCTTGCATTCGTCTGTGGCGGCCTGCAGGGCCAGAATCGAAGTGGTGTCCAGACCTTGACTTGCTTCAAGAAGGTCCCAGCTTTGCACGCCGATGGCGAGCCCAGCCCAGGGCTTGAGCTGCACCTTACCGCGACCGAGGGTCTTGGTCAGGGCCGCTTCAACTTCTTCACGACCACCCCAGGGCTTTTCGCCGACGCCCGCACGGGCACCGATTTGAGCCAGGGAGATCAGGGAGAAACGACGGGCTTGCTGACGTCCCTTGGATGCAACCTCGCGCAGGCCAGCACGGATCTGGTTGTCGATGGCGTTGGCGCCATCGTCATCGCAGGTGCCGATTTGACCTAAGGCGAGGGCAGCACTCATCTTCAGTTCGCGCTCGTTATAGTCGCTACGCTCGCGCATGGCTTCGATCAACATTTCCGAAACGGCAGTGCGCTGCTTCAGGCTCTCGTCGCCGGTCAAGTCCTCTAGGAGCATGGCCATGGAACGAGGAGCGTGGGCACGCACCAGGTAGTGGCGGGTGGTCTTGTTGGCTCGCACGTTGCGCTCGTTGAAGTAACCAAGCAGGAACTTGAGCTGTGCTTGACGTGAAACCACGTGCTGCAGGTTGCCCTTTTGCTCTTCCTCGGTGAGTGCCGGAACTGCGTCGGTACCATCTTCGTTGGTCACCACCGTATCCACGCGGGTCAAGCCGAAGGCCACCATGGCGGCGATCTTGATGTCCCGGGTGGCGAAGTTCGGAGAGGTCAGTACGTCGGCCAGGTGCTCTGCGATTTGCTTACGCAATTCGTTGTCGCCGGAGCGATAGCCCAAAAGGCCCAAGCCGTAGGTGGCGAAGGCTCGGGTGCGCAGGGAAACCTGGGTGGAACCCACGGCCTTGCGCCCAAGGGGCTGGTCGTTCATCAGGGCAACGAGTAGATCGGTGCTGCCTTGGTCGGCGAGAATGCCGAGGGCCACTGCGGCGGTCTCTGCAATTTCCTGGCTGGGGTTGTCGAGGAACTTGGCGATTTCCTTCTGGAAGCGGGACTCACCACTCTCGTCCTGTTCGTCACCGATTTTGGCCAATGCAATCATGGCGCCGGTCACGATGTCGTTGTGGCGTTCCTTGTTGAGGGCTTCGATCAGGGCAGGGACAACCACGTTGTCGATCTGCTCCTTGGTGGGCCGCAGGGTTTCCTTGGCTTGCTCCTTCTGGCCGTGGCCTAGGAAGAACTCCGCGGAACCGGTTTGGATGTTGCCGTCATGGATGTGGCTCTTCAGGTTCAGGTACGGATCCTTGTTGAAGCCCCACCAGAATTCCCAACGGGTCAGGTCAGGTCCGGCGTCGGCGCCACCTTGGGTCATGGGACCTTGGGTCTGGCCGGGAGCTGGGGTGCCGGCGGGGGTGCCAGGTGCAGCAGCCGGAGTGCCGGGTGCAGAGGGTGCAGGCGTGGTAGGTGCGCCGGGTGCAGGAGCACCAGGTGCAGCGCCTCCGCCACCGCCGCCGCCACCAGCGCCGGGGGGCACAGTGTCACCGGGGCCTCGGTAGGTGCCGCCGTGGCCCGTGGAGAAATCGCAGAGGGCGAGGGTGCTGGCGGCCAAAAGGGCGCCGATCAGGATGGTATTTTTCATGGTCATTCGGGATGAGTGAATCACTCGGGAAGAATGGAAAGTTTGGTGTGCGGTCCCCGAAGGGGCTGAGTTACTGGTATCGGGCGTGCGGCCTTGCTGGGACCGCCAAGGCGTGTCCGTAAATACAATGCAAGGGGCGTGCCAGTGAATGAGGGGAAGCTGCCTTCTTTGAGGGCCTCCTAGAATAGGCTCCCTGGGCTCCCACCGCAACGGATTGGGGGTCTGTGGGGTGGATAAATGACCCTCTCCAGGATGCTCAGGGGGATGGGCTAGTCACCCAAAATCGTGGCGTTTCCCAAAGGGAACACATGTGCCCACAATGGAGAACCACCCCCCCGGGGGGGGATGGGAGGCAGACTGTCCACATGGCAGGTCCCCAGGAGATGAGTACCCAACTCGAGCCCCTCTACCGGCAGCTCTGTGCCTGGGGTGCCCAATCGGTTCCTCCCGGGCCAGAAACCCTCTTAGGACGGCTGAACGAGGCCTCAGAGAGGGTGCTGGCTCTCAGTTATCTGCCCCAGGGGGGAAGAGCCTCCCGCGGTCGAGGGGTCGGTCGGGGCGCTCGCCACCTGCTGGGCCAGCAGGCCAGCAAGGCCGAATCCATGTCCACAAGGCCCGGCCACCGGGTTTCCGGCCCTTGGCGAGTCCAGCCAGCCATGGGGGATGGGGGCCTGCGGGGCCATTTGATCATTAGGACGAGCACTCCAGAGGATCTGGAGGATCCTGGGTGGGAAGCGGTGGCCGATGGAGTTGCGGGCCTGCTGGCCAGGGGAGCCTCCCATCAACGCTCCAAGCATCTTGTGGCCCTAGGTGCTCGCTCCGCCAGTTTGGTCCACGACCTGCGCAACCGTCTTACGGGGGTCATGCTGGAGGTTTGTCGCGCGCGTCTCGATCAGGACACAGGGGTGCTGGAGTCCACCGAAAATCACCTGATGGATGCGTCGGACCTTTGCGGGAGTGCCCTGGACATTCAAGTGGGAGAGGGCTTAGCTGCCCACGGCGCCTGCCCCGCTTCTAAGCGGTGGGATCTTGGTCAGGTGGCCCATTCCGCTTTGGAACGCGCCCGTGGCACTGTCCGTCCTGGCGCAGCGCCCTTGCCCGCCCAATTGACTGATGATCTATCGTCAGGTGGTGAAGTTTTCGCAAACCGTGCCTTGCTGGAAGATGCACTGGTGAATCTCATCGTCAACGCAGCCGAAGCCGCGGGGCCCCGAGGAAAGGTCCAAGTGGGCTTGGCCCGCGAACGTGGCCTTGCGGGGGTTTGGGTCCAGGACGATGGGCGCGGCTTGCCTCCGGAAGCCACCGAACCCGGGGCAACCAGTGGCGGCACGGGACATGGTTTAAGTGGCGCGATCGAATGCGCCCAGCGCCATGGGGGAGAATTGAATGGGAGCCGCACGAATGGACGAACGCGATTGCAGCTGATGGGCCTTGACGCAAATCACTTGGCGGGGGACTGGCAGATCCATTGGGATTGCATGCCCTCACGCTTAGCCCGCCGTGGATCCAATGCCCGGGACACGGAACTTCGCACATCCCTACTGCCCGTGGCAATTCGCTGGATGGAACTGCTCACCCCAGAAGCACCGGGGGTGATCCACGCATGGCGGGGAGCGCCTGGATTGAGCCACCTTGTGGAGCTAGTGGGCGGTTGGGGCGGTAAGCATGTGCGCTTGGTTGTGCACAGCGCAGGGCACTGAGGATTTGCCCGGGCCTCGGGCATTCCCCAGTCCCGATTTCTAGCGGGCCAGTCCCGTTCTTAGCGGGACAGAACGCTGGCCCGCAAGTACTCGCGGTTCATGCGCGCAATGTTATCGGTGGAGATCCCTTTGGGGCAGGCGGCCATACAGTCGTAGTGGTTGGTGCAGTGACCAAAACCCTCGGTTTCCATTTGCTCAACCATGCCGATCACGCGACCCTCCCGTTCGGGCTCACCCTGGGGCAAGAGAGCCAATTGGCTGACTTTGGCGGCTGTGAAGAGCATGGCTGCGGCGTTGGGGCAGGCTGCTACGCAGGCTCCACAACCGATGCAAGCAGCGGCGTCCATAGCCAAGTCTGCGTTTTCCTTAGCAATCGGGATTGCATTGGCATCCTGAGGGGCGCCGGTGTTGATCGAGACAAATCCCCCCGCCTGAATGATGCGGTCCAGGGGAGAGCGATCAATGATCAGGTCGCGCAGCACGGGAAATGCCTTGGCTCGGAAAGGTTCGATCCAGATCACGTCCCCATCGCTGAAGCTGCGCATGTGCAGCTGGCAGGTGGTGGTTTCGGATTCCGGTCCGTGGGGCTTGCCGTTGATCACCAAGCTGCACATGCCGCAGATTCCCTCGCGGCAATCGTGGTCGAAGGCGACGGCCTCGCGCCCATCTTCCTGCAGGTTCTCATTGACCACATCGAGCATCTCCAGAAAGGACATGGATGGACTGGCGTCAATGGTATGGGTCTCGAATTCCCCGGGATCATCCGCACCGGACTGGCGCCAGATGTTGAGGGTCAAATGAAGAATTTCGTCGCTGTGCCCGCCCATTACTTGTAGCTCCGTGTGGTTAGCTTGACGTTCTCAAAGGAGAGCGCCTCGTTGTGTTGCTGGTGTGGTTGATCCTTGCCCTTGTGTTCCCAAGCGGTCACATGGCAGAACTTGTCATCGTCTCGTTTGGCTTCGCCGTCTTCGGTCTGGTGTTCCTCGCGGAAGTGACCACCACAGGATTCTTCACGCACAAGGGCGTCGCGCATCATGAGCTCGCTGAATTCCATGAAGTCTGCGACCCGGCCAGCGTGTTCGAGGGCCTGGTTCAAGGATCGCCCATCCCCAAGCACCTTGACGTCGCCCCAGAACTCCTCGCGCAGCTGAACCACCTGCTTGAGGGCTTTCTCGAGCCCTTCCTTGGTGCGTGCCATACCGCAGTTGTCCCAATTCAACTGGCCGAGGGCTCGGTGCATCTGGTCCACCGACCGCGAACCGTTGACGTTCAACAGCTTGTCAAAGCGCGCTCTTGATGAGGCTTCTGCTTCGCCAAAGGCGTCGTGACTTGTGGGGATGCGCTCGAGTTTGCGTCCAGCCAAGTGGGCGGTGACAGTGGCAGGGGCCACGTAGTAGCCGTCCGCGAGGCCCTGCATCAAAGCACTGGCACCCAGTCGGTTGGACCCATGGTCACTGAAGTTGGCTTCGCCCAGTACGAACAACCCGGGCAGGGTGCTCTCTAGGTTGTAGTCCACCCAAAGACCGCCCATGGTGTAGTGCACCGCGGGGAAGATGCGCATGGGCTCGCTGTAGGGATCTTCACCAGTGATTCGCTGGTACATTTGGAAGAGGTTTCCATAGCGTGCCTCGATCGTCGAACGCCCATCTCGGGCGATGGCATCGGCGAAGTCTAGGTAGACACTCAGGCCAGTGGGGCCGACGCCGCGGCCTTCATCGCAGACCGACTTGGCGTTTCGGCTGGCAACATCCCGGGGGACCAAGTTGCCGAAACTCGGATAGCGTCGCTCTAGGTAGTAATCACGCTCGCTTTCGGGGATCGTGGACGGGAGGCGTTTGTCTCCCTTGGTCTCGGGGACCCAAACGCGGCCATCGTTGCGGAGGGACTCGCTCATCAGAGTCAGTTTGGACTGGTAGTCGCCACTGACCGGGATGCAGGTGGGGTGAATCTGCGTGTAGCACGGGTTGGCGAAGAACGCGCCCCGCTTATGGGCTCGCCATGCGGCCGTCACATTGCACGTCTTGGCGTTCGTTGACAGATAGAAGGCATTGCCATATCCGCCGGTGCATAGCAGAACAGCATCTCCGGAGTGGCGCTCGAAAGCGCCCGTGACCAAGTCCCGGGTGATGATGCCCCGGGCGACACCGTCCACGTTCACCACGTCGACCATTTCGCAACGGGTTTTCACATGAACCTTGCCCGCCGAAACCTGGCGCATGAGCGCACTGTAAGCGCCTAGCAGCAGTTGTTGCCCGGTTTGGCCCCGGGCGTAAAAGGTGCGCGAGACCTGGGCTCCCCCAAAGGATCGTGTGTCCAGCAATCCTCCGTATTCCCGTGCGAAGGGCACGCCCTGCGCAACACATTGATCGATGATGTCGACGCTGACCTCGGCCAAACGGTGCACGTTGTGCTCCCGGGCGCGGTAATCGCCCCCTTTGACCGTGTCGTAAAACAGACGGTGAACGCTGTCCCCGTCACCCTTGTAGTTCTTCGCCGCGTTGATGCCGCCCTGGGCTGCAATGGAGTGAGCGCGCCGGGGAGAGTCTTGAATGCAAAATGTCTGCACTTCATATCCCATCTCCGCCAGTGTGGCGGCCGCGGAGGAACCAGCCAAGCCCGTGCCTACCACGAGGATTTTGAACTTGCGACGGTTGGCAGGGTTGATCAGGGGCAGGTTGAACTTGTGGTTCGTCCAGGCGTCTTTTAGGTTTCCAGACGGGATTTTGGAGTCAAGCATGGGGCTTGCGTGATTGGAACTCATGATGCCGCTCCTTGGCCAATGAACAATAGATAGAGAGGAATGGACAGGAACCCGAGAGTGATCAAGGTGGCGATGGCGACACTGGCGCAGCGCACATTTTGAGTCCAGCGTGGGTGACTCAAGCCAAAGGTTTGGAAGGCGCTTTGCAGAGCGTGGCGTAGGTGCAACCCAAGGGCGATGATGCCACCGAGGTAGATCACTAAGCCGATGGGGCTGGTGATACGATCGACCACCGCTTGACCAAGGTCTGCCACATCCGGGTTGCCCATGATTTTCTTGATGCGGAAATCAGCGATGTGGATCACCAGGAAAACACCCAGCACCAAACCCGTAATCAACATGGAACGGGAGGCCGTTGTGGAATTGCCCATGTTTGCACGCAGGCGGTATCCCTCGGGTCGGGCTTCACGGCTTTGGCGATTCAAGCTGAGGGCCAGCCCCATGTGCACCACAAAGAGCACCAAAAGACCCACCTCCGCCACAATTAAAACCGGTCCAAGGGCCTCGAGCTTATCGGCGTACTCGTTGAGCGCTTCGGTACCGGAGAACAGGGTAAAGTTACCCAGCAAATGGACCACGACAAAGCCAAACAGGGACATGCCCGTGATGGCGAGGACGGTCTTACGACCGACAGAAGTATCAAGAAAGCGTCTTAGCGCATGCATGGGGATGACCTGGGAACAGGAGAGCCCAGAACCGTAGCGATGGCGGCCCCAAAGTTCTAGCGGGGAAGCACTCTTCTTGCGTTATGGGAGTGATTTTTGCCTGTTTCTAGCGATGGGGGGGCCAACTGGCGCTCTCGTGGGGGAGTCTTGCCCCCTGGGGCTGTATGCTCGCCCCATGGGCAAGAAAACCACTCGTTTGCACATCTTCCGTCACGGCCAGGTGGCCGATCCCTGGCCAGGGATGATTTATGGGTGCCTGGATGTACCCCTGTCTGAGGAGGGCCATCGCCAGGCCCTTTGGGCCGCCCGAAGCCTCCAGGGGGTCGAACTTGGGGCGGTCATTTCCTCCGGCCTGCAGCGGGCCGAAGCCAGTGCGGCGCACCTTCGGGCAGAACGTGATCTCGACCGTCGCGACGAAAAACGCCTGGTGGAAATCGACCGGGGATCCTGGGCTGGACTGACCCCAGAACAGGTGAACGAACGACAACCAGGTGGGTTTCAAGCTTGGACCACCAGTGCAGGATTGTTGGCGCCTCCCGGCGGAGAGACGATTCAAGTCATGGCCAAACGAGTCGCGCCTAAGCTGCTGGAGTTAGCGGAAGAGCATGCGGGCTCGACGATTGCAATCGTGGCCCATATGTGGGTCGTGCGCATTGCCCTGTGCATGGGGCTTGGACGGCCCTGGCAGGATACTGCTCAGTTGCGTGTGGGAACCGGGGCGCGAACGGATTTCGAGTGGACCCCAGCCGATGGCTTGCGTTTCCTTGGGGCCGATGCACCCGAGGGTTCGGGCGTAGAAATCGATGCGGGCTGATGCGCCCCGGTGAACAGGCCTTTTGGCCTACTTGGTCCGTAAACCGGGTTGAATCCGGGCCCAGTCAAGCGACTCAAGAAGGACATGGCTCAACTCATTTTGGACGCCGGGAGACCACGGTGTTCCAGCTGGATTCCGCCAGCACCGTGTCATCTTCCTTTTGAACGAGCACCCCGAATCGAATCTTACCCCGTTTGGGTTTTGGGCTGGGGTCGACCTCGACAACTTCCATGGTCACGCGCAGGGTATCGCCAACCCTGGCCGGGGATTTCCAGGCAATGTCCATGCCGGCGATAGCCACCAGGGTCCCGTGAAAAATGCCCATTTGAACCGCCAACCCGGTGGCGATCGATTGAACCAGCATGCCGTGGGCTACACGACCACGAAAAGGTGTGGACTGGGCGGTTTCCTGATCCATATGGACCGGGTTGAAGTCACCGGAGATGCCTGCGAATTGCACAAGATCCGCGTCGGTAAGGGTGCGGCCATAAGTCTTGTAGGTAAGTCCCAGGGTGAAGTCCTCAAAATA